>JBKHCX010000032.1:0-19836 GCA_046541615.1 Puniceicoccaceae bacterium
CGGCGTGCTCGCGGCGCTACTGGCGGTGGTTTCGATCTGGTCGCTGTCCACCGGGGCGGTGGAAACGGGGCCCGGCGACGTCTGGAAGGCCCTGGCCGGGGCGGGGGACCCGGAGAACGAGCCGCTCCGGGAGATGGTGATCCGGGAAATCCGGCTGCCCCGGCTGCTCGCCGGCATCCTGGTCGGCGCCGCACTGACCCTCTCCGGCGCGCTTCTCCAGGGGCTGTTCCGCAACCCGCTGGCGGATCCCGCGCTGATCGGGGTTTCCAGCGGGGCCGCCATGGGCGGGGTGCTGGCGCTCGTGGCCCTTCCGCTGATCCTCGGCTCGCTCGCCCGCGCGGGGCACGCGCCGCCGGAATCCGTGGCCGCCTTTCTCGATTGGTTCGGGCTTCCGGTGCTGGCCATGGGGGGCGCCGTCGGCATGACGTTCGTGATCTACCGGATATCGCTCGTGCGGGGCCGCACCCATGTGCCCGCCATGCTCCTGACCGGGATCGCGGTGAACGCGATCGGCGGGTCGTTCGTCGGCCTGCTCGTCACCGTCTTCGCGACGGACGAGCAGTTGCGGTCGGTGACGTTCTGGACCCTCGGCAGCCTCGCCGGGATCAACTGGACGGGTGTCGGGATCCTGAGCCTCTTCATCGTGCCGGCGGCGGCGCTCGCCCTGCGCTTCGACCGCCCGCTCAACTCCTTCCTCCTGGGCGAGGCGGAGGCCTTCCATCTCGGAATCCGCGTCCAGCGGGTGAAGCGCACGGTCATTGTGCTGAGCGCGCTGATGGTGGGGGCGACGGTCGCCTTCTGCGGGATCATCGGATTCGTCGGCCTGGTCGTGCCGCACATGCTCCGCACGGCCTTCGGCCCCGACCACCGGCTCCTTCTTCCGGCCGGGATCCTGCTCGGGGCGGTCATCCTGGTCACCGCGGACTTGGTCGCCCGGACGTCGGTCGCGCCCTCGGAGCTGCAGATCGGCATCCTGACCGCTCTGATCGGGGGCCCCTTCTTCCTCGGACTGCTGCTGCGGGCGCGCCGGAGCGACGCGAACGCGCTCGGATCATGAACGGGGCGAACGGGGAGATCCTGCGGGCCGGGGCCGTAACCGTGCGGGCCGGGCGCAAGCCGCTGCTCCGGGCGGTTGATTTCGGGCTGCGCCCGGGAGAGGTTCACGCCGTCCTCGGGCCGAACGGCGCCGGCAAGAGCACCCTGCTGCGCGTGCTGACCGGGGAAATCCGGCCCGACGAAGGGGAGGTGCGCCTCGACGGGCGGGCTCTCGCGGAGTTCGACAGCGACGAGCTGGCCCGGCGCCGGGCCTGCCTGCCGCAGTCCTCCAGCCTCGCCTTCCCCTTCACGATCCGGGAGGTCGTCGGGATCGGGCGCCTGCCGCACCGGGAAACGCCCGCCTCGCGGGAGCAGGCGATCGAGAAGGCCTTGCGGCAGGTGGGCCTCCTCGACCGGGCCCGGGAAGGCTACCTCCACCTTTCCGGAGGCGAGAAGCAGCGGGTGCACCTGGCCCGCATCCTCGCGCAGGCCGACCGGCCGCAGGAGCGCATCCTGCTCATGGACGAGCCGACGGCCAGCCTCGACCTGACCTTCCAGCAGGAGATCTTCGCCATCGCGCGCGACTGGGCGGACCGGGGCGCGGCGGTTCTGCTGGTTCTGCACGACCTCGACCAGGCGATGCGCTGGGCCCGGTCGGTGACACTCCTGCACGAAGGCCGGGTGGTTGGATGCGGCGAGCCGGCGGCGGTGCTCACCCCGGAGGTGATCGAAACCGTGTACCGGGTCCGCGCGCGCTGGATCGAATCGGAGGGGCGCCGGGTTCTCGCGGTGGACGGCCCGGCTTCCCCGCGCCGGTCGCCGTCCGGCTCCTGACGGCGGGCGCGCGGGGTCGGTCACGCGGCAACCCCGGCGCGGCCGCGTTCAGCGAACAGCCGCAACCCGCGGAGCAGGCTCCCCCGGCGGCCCGTCGCCGCGCGCGCAGCCAGCGCAGCAGGAGGTAGCCCGCCGCCGCACCGACGGCGGCGGAGACCACGGCGATGTCGAGCCAGCCGGTCACAGCGCGTTTCCGATTTGATAGACCAGCACGGCGGCGATCCAGGCCAGGACGGTCATACCCGCGAAGGAACCAATGGCGTACCACACGTTCAGCTCTTTGACGATCAAGGCCACGGTCGCGCCGCATTGCAGGCACAGGGCGAAGAAGACCAGCACGGCGAACACCACCGGAAGGGTGTAAACCGGAGTCCCCTCCCGGGGTCCGGAGGTCCATTGCTCGCGGGCGAGTTTCTCGCGGAGGCCGACCGACTCCGCGTCCACTTCGGGACCCAGTTGATAGATGATCCCCAGGGTGGAGATGATCAGCTCGCGGGCCGGAAAACTGGAAAGCACGCCGACGGTGATCTTCCAGTCGAATCCGGCCGGGCCGAAGACGGGCTGCACCCAGTGGCCGAAACGGCCGAGGTAGCTGTCCTCCAGCCAGGCCGCCTCCAGGCGGTTTTCGAGTTCGGCCGCGTAGTCGCCCTCGGGATCGGAGAGAAGGGCCTCGGCCCCGGCGGGGGAGACCGCCCCGGCCTCCGCGATCTCGGCGGCGTATGCGGCGGTCACCTCGCTCTCGACCGAATCGCTGCGCGGGAAGTAGAGGAGCGCCCAGATCACGACCGAAAAGGCGAGAATGACCGTTCCGGCCCGGAGAAGAAACTCGCGGCCGCTCTCCCACATCCGCACGAAAAGGTTCCGCACGTGGGGCACTTTGTACTGGGGCATTTCGAGGACGAACGGCTGCACGGAGGACCGCACGAAAAAGCGGTGGACGACCCACGCCAGCGGCGCCGCGACCAGCACCCCCAGGATGTGGAAGAAAAACAGCGCCCATCCGGCGGCCATCGCGCCGTAGGCCGGTTCGATGAAGGCGCCGATCAGGAGGACATACACCGGCAGCCGCGCCGAACAGCTCATGAACGGCGCCATGAGGATGGTGGCCGTCCGCGCCCAGCGGTTCTCGAGGGTGCGGGCGGCCATGATGCCCGGGATCGCGCACGCGTAGCTCGAGAGCAGGGGCACGAAACTCTTGCCGTTCAACCCGCACCACCCGAGCGCCTTGTCCATGAGGAAGGCGGCCCGGGCCATGTAGCCGGTATCCTCCAGCAACCCGATGAAGAGGAAGAGCACGAAAATCTGCGGCAGAAAAATGAGCACCCCGCCCACGCCCGCGATGATGCCGTCCACGACCATGCTCTCGATCAGGGGGGTTCCGGAGAGCAGGGGGCGGATGGTCTCCTGGGCCGTTCCCGTGAGCGCGTCGAGCCCGTCCATGACGGGTCCGGCCCACGAGTAAACGGACTGGAACACCACCCACATCACACCGAGGAAGATGACCGTTCCCCAGAAGCGGTGGAGGAGCAGGCGGTCGATGGACTCGGAGTACGCGGTCCGGCCGGCCGGATCCGCCCCGGTCACTCCATCGAGAAGCCGGTTGATCCGCTGGTATTGGAAGACCGCCTCGGCCGGACCGGCGTTGATCCCCGCCCCGGCGAGAGCCCGCCGCCCGTCGTCAACAATCGCCCGGATCGTCCGCTCCTGGTCCGGCCACCGCCGGAGAAGGGCGCTGGCCGGATCGAAAAGCAGGCGCAGCGCCTCGCCCCTGCTCAGGCCGGGCACGGCTTCCAACAGTCTCCGCACGGCGGATTCGACCTCCGCGTTCCAGGGAGTGGGCTCCATGAACCGGGGCGACCCGAGCCCCTCCGCCATCCGTTCGGCCAGGACGTCCATCCCCTCCCCGCTCCGGGCGGACACCGGGACAACCGGAACACCCAGCCGCTCCGAGAGCAGACCGGTGTTCACGGAAATGCCGCGCCGGCGGGCGATGTCCCACTGGTTGAGGGCGATGATGACGGGAATCCCGAAATCGGCCGTCTGCAGGGCGAGAAACAGATTCCGCTCCAGGTTGGTGGCGTCGAGCACGCAGACCAGAAGGTCGAGGGGCAACCGCCCGTCGCGGGCGGCCAGCGAATCGAGCACCGCGCGCTCGTCCGTCGTGGCCGCGGACAAGCTGTAGGTGCCCGGCAGATCGACCAGCTCGATGGCCCGGCCCTTGGGGAAGGCGGTTCCGACCTTCTCCTCGACGGTAATCCCCGGATAATTCGCGATCCGCTGGCGGAGGCCGGTCAGGCGGTTGAAAATCGTCGATTTGCCGGTGTTGGGATTCCCGATCAGGCCGACCCGGGGGGTGCGGACCGCTTCAACCGGCAGCACCATCGGGCGCCCTCCTGTTGCGCAGACGGACGGCGCGGGCGTCGGCCCGCCGCAAACCGACCCGCTGGCCTCCGATATCGACGGCGATCGGATCCCCCATCGGAGCGACCCTCGCCAGCCTAAGCTGGCGACCGGGCAGAAACCCGAGGGACCCGAGCCGCAGGCCCGAGAGGGACGCGTCGTCCACCGAGTCGATCATCCCCTCCCAGCCCTTCGGAAGCTCGTCCAGAAAACCGGCCCCGCCGGCGTTCGCGTCAATTGGAGGTGTGTCTTTCATCTGAGCCCGCATGCTAAACCCCCCGGCGGGAAACCGGCCAGAAAAAACGATATTGAATCTCATGTTTGTCTGCAACTAATCCGGGGCATAAGCAAATCTTAATCCACCGGGCTTGGGTCCGCCCCGGCCCGGACTTCGGGGCCGCGGTCCCGCGGCCCTCCGAGGCCCGCGTCCGCTTCCGGCGGCGAAAGCGGGCCGGGCGGGGCATCTTTCCCGGCCGGCGCTCATCCGGGAGTTGATTTCGCCGGTCTTCTCCTTCAGAAAAGGAGGATGGTCGAAAACATCATCATCCTCGGATCCGGTTGCGCGGGCCTGACCGCGGCGATTTACGCGGCGCGGGCGAACCTGGATCCTCTCGTGATCGAGGGATCGCAGCCGGGCGGCCAACTGACGACGACCTCGGAGGTGGAGAACTTTCCGGGCTTTCCGGAGGGGATCGACGGATTCGAACTGATGGAGAATCTCCGCAAGCAGGCGGCGAGGTTCGGGACGCGGTTCGAGGTCGCCGTGGTCGAAGAGGCGGATGTGCGGGCCGGCGCGGTCGCCCTCCGCGCCGGATCGAAGCGGTTCGAATCCCGCGCCCTGGTGATCGCCACCGGGGCCTCGCCCCGGCTTCTCGGAGTGCCGGGGGAGAAGGAGATGTACGGCGGCAGGGGGGTGACGACCTGCGCGACCTGCGACGGGGCCTTCTACCGGGACATGGACGTGGTGGTGGTCGGCGGCGGGGACTCCGCCTGCGAGGAAGCCCTTTTCCTGACCCGTTTCTGCTCGAAGGTGTCGCTCATCCACCGGCGCGACGAGCTGCGCGCCTCGTCCATCATGGCGGAACGGGCGGTCAGCCACGAGAAGATCGAGATGGTTTGGAACACGGTGGTCGAGGAGATCCTCCCCGACGACAACGGCCTGGTCACGGCCGTGTCGGTCCGCAACCGCGAAACCGGCGAGACCGGGCGCATCGATTGCAAGGGGGTCTTCGTCGCGATCGGCCACATCCCGAACACCGCCCCCTTCCGCGGGAAGCTGCCCATGAACGAAGAGGGCTACCTCGTGCCCGACCCCCCCAGCCAGGTGCTGACTCCGGTGCCGGGGGTCTATGTCGCCGGGGACTGCTCCGACCACGTTTACCGCCAGGCGGTCACGGCCGCGGGGATGGGGTGCCAGGCCGCCATCGAGGCGGAGCGCTTCCTCGGCGAGCTGTGAGCGCCCGGCCCCCGTCTCCGGGCGGCGGGCCGACTTTTAAAAATTTTGTTATGGAAATCATTGAAAAAAGATTCCCAATGCCGCATCGTAACGATCATGCCGGTCCGCGGGGCCTGATGCCCGCCAGATAATCATACAGTGGTTCAAACTTCCAAAACAGCGCGTCACAAATCGAAACACCTTCCCCTGGTTGTTTTCTTCTGGTTCCTCTCGTTCACGGCGTTCGTCTTCATCTGCACGCTCCACCTGGACCACCGGGCGCAGTGGTACCTGGCCGGAGTGATGCTCGCCGGCCTTTTTCTCTTCCGTTACCTCAAGCAGACGCCGACCACCCGCGCGGTCTTCCTGATTTTCGCGGTATTCCTGGTCCTCCGCTATCTTTCGTGGAGGACCTTCGAGACCCTCGAGTATTACGACTGGGTGAGTTTCAGCATCGCCATCATCCTCTTTCTGGCCGAGGTGTACGGGATCTTCATTTTCCTGCTCGGCTCTTTCGTGAACATCCGGCCCTTCGAGCGGAAGCCGGTGCCCCTGCCGCCCGAGGACATGCTTCCGACCGTGGACGTTTTCGTCCCCTCCTACAACGAGAGCGAGGAAATCCTCGAGGTCACGCTCATGGCGGCCCTCCAGATGCGCTACCCCGCCCGCAAGCGCAAGATCTACCTCCTCGACGACGGGGGCACCGACCAGAAATGCACGACGGGCAACGACGCGGCCCGGGAGCAGGCGCTCACCCGCCGGGAAACCCTCTTCCGGCTCTGCCAGCGCCTCGGGGTCCAGTACGTGACCCGGGAGCGCAACGTCCACGCGAAAGCGGGGAACATCAACGACGCGATGAAGAAGACGGGCGGCGACCTCCTCCTGATCCTCGACGCCGACCACGTCCCGACCGAGAACTTCCTCGAGAACACCGTCGGCCTCTTCTCGCAGGACGAGAAACTCTTCCTCGTCCAGACCCCGCATTTTTTCGTCAACCCCGACCCGATCGAGAAGAACCTGAACACCTTTTACTCCGCCCCGAGCGAGAACGAGATGTTCTACCGGGTGGTCCAACAGGGGCTGGACTACTGGAACTCCTCCTTCTTCTGCGGTTCGGGCGCGCTGCTCCGCCGCTCGATGGTGGAGGCCCAGGGGGGCATGTCCGGGGAGACGATCACCGAGGACGCGGAGACGGCCCTTTCCCTCCACGGACGCGGCTACAACAGCGCCTTCATCTCGGAACCCATGCTGTCGGGCCTCCAACCGGAAACCATGGGAGGGTTCATCGGCCAGCGCATCCGCTGGGCGACCGGCATGGTCCAGATCTTCCTGCTGAAGCGCCCGCTCATCATGCGCGGCCTGACCTTCGCCCAGCGCCTGTGCTACGCCAACAGCTGCATGTTCTGGTTCTTCCCCTTCGCGAGGCTGGTCTTCCTGCTGGCGCCGGTGGCCTTCCTCGTCTTCGGACTGAAAATCTACGCGGCGAACTGGCAGACCTTCACCGCCTACGCCGTCCCCCACCTCGTGGCGGTGCTGACGGTCTCGAGCTACCTCTACGGCCGGGTGCGGCGCTCGTTCGTCTCGGAACTCTACGAGCTGATCCAGTCGGTGTATTGCCTGCCCGCCATCGTCAAAACCGTTTTCCGCCCGAGAGCGCCGGCCTTCAAGGTCACGCCCAAGGGCGAGTTCCTCAACCGGACGTTCATCTCGCCGCTGGCCTTTCCGTTCTACCTGCTCTTCCTGATCAACGTCACCGCCCTCTCCTTCGGAGCGATCCGCTACTTCAGCGTTCCCAGCGAATCCACGGCGACGCTGATCACGATGGCTTTCGGCTTCTTCAATTCCGTGATCCTGCTCGCGGCGATCGGCGCGCTTCTCGAAAGGCGGCAGCGCCGGGCGACGCCGCGCATGCCGGTGAACCTCGAGGCGAAACTGGAGGCCGGCGGCGGCACCTACGACTGCCGCATCACCGACGTATCCCTCGGCGGAGTGCGCATGCTCCTGAAGCCGGGCTACGAAAGCGATCTCCAGAAGGCCGACACCGGGGTCCTCCAGGTCATGGCGCCGGGGCGGCAGGCGAAATTCCGCTTCAACCTGGACCTGCGGATTCTCCGCTACGACGAGGACTCCGAGATGCTCTCGCTCGGGGCGGAGTTCAACCACGCCGACCTCGAGGAGCGAAAGGCGAAAGTGCGCTTCGTGACCGGGAGCAGCGACCGCTGGATGAACTTCCAGCGCAACCGCGAGTGCCGGCTCGGGGTCCTCGGCAGCTTCCTGTTCCTGCTCGGAATCGGAATCAAGTACTCGCTCGCCCACTTCGGCCACCTGTTCGGATCCCTTCTGGGCGGGGTGGGGCCGAGGTCCGGCCAGGCGCCCAAACCCGAGAACGCATGACCGCCGCGCGAACGATTCTTCTGCTGATGGGGATCGCCGGACTCTTCGCGACGGTCCGGGGCCAATCCTCTTCCACCCTCGACGAGCTTCTGCGCGGACTACGGGAGGAGCAGGAAACCCCCGGGGAGGAAGCGCCCGGGGAGGAGCCCGCCGTCCCGGAATTTCTACGCGAGTCGCCGGGGAGGGAGGCCGCCGACGAGGGCGCGCGCCCCACGGGCCGGACCGAACGGACCGAACGGACCGATCCGGAGGAGCGCGGGGCGGCGGCCCCGCGGGCGGAGCCCGGACCCGGCGCGCCCCTGCCGGAAGTCGAGGAGGGCGAGTTGAATCCCTTTCTCATGTCGAGTCTCGACGAGGTTCTCCAGAACCGGGCGCCGGACTCCGTCCGGGTCCACCTCACCTTCCCCGGCAGCGGTCTCCTCACCCAGGAGCAGGTCACCCTCGGGGCCGCCATCGTGCAGGGTCTCGGACTCCGCACCGACCTCAAACCCCTGCTGATCACCTACGGACCGCAGATGGTTCCCGGGCGCTTCAACGTACTCGTCGGCACCACCGGCGAACTCGGCGAGGTCCTCGGCTCCCGGCTGGTCGGCGAGATCGGGGACAGCGGCATGTGCATGATCCCCATGCCGAACTACGAGGAGGAACCGGTCCTGGTGGTGACCGGCGCCGATTCCAGGGGAATCAACGAGGCCGTCCTCGCCCTGGGGTTCGTGAACATGGATCTTCCCTCCGCCCAGTCGATTTCGATCAAGCGGGTGCTCTTCCCCGAAACGCCCCCCTACTTCGGCCAGCCGCCGGTCAATCCCGGCGAGACCTACAGCTTCGCCGATCTGCAGGCGGTGGGCGCTCCCATCCGCCCGGTCCGCTCCGGCGGAATCGGCGTGCAGGTTTATTTCCCCGCCGACATTTTCGAAAAGCCGTCCGCCCAGGTGAGCGCCTCGATCCATTTTTCCGTCGGCCAGTACACCCGCCGCACCAGCGACGCGATCCTGGTCCGCCTCAACGGGACGGAGATCGTGCGCACCCCCTGGGGAGAGACCCAGCCCTCCGAATACGGCGGCCGTTTTCTGACCTTCTCCGTTCCGATCGGCAACTTTCTCTCCGGCCGGAACCTTCTCGAGATCACAACCGATTCGGACGGGGGTTCGGAATTCTCCCTGGGTCCGCGTTTCACGCCCGCGAACGATCTGCTCATTTACACCGACTCGACGATCGAGATCCCCAACGTGCCCCGGGGCACCCGCCTCCCCGACCTGCGCAAGACCAGCCGCACGCTCTATCCCTTCGTGGGCCAGCCGGACGGCTCGGAGATCAGTTTCCTCCTGACCGACAACCGCGAGGAAACCGTCTGCGCCGCCTGGATGCTCATCGCGAAACTGTCGCAGATCTCGAACACCTTTCTCTACGGCTCCGACGTCAGCTTCACCTACGCGAATCCGGACCGCCACCTGATCGTCATCGGCGGGCAGTCCCGCATCCCCACCACGCTCCGCGAGCGCATTCCCGAAGCCATGTTTTCCGAACTCGGCTCCCGCAAAGACGAAGAGGGCTACTACGAGGAGGAGGAACACAAACCGACCGCGATCGGGCGCTTTTTCACGAGCATCCGCGATGAGTTCGTGAAAATCGAGGTGAACGAACCCGCGGAGGAGAACGGCGAACCGGGCGCGGGCGGGGAACGCCGCGACGGATCGATCGGCCCGCGCGCCGTCATGACCAGCTTCCCCTCCCCGGAGGCCAACTCCCGGTGGGTCCTCGTGTTCACCGCCCGCAACGACGACCTTCTCCTCGAGCGGGTCCGCCAGCTGGTCCGCCTGCCCTACTGGTCCCAGATCAACGGATACCTCTTCTCGTGGAACGACACGCCGAACAGCGTCCGTTCCCTTCAGCCGGAAAAATCCTTCAGCGAGGTATCCTTCCAGGACACCATCGTGCCCGTCCCCCTCGGCTACGGGGTCTCGCTCCGGGTCTGGTATATCATCGCCGGAGTGGTTTTCCTTGTGTTCGTGTTGATGACCCTCCTGGTTCTCAAACACATGGACCGCACGATCGCCCAGCGCAGACACGAATGAGCCTCCCACCGGTAGAATGATGCACTCCGCCGCTTCCACAACCCTCCTCCGCGCCTTCCTCGCGCTTTTTCTCTTCTCCGCGGAATCGATGACGGGCCGGACCGGCTTCCAGGGGTTCACCGCCTCCCGGAACGCCTCCGGCAAGGGATCCTGGGTGGAATTCAAGAAACAGTACGTCACCCCGGAGGGCCGCGTGGTGGACGACGCCAACGGGGGGATCTCCCATTCCGAAGGCCAGGGCTACGGGATGATCCTCGCCGCGGCCAACCGCGATCTGGCGGCCTTCTCCGTGATCTGGGACTGGACCCGCAGGAACCTCGGCGTCCGGGAGGACGGTCTGTTCGCCTGGAAATGGGATCCCGCCGCGAAGGGCAATCCGGTCACCGATCCGAACAACGCGACCGACGGCGACCTCCTGATCGCCTGGGCGCTCCAGCGGGGCGGCGAACTCTGGCGCAACGAGAAATACATCGAGGAGGCGAAGTCCATCGCCCGGACCATCCGCACGAGCCTGATCGCCGACAGTCCGATCGGCCCCCTCCTCCTTCCCGGCCGGGCCGGATTCACGAGGGACGAAGGGGTCGTCGTGAACCCGAGCTACTGGGTCTTTCCCGCCTTTCTGGACCTCCACCGGATCGATCCCTCCCACCTCTGGAAGGATCTCTATCTCTCCGGAATCCGCCTCGCCCGGACGGCCCGCTTCGGGGAGTGGGATCTCCCGCCGGACTGGCTCCTGGTCACCCGGTCGGGCGAGCTGGAACTGCCCGGAGATTTCGACCCCGTCTTCGGCTACAACGCGGTCCGGATCCCCCTCTACCTGCAATGGGCGGGCGAGAACGAGCCGGATCTTTACGAGCCCTTCGAGGCCTGGGCCACCTCGGAGCCGAGCGTTTTCCAGGTGCCCGACCAGGTGAACCTGGAAACGGGCGAGCCCGGCGAGTTCACGGTCATCCCCGGAATGGTCTCGGTTTACCACCTGGCCGCGCCCCTCGAAGTACCCGCCCCCGGACCCCCTTCCGACGGATTCACCTCCTACTACTCCGCCTGTCTCACCCTTCTCTCCGACCTCGCCGGGAGGGAGAAGAAGAGATATTCGGAATTGCCACGTCCGTAAAACTCTCGTAAGCAAACCAATCGCGAATTTATGAAACCAACGACTTTTCCTTTCCCGCTGAGCGCGTCCGGATTGGCGCCGCTGCTTCTCGCAGCCGTCCTCTCCGCGCAGAGCTACGAGGAAGAGGGCCTCTTCCCGACCTCGATGGAGGAGATCCTGACCGTCGAAGAAGCCACTCCTCCCGACGACGGCCGCTCTCCCGCCGCCCCGGAAAGCACCCCCTATTTCCTCCCCGAGAGCCGGCCGGCCGAGCGTGCCCGCCCGGGCGCGGTCACGCCGACCCGCCGCCCCGGCGCGGAACCGGTCGGCGGGGCCGGTATTCCGACCGAGGTCCTCCTCCCCTCGCCGGAGCCGGTGGCCGAGCCGATCGAATCCCCCTCCGCCCCCACCATCGTTTTCAGCGAAACGCAGACCGGCCTGACGCGCGAGGAGCAGGTCGAGGAAACGGGGATCGACCCCGGCCAACTCCTCGAGGACAAAGAGTACGAAGAACTCGAACCGTGGGTCCTCGAGAACGAGGACGTCGGCATGGCCGGCGCCCTCGGGTGGTCCTACTTCACCGACGAGAACTACCCGAAGGCCATCGAGTGGTTCGAGCAGGCGCTCCGGTGGGACGAAGACTTCGACGAGTCCGCCTACGGCCTCGCCCTCTCGCTCTACAACGAGGGGTACCTCCAGCAGGCGGAGGCGGTCGCCCGATGGAAGCTCAACGCCTACCCGGGCATGGAGAACATCCTCGGAGACATCTACATGACCCGCGCGGTTTCCAACTTCAAAGCCGAACGCTACGACCAGACACTGGCCGACCTCCGGCGGATCGCCCAGTTCCGCACCCTCTCCCGCGGAGAGACGATTCTGGAGGCATGGAGCCTCTACCACGAGGGGGAACTTGAAAAGGCGGCCGGTATGTTCGAGGAGCTTTACCGGGCCGAACGGGACCGGGTCGCCGCCGTGGGCCTGTACGCCGCCCTCTCCCGCGAGCGCAACTGGGACCGCATCCAGCGCCTCGTCGATCAGTACGGAGGTCCCCTCGGCGACATCTACGCCCTGTACACGAGCGACCGCTACTACGACCGAAGGCTCTACCTCAAGGCCAGCCAGGTTTCGCCGAGAACCGAAGACGCCGACCAGCCCTTGATCGAAAACATCACCGCTCCGAAAGTGACCGCCTCCGTCGATTTCGTCGCACGGGACGGCGATGCCGGCAAGAGCGAGCTGAGCGCCGCCTACGGCCCGATGGTGACCGGCACCGTCTTCCAGGACGACGTGAACCGCTTCGACGTGGAGATCGGCCTCGTGAACCTCGACGCGGGCGCTCTCCCCGATTTCGCCCTGACCGGTCTCATTCCCGACAGGCCCAGGCCCGGGTACGTGATCGCCCCCAAGACCTCCTACAACGGCATGATCCAGCCGAAGGTCGGCTACTACCGGGAAGACTGGATTTCCCCCTACGTCGAGTTGGGCATGACCCCCCTCGGCGGGCAGGTTGACAGCGAGTTCGTCGGACGCGGCGGCTTCAACTTCCTCTACGAATCCGGGGCCTGGGGGCTGGAAATCTACCGCGAGTCCGTGACCGAATCGCTGCTGAGCTACACCGGCATGCGCGATCCCTACACCTCCCTCGAATGGGGCCGCGTGGTCGAGACCGGGATGCATCTGTCCATCTTCCACTCCATCACCGAGCAACTGAACCTCTTCGGATTTCTCGAAGTCGGCCAGCTCACCGGCGAGAACGTCGCCGACAACGAGAAAATCCGCTTCGACATGGCCCTCAGCCGCACCTTCAAACCGGACGGTTTCCACTACATCAACTTCGGCCCCTCGTTCACCTTCTACAGCTACAACGAAAACCTGAGCTTTTTCACCTTCGGCCACGGCGGCTACTTCAGCCCGGAATTCCTCGCCCAGGGCCTCCTCAACCTCCAGTTCATGACCGAGGAAGGCGGGGACTACCTCCTCAAGGGCGAGATCGGCGCGGGAGGCCAGGCGAACAAGCAACAGGCCGCCCCCTTCTTCCCGCTCGATGCCGACGGAAGGGTTTACGAAGGTACCGACGACAGCACCGGCATCCTCATCTCCAACCTGCAGGGCATGCTGTTCCTGACCCGCCAATGGGCCTTCGGGGCCGACATCGGCTACAACAAAACCCCGAGCTACGAGGAACTGCGCGGCGGCGTTTTCACCACCATCTTCTTCGAACCCCGCGGGGGCCTCGTCGAAACCGACTTCCCGAATTTCCAGTATTGAGCGGGCTTCCCCGACCGTCCGGACGGTCGCATCGCCCCGGAACGGGTGCGGCCGCCGCGGCCGCATCTCCACACGCCCCGCGGCCCCGCTTTTCCAACAACGGACTTGCCAATCGGTCCGAAACCGGCAGGATCACCGTCCCATGGAGGCGGGTCTCGCACACTTGCTCCCCGGAAGGCCGGAAGGGGATCCCGCCGACGCCGGGGGGGGCGGTCTCTTCGTCCCCGACCTGTGGCAGCAGGAGGCGATCCGCGCTCTCGCCGAAGGCCGCGATGTCGTCGTCGATGCGCCGACGGGGGCGGGCAAGACCTTCGTCTTCGAGAAGTTCATCTCGAGAAACGGACCCGCCCGCAGCATCTACACCGTCCCCACCCGCGCGCTGGCCAACGACAAGCTCATGGAGTGGCGGGCCAGGGGGTGGAACGTCGGGATCGCGACCGGAGACCTCGCCGAGAACCTCGGCGCGCCGGTCATCGTCGCCACCCTGGAGACCCAGCGGAACTCCCTCCTGCGCGGCGAGGGCCCGGATCTTCTCGTCATCGACGAGTATCAGATGCTGAACGACCCGCTCCGCGGCCTCCACTACGAGCTGGCCGTCGCCAGCGCCCCGCCGGAGACGCAGCTTCTCCTCCTGAGCGGAAGCACCGCCAACCCGGAATTGATCACCGAGTGGCTCGCCCGGCTCGGGCGGCGGGCCAGCCTCGTCCGCTGCCGGGAGCGCCCGGTCCCCCAGGAAGAGGTCAACCTCGACGGGCTGCGCCGCAAGGTGCCGCCCGGGGTCCGGGGTTATTGGCCCCGCCGGATCGCCAAAGCCCTCGCCGCCGGGCTCGGGCCGATCCTCATCTTCGCCCCGCAGCGGCAGTCCGCCGAGGAGATCGCCCGCACGCTCGCCGCCGCCCTGCCCCCCTGCGAACCTCTTGAGCTGACGGGCGAACAGGCGGCGCTCGCCCGCGGCCCGGTCCGCAAGCTGCTGGCCCGCCGGGTCGCCTACCACCACAGCGGCCTCGATTACTCCCTCCGGGCCGGAGTCATCGAACCGCTGGCCAAGACCGGCCAGTTCCGCGTGGTGGTGGCGACCACCGGGCTCGCCGCGGGGATCAATTTCTCGATGCGCTCCGTCCTCGTAACCGAAACCCACTACCGCTTCGGCGAGGAACTGCGGCGCATTCGCTCCGACGAACTCCTGCAGATGTTCGGCCGGGCCGGGCGCCGGGGCATCGATCCCGTCGGGTACGTTCTCACGGGAGCGGACAAGCCGCGTCTGCGGGACGCGCGCAGCGCCGACCTTTCCCCGAACCGGCGGATCGACTGGCAGGCCTGCCTCACCAGCCTCCAGGCCATTTCGGCGGAGGCCGGGGATCCCCGCGCCGGACTCGCCGAACTCAACCGCCGCTTCCTCTCCGCAGGCAGGCTCAACCTCGGTCTCGACGAGGAGATCCCCCTCTCTTTCGCGACCCCCGCGGCAGCCGCCGCAGCCGCGGCGCCCGCGAAACGGATCGAAATGCGCAACCCCGACGGCACCTGGGAGAGACTCGGCAAGAAACGACGCATGGCGCTCCGGGACGCGCTCTTCTTCGACGCCAACCGCTGGCTGCCCGCCCTCTCCTCCCCCGTCGTCCTGCGGACCGTGCGGGCCGGATCCCTG
Organism: Puniceicoccaceae bacterium; assembly: GCA_046541615.1. Lineage (GTDB taxonomy): Bacteria > Verrucomicrobiota > Verrucomicrobiia > Opitutales > Puniceicoccaceae > Puniceicoccus. The sequence goes on from JBKHCX010000032.1 coordinate 15,180, forward strand.
TGCCGCCTGCCCGGCGCCCGGCCGACCGCCTACGGACGCATGCTCACGGTCGCCCTCTTTCCCCGCGAATCCGGCAGGCGCAACCTCGACCTGACCAAGGGCTTCCGCAAGCTCCTCCGCGAAGACTGGGAGGCCCACCGGGACTACCCCCGCCCGAAATCCCACTGCCCCCTCGAAACCCTCGAGAACCGCTTCCTGCCCCTCCTTCCGCGGATGACCAGCGGCGGAAAGGCCGTGCGGTGGGAGGAGCGCGATGGCTCGATCCGGGTCTATCTCGATTATTCCGAGGCCCTCGCATTCTGCCGGATCGACTCGAAGGGGCGGGCGTTGATCAATCCGCCGGTGCGCGAAACCCTCGACGAGGATTCCCCCGACCTCGAAACGGCTCTCGGCAACCGGGGCGACGACAAGCCCCGCCGCCCGGCCCGGAACTGGGTCGATCTCGGCCTCGTCGATTCCCGTTTCCGCCCGACCCGGCGGGGCGTCATTTTCAGCTTCTTCAGCCAGGGCGAAGGACTCGCCATCGCCGCCGGGCTCGAGGATCCCTCCTTCTCCGTCGAGGAACTCGTTTTCCAGCTCGCCAACCTGCGGGCCGGGCACCGCTTCGAGGAAATACCCGGGGCCGACGGCCGGCTCGGCGACCTGAGCCGGCTCAAATACGGCTGGCGGAGCATTCCGGGCTATCTCCTCAGGGGAGTCCCGCCCGAATACGGCGAGGGGGCGGCCGAGGTGGTGGCGGCCCTGGTCGCCGACCGCCGCCGCCGGACCGAGTTCGAGTCGGACCAGATCCGGATCGGCGACATGGAGAGGGCCGTCCTCGAATGGCGCTCCATCCTCCGGCAGATCGTCCACTCCCCCGACTTCGCGTGGGACCGCTGGCTGGAACTGCGCGAGGAGGCCTCCCGGCACCTGCTCCGGACGACGCCCTCGACCAACCTGGATTCCCTCCCCCCGCTGGCCGCCCACCAGATGCGCCGGATCGACTTCCGCTAGCGGATGGGGTTCCCCGAACCTATTCCCAGACCCCGCGCGACTCGAGCGTCCGGGTGGCCACGCCCGCCCAGTCGCGGTTGGCGGCCGGGCTTGCCGGACTGGGATGGAGGATCCGCAGAACCCCGGCACCGGCCGGAGCGTTGCGCAGCAGACACTGCTCGGCGTAGGCCCCCACCCCTACCAGAAACCGCGGACGGAGAACGGCCAGCGCCTCCCGCAGAAAAGCGTCGCACAAGGCGTCGAGCGGCGTCCGTTCCCCCGCCGGAAGCTTGTCCGGCGTGCGGTTGCGTCCGCTCTCCTCCAGGAAGACGAGCGGACAGTAATTCAGAACGAAATGATCGGCGAAAAACCGCTCCGGCGATCCGAACCGCTCGCGGAACAGCCCCCACAACCGGCGGCCGCTCACCTCCGAACGGGAGCACGCGAAGCCGGCGACGGGTCGCTTCGGGTGCTCGGGGTCCGGCCTTCCGACCTCCCCCCCGATCCCGAGCCAATCGCGCGCCGATGCAACCTCCCCGAACGGAACACCGGTCTGGGCCATCCCCCACGGCCCGGGATTCATTCCGAGAAACACGGTCTTTTTCCGCCCCCGCCCCCACCTGCGCAGGTACTCCCGGTGGGGGGCCCACGCGTACTCCAGGGGGTTGTACACATAGGCCGTCGGCGGCGAGAAACGGAGCCGCCCGACAGCCTTCGAGAGATCGAGGGCGGCGGTCTCCAGGTCGCGCGTCCCCTTCCTCATCGGACGAACTCGCGCCGCGCGTCCATCGCGCTGCGGAGGGTCACCGAATCGGCGTAGGTCACCTCCCCCCCGCTCGGCAGCCCGAACCCGATCCGGGTCACCCGGACCTCGTTGCCGGGCGGCAGCAGGGATTCGACGATGTAGTGGCAGGTGGCCTCTCCCTCGATGTCGTTCGAGAGCGCGAACACGATCTCCCCCACACCGAGACGGGCCACGCGGTCGGCGAAACCGGCGAGATTGACATCCTCCGGCCCCCGGTTGCGCAGCGGCGAGAGTTTCCCGTGCAGGACGTGGTAGAGCCCCTTCCAGCTCCCCGCCTCCTCGATGGCGACCAGATCCTGGATTTTCTCCACCACGCAGAGGGCGGCGGGATCCCGGCGCGGATCGGAACAGATCGGGCACTCCAGTCCCCGCCGCGAGAGATTCCCGCACGAGGGGCAGCGGCCGATCTCGCGGGCCGCCACGGCGAGCGTGCGGGTGAAATCCTCGAGCCCGTCCCCCTCGCCCACGAGCAGGTGGATGGCGATCCGCTCGGCCGACCGGCGGCCCAGCCCCGGCAGGGCCTTCAGCGAGGCGACCAAGGCGTCGAACGGATCAGACATCGCCGAAGAGAACCTTGCCGAACCGACCGGAGGCGTTGTGGGCGAGCGCCTCCCGGAAATCCCGCAACGGATAGACCTTCTCGACGGGAGTGCGCAGTTCTCCGTCCCGGATCGCCCCGTAAACACGGTCGAGGAGCGCCTGCCGCTCCGCGGGCGGATGGGTCCGGTTCCAGCGGTCCATCCAGAAGCCGCGGAAGGTAATATCGCTGAAGATCAGCTGGCGGGTGGGAAAGCGGATCTTCTCGCCGGTCATGGCGCCGAAGGTGACGACCGTCCCTCCCTCGCTCACCGAACCGGCCAGGTTCAGCACGCTGGTGCCGCCGACCGAATTCAGGCCCAGGGGCATCCGGTCGCCTCCCCTCGCCCCGCGGATGGTTTCGACGGCCCCGCGCTCGTCGAGCAGCACCAGATCGGCGCCCAGATCCTCAAGGGGCGCGAACAACTCCTTCCTGCGGACGAGGCTCGCCGTACGCAGCCCGCGGGCCGCCGCGAACTGGATCACCGCCAGCCCCACGGCCGAGTTTCCCGCGTTCTGCACGATCCAATCCCCCGGTCGCAACCGGGCGAAATCCTCGAGCAAGCGCAGCGCCGTCGTCGGATTGACCGCCGAAAGAGCGGCCTGCTCGGCGGAAACACCCTGGGGCACCGCCGACAATTCCGCGGCCGCGGCGATCTGGTGGCTCCGCCACACCCCCTCGTCCTCCACCATCCGGACCCGGCGGTCGAGCCACACCTCGTCATCGACCCCCGCTCCGGTCGCGACCACTTTTCCAACCCCTTCGCGGCCCGCGACCGCCGGCAAATCACGCAACCGCCCGTAGGATCCGCCGACCATACCGAGGTCGGACGGATGGATCGCCGCCGCCTCCATCCGGATCAGGACCTCCCCGGGCCCGGGAGCCGGGATCTCCGTCTCCCGGACTTCCAAAACCTCGGAGGGATCCCCGAACCGCTCGTGAACCAAAGATATCGCCCGCTGATTTCCTTCCATACTCCCGTCACCAAAAAGAAAGACGCCGCCCGTGGCAATCGGTGAATGACGATTTGCACGAACACGTGGATGGTATTGTCTCCGGGATCCGAAGGCCGGATGACGGCCCAAGTAACATTGTCGATGAGGCTGATGAATAGCCCCTTCCCAACAGTTTCCGGGTTCGAGATGCCGCGCCCGAGCAATATTATCTGGCGATACAGGGTGTGACCACAAGGCGATCTCATGCGCATCTGCCCGGCTAAAAGACCCGCCCCTCTGCGGACGCCTGCTCAAGGAAGCCCATGCGATCCTCATGAAAAGAGGTCGTGGGCGCGATAAAGACGCTGGCAACCACAAGAGAAATCCAAATGCCATCGGCCCACCCGGCCGCGATCTTAAAACGGCGAAGTTTATCCCCATAGCACCCGAACTTCCGGAGAACGATATGCGGGTCTGGGAGCAATACCTCCACGGCGAGCAGCCGAACCCTCTGGTCCAACTCGCCATGGCCCACGCGGAATTCGAAGCACTCCATCCCTTTCTCGACGGCAATGGGCGTCTTGGGCGGATGATCATCCCACTCTACCTTTTTGAACGGGAAATGCTGAGTTTCCCCGCCTTCTACCTAAGTGAGTATCTCGAAGCCCATAAGGAAGAACATACCGAGTGCCTCCTCGCCGTCTCCCGGGACGAAGCATGGACTGAATGGGTCCAATTCTTTCTAAAAGCCGTCGCGGAGCAGGCCCGCGTCAACACCCGCAAGGCCCGGGCCATCATCAATCTTTACGAACAGCGAAAAAAATGGTTCCAAGCGAAAACCCATTCCCAATATGGAGTCGCGATTCTCGACTTCATCTTCAGCCAGCCTATCTTCCGGGCTACGGATTTGGGCAAACCTCACGGCGCTCCCTCGGCGACTCCCAAAAGAATTCTCCAACAGATTCGGGATGAACTTCTTTTCGAGATGCGACCAGTGTCCGGGCGGACGCCAGCCATCTTTGCCTATCAAGAGCTTATCAATCTCGCCGAAAGGAGGGAAATTTTCAGTGGATCCTAAAATCACCACCAGAACACTTGTGGATCATATTTTTCATTTTTTGATCCACGAAACCCTTTATGTCTCACCGGTGATCCACAAGTCATGCGACCACGTAGTTGGATGACTTCAGTCGTCCAACCCGGAACGGCCTCGGCCGGAAAGACAGTCCCAACGGCTTCCGGCCGGCAACGCGGCGACCGTGTGGACAATGGCGTGCCCTGCCTTCCACCGTCCCGGTCCAGGGGAGCGGCCTGAAGGCTGGACATCCTACCCGCCAACCGGGAAGCAAGGTTCGGTGTCCGGGCTTC
>JBKHCX010000033.1:0-19620 GCA_046541615.1 Puniceicoccaceae bacterium
CGTTCGGAATCCTACAATACCCCGCCGGACAGGAGTGTCCCGCCTCCCCAGCCCGACAAAATCCCGCCATCGGACCGCCGGGCCTTGCCTTCGGCCATGCGATCGCGTAACCACGGACCAATGGGAAAGAGACATCTTCTGGTAACCAACGACGATGGGTTCGATTCGTTTTTCCTGCGGATTCTCGTGGACCGGCTGCTGGAGGGCTTCGCGGTGACCGTGGTCGCGCCGGATTCCGAGATGAGCTGGATCGGCCGGGGGATCTCCCGCCAGGGCAATGTCCGCGCCACGCCGGACGATTCGCTCGGCTGTCCGGGGTGGCGGATCGGGGGCACGCCGACCGATTGCGTGAACATCGCCCTCGAGCACCTGGTCGGGGCGCCGCCGGACGCCGTGGTGTCCGGGATCAATCTGGGGTTCAACACCACCGTGCCGCTCATTCTCAGTTCGGGGACGGTCGCCGGCGCGCTCGAAGGTTCCTTCAGCGGATATCCCGCGATCGCCTTCAGCAAAATCATCCCCCGCGAGATTTTCGAGGAGGTGCGCTCCCGCGACGGCTTCGTGGAAGGCGACTATTTCGAGAGTCTGGAAAACTCGGCGGCCCACGCCCGCCGCATGGTGGAGGATCTGGTCGGGGGGCGCTGGCGGACCCGCCAGGGAGTCGTCCACAACGTCAATTTCCCGATCGGGGTCACCGCCGAAACACCGGTTCTGCGGACCGTGCCGGTGAACATGAAGATGGCCGGCCTTTTCGAGCGCAAAGGCGGCGAATTCGTCTTCCGCTACCGGCCGGGCTCGATGCCGGAAGACCGCCCGGGCACCGACATCCGCGCTCTCGAGGAGGGACACATCAGCCACTCGCTCATCGACTTCACCCTCCTGGGCGTTCCCGAGTCGTAGGGGCGGTTTCCGCTTGTGCCCGCGGGCGAATCCGCGAAAGTCTTGGAAATGCGAGCGATTGGACAGGCGGTTCTTTGGGCGGTCGTGGCGCTGTGGAGCGTCGCCCCGGTTTCCGGCGCGCTCGATCCGGCCGGGGTCGTCGTTGTCGCGAACGCCTCCGATCCGGAATCGGTCGAGCTGGCCGAACACTACGCGCGGGCGCGGGACATCCCCGCCGGAAACATCCTCTCCCTGCCGATGCCCGGGAAGGAAACCGTTTCCGGCATGGACTTCGTGAAGACCATCTGGGATCCGCTCCTGGAGGCGTTGATCGACGCGGAGTGGATCCGCGGGTCCTTCGGATCGGGGCGCGACGACCACACCCGGCGCAGGGTTTCGGTGTACGGCCACCGGATCGAGGCGCTCGTTCTGTGCAAGGGCGTACCCCTGCGGATCGCCCACGAGGATCTGTTTTTTTCCGAGGCCGACGCGAAACGACTGCCGCAGCAGTTCCAGACGACACGCGCCTCGGTCGATTCCGAACTCGCCCTTCTGCCGATGGGGGGTTACCCGATGGCCGGTCCGATCCGCAACCCGGTTTACGAACGCAGGGATCCGCCCGGCTTCGCCGCCGAGAGGATTGTGCGCGTGTCGCGCCTCGACGGGCCGACCTACGCCTCGGCCAGGCGGCTGGTCGATTCGGCTCTGGAAGCCGAGGCCGTCGGCCTGCGCGGGCGCGCCTACGTCGATACGGGCGGTCCGCACGAGAGCGGGGACGCCTGGCTCGGGGAAGTGGCGGAAATTCTGGAGGGGGTGGACTACCCCCTCGAAGTGGACCGGGGGAAACCGGTCGTCGCCGCGTCGGCCCGCTTCGACGCGCCCGCCCTCTACTTCGGCTGGTACACGCGCTCGATCGCGGGCGTGTGGAAGGATCTCGACCTGTCGGTCCCCCCGGGCGCGATCGCCCTGCACATCCACAGCTTTTCGGCGACCACCCTGCGCAATCGCGACGAGGGCTGGGCCGGCCCTCTCGTCGCCCGGGGGGTCGCGGCCACCGTGGGAAACGTTTACGAGCCCTACCTCGAGGGAACCCACAATCCGGTCCTTTTCCTCGACTCCCTCCTCGCCGGGAAGACGCTCGTCGAGGCCGCCACGCGCAGCAACCGTTTCCTCAGCTGGCAGACCATTCTGATCGGCGATCCACTGTACCGGCCCTTCGCCCTCGACCTGGAGCAGCAACTCGAGAAGCTCGCCCCGACCGACCCGTTCGCCCAGTACGCGATGATCCGCGAGTTGAACCGCCTCCGCCGGGAGGAGGGGATCGGGGCGGCGGCGGATTACGGCAAGCGCAGCTTCGGGCGGACCCCCGGGTTCGCCCTCGGGCTGGAGGCGGCCCGGTTGCTCCGGGAGGACGGCCGCGCCGACGAGGCTCTCGACCTGCTGGGGCCTTTCCGGCACGCCACGACGGCGGCGCCCGACGAAATCGCGGTCGTGGTGGAGATCGCCCTTCTGTTCGACCGCCTGGGCGATACGGCCAGCGCGCTGCGGCTGCTCTCCGGGCTCGCGGATTCCCCCGGCGCTCCGCTCGTGCTCCAGTTGTCGATCCTGAAAAAGGCGCGCGAAGTCAGCCAGAGGGCCGGATCCTTTGTCAAAGCGGAGCAATTCCGCCAGGAAATCGAACGCCGGAAACCCGCCGGGAAACCCACCGGGTAGCCGCGCGGAACCCGCCCGCGCCCGTCGAGCTTCGCAGGACACGACGAACTGCCACGGGTCAAGCGGGCGCCGCCCTGCGCGCAAGCTCGAGGAACGTCATGCGACAACTTCCGTCGCGCCCGCCCGGACCCCCCAGCGCTCACTCCGCTTCCGGAGCCTGGACGAAAATCTCGACGTTCACTTCGTTGCCGACGATGCCCTGGCCGTAGCTGATGCCCCAGTCCCGCCGGTCGAGGGTGGTTTTCGCCTCCCAGCCGGAGACCATCGCCCCCTTGGTGTTTTCCTTCATCCCCAGGAGAGTCACGTCGAGGGTCACTTCCTTCGTCTCGCCGGCCATCGTGAGGTCTCCCTTCACCTCGAACTCGTCGTCGCCCGTCTTCGACCAGGAGGTCGATTCGAACCGGATCTCGGGGTGCTCGGCTACGTCGAAGAAATCCTCGTCCCTCAGGTGGTTGTCCCGCTTGTCGTTGTTGGTGTCCACGCTTGCGATCGAGAGGGTCGCCTCCGCGGAGCTGGACGACACATCCTCCCCGTCGTAACGGATCTTCGCCTCCAGTTCGCCGAACGATCCGGGAACGGTGGTGAAGAAGTGGCGGATCTTGAAGGTCACGCTCGAGTGGGCCGGGTCCGCCTGGAAGGTCTGGACGGCGGAGTAGGCCGGGGCGAGGGCGACGAGAAGGGCGGCGATAGCCGTGAGTGACGATTTCATGGTTTTTCCTTTTATCATTGGGTTGACGGTTGAACAATCCGATTTCGGAGTTAGAACGACTAATCCCCGCTGTCAAATGCGCTACTGCTCGAAACCCGAAAAAAAACACCCCATGGAGGAATCGAGCCAGCACCTCTTCGAAAGCGTCTCCCACGAGAACCGGAATTTCCCCCCGGGTTCGCCGCGAAGGCGAGGATCCCCTCCATGGAGGCCTACCGGCGGGAATACGAACGGAGCATGGCCGACCCCGGAGCCTGTTGGGAGAAGATCGCCGACGAACCGCACCTTCATGAAATGGGAGGACAAGTGGCCCGAATCGAAGGACCTCTCCTCCCTGCGGATCCTCGGCCGGGTCGATGACGTCGTCAACGTCGCCGGCGCGCGATCCGGCACGACGTCCTTCTACCCCCCGTCCAGCAGCGCGCGTTCCGGCGGCGCGGGCAGGCGGATCCGCAGGGGGGCGCCCTCCGCGCCCGCGCCGAGCAACTCCGCCCCGCCGGCGGCCACGCGGTGGTCCAATCCCCGCGGGGCGCCGTCCCCCGCGAGCAGCCACGAGAACCAATGCACGCCGTCCGCCGCGGCGCTCACCAGCAGGACCTCGTTCGGCGCCCGCTCGTTGTACTGGGGCGCGTACCAACCCTGGATGGCGGGCGGACCCCGCCCCTGCGCGGTTTCCTCCCGGAATCGCTCCGCTCCCCTGAACGTCCACGAAGCCGCCGCCCCGCCTTCGTCCGTGATCCGCCATTCCCCGCCTTCTCCGCCGAGAGTCCACTCCGGAGCGAACCGCCACTGGAAGGTCACCGTGTCGGGAGCGCCGACTTCCACGCGGTCCACGATCCACACGAATCCCTCGCCCAGGACCACCGTCCGGGCATGACTGCCGCTCCAGCCCGGCCGGCCCGCCGCCCGCAGGGGAATCCACCCGGAGGCCAGGGGCAGGGCGCCGTCGAGGCCGGCCGCGTCCGGCTGCTCGGCCGGTGCGACGGCGTCGGGCGGGATCCGCTCGTGCCGGGCGAAGACCGGCACGTTGTGGGAGCGCGCTCCGCGGAAGAAACGCGACCATGCGTCGTCGCGGTAAACGTAGCGCCCGGAATCGACGAGCATGTTCCTGCCGTTCAGCGCGGCCGACACATGGAGCCGGTCCTCCTGCTGGTGGTCGGAACCGTAGGCCCCGAGGTCGAAGAAGACCCAGTCGGCGTCCTTCTCCCAGCCGGAGCGGAGGACCGCGTGGCCGGCCCAGGGAAAATAGCGCGAGGGCGGTCCCGGCGGCGGCTCGCCCCGTTCCCCGCCGGTCGCCATGAAGAGCCAGTCGGGGCGCTCGTAATAGGCGGCCAGGGGCTCCATCTGCTCCGCGTTCGGCTCGATGTCCGAATCATTGTTCAGGGGGCCGGTCCCGTCGGGGCGGATCACGGACGCGTAGTAGTTCCAGAAGCGCTCCATCTCGACCCGCATCGCGTCCGCCCCGGCGGCGCGGCCGGCTTCCGCGGCGATCCGGTAGAGGCGCTGGAAGGAGGCCCCGGCGATCCACTGGTAGTGGTTGGCCAGCTCCTTGTGGGCGCCGTCCGGATACACCTGCCGCTCCATCTCCTCCAGACCCCGCCCGACCGCGTAGTCCATCCACGGGCCCGCGTTGCGGAACTCCGGCCAGGCGGCCGCGATCGCGGCGAGCGCCATCATCTCGGTGACCAGATGGTTTCCGCCGAAATGGTGATGGTGCCGGAGATAATCGGCGTGCCGGGCGGCCCCGGCGATCACCGCGAGGGTGGCCTCGTCGCCGAAAGAGGGATCGTCCCTCAGCTCCGCGTAGAGCGGCAGCCACGAATCGGCGAACCGGCGGGCGGCTTCGAGCGCCCGCCAGGGGGCGGAAAAGGAGCGGCGGCCGGGAGGCGGATGTTTCCAGAACCAGTCCAGCAGATAGTCGCGGATGCGCCCGGCGAACTCCTCGTGCCCCTGGAATTGATAAAGAACGAGCATCTCCCGCAGGAAGTAGTGCCGGTGGAGAAACCACGCCCACTCGTTGTCGCCGCGCGGCCCCCGGTGGGTCCAGTCGATCGGGCCGTCGGGATCGGCCGCCCGGCCGGCGGCGCCCTGGAACGAAAAGGTCCCCCGCCAGGCGTCCAGCGCCGAAACCAGCACGGCCTGCTCCACCGGCAGGGGCTCCGGCAGGGCGGCCGCCGGAATCGGGCGGGAACGGAAATAACCCAGAAGCCGCTCCCGCGCGGCGGCCGCATCCCCCGCCTCCCACGCCGAGAAAAAGGGCGCGAGGCCCGGCGCCGACGGGTCGAGGGCCCCGGCCAGCTCCGCCAGGAGGGCGGCCTCCGGATCCCGGGGCCGTTCCGCGGCCCGGTCGTCCCGCCCGCAGCCGGCCAACAGCACGATCCACACGAGGGCCGCCGCGCGCATCATCGCTCGCCGGAGTCCAGGCCCCTGGCCAGCCGTCGCCCGACCGGACCGGCGAGCGCCCAGAGAGCGAACCCCGCCGCCGCGAAAAGCGCCGGCGGCAGCACGACGGTCAGCAGGAACGTCTCCCAGTAAACCAGGCCGACCTTGCCCCACGAAGCGGCCACCGACGCGCAGAGGGTGAGGATTCCGCCCCCGCAGAGCAGAAAGCCCGCCAGGCGAACCAGGAGGATGGCGATGGATGCGTTTGACACAACCGAAACCAATGACACGCGCCAGGCGCTTTCGCAAGCCTCCCCACCCCCGCCCCTCCACAAGGCCACCGCTTCGCTGGACATTCCCTGATCTTCCGATTACCTTCCGCCGCTTCGTTTCCATGCACCTTTCCCCCGCCAGCCGCCACGCCGTTCTCGCCATGCTGCTCCTCGCCGCCGGATGCGCCTCCGATCCGCGGCCGCTGGCGGAGGAAGCCGCCCGCGAACGGGTGCCGGAGCTGGGATCGGAGGCCGACGAGCCCGTCCCCGACTACGCCACCGCCTGGACCCGCGATTTCGGGGATCCCCGCCTCGCCGCCCTGATCGAGCGGACTCTCGCCGAGAATCCCGACACCGCCGCCGCCGCCGCCCGGATGCGGGCGGCCGCGGCCGCCGCCGTCATCGCCGGGGCCGACCGCCTGCCGCAGGCTTCCGCCGATTTCGGTGCAAGCCGGGGGCGGACGGTCACCCAGATCGATTTCCCCGGAGTCGGCGAAACCATCCAGGCCGACACCCGCAGCCGGTTCGAACTCGGGCTCAGCCTCTCCTGGGAGATCGACCTGTGGGGCCGCCTCGCCGACGCCCGGCGCGCGGCGCTCTTCGACGGGGAGGCGACCGCCGCCCAGGCCGCCGGCACCCGGCTCGCCCTCTCCGCCGCCGTCTCCCGCGCCTGGTTCCGGGCGACCGCCCTGACCCTGCAGGAGTCGATCGCCAAGCGCCGCCTCGAGGTCGCCGGGAAAAGCCTCCGGGCGACCGAGGACCGCGTCAACCGGGGCCTCCTCGGCAGCCTCGAACTGAGCCTCGCCCGCTCCCAGGTCGAGGGCGCCCGCTCCACCCTGCAGACCCGCACCCGCGACAAGAGGGACGCCTACCGGCTCGTCCAGGCGATCTCGGGGGCGTTTCCGGACGGCGGGTTCACCCCCCCGCCGGAACTGCCCGACCTCGACACCGCCCCGCCCCCGGCGCTGCCCTCGACCGTCCTCGCGCGCAGGCCGGATCTCCTCGCGGCCGCCGCGGAGATCTCGGCCGCCGATTCGCGGGCCCGTTCGGCGGAGAAGAGCCTGATCCCCGCCCTGTCGCTCTCCGGCGGATACGGCACGGCGAGCGACGACCTGACCGACCTGCTCGACAGCGATTTCACGGTCTGGAACCTCGCCGGCAACCTCCTCCAGCCGATCTTCCAGGGAGGGCGGCTCCGGGCCCGGGTCGAGCAGGAGGAGGCCCTGCTCGCGGCGGCCATCGCCGATTTCGAATCGGCCCTGCTGACCGCCCTGCGGGAGGTGGAGGACGCCCTCGACGGGGACGCCTACCTGCGGGAGGCCGCCTCGCGGGCCCGGCGCGCGGCCGAGTTGGCCGGGGAGGCGGCGGAAGTCGGGTTCGCCCGCTACGAGCGGGGGCTCATCGATCTGCTCGACGTGCTCGAGCTGCAGGACCGCGCCTTCGAGGCCTACACGCGGGCGATCGATCTGCGCCTGGCGGCGCTGCTCAACCGGATCGATCTCTACGCCGCCATCGGCGGCGGATTCACGGTCCCGGATCCGCCCCCGGATCCAACCCTTTCCCAACGATGAAAAAGGTCCTCCTTCCTTTCCTGGTCCTGGTCGTCTCCGGCGGCATCGGTGTCGCCCTCTTCCTGTCGCGCCCGAAGCCGGAGGCGGACAAGCCCGAGGTCGTGCCGACGCCGATAGACTTCCTCGTCGCCAAGGCCGCCCCGACGACCCTCCGGGTCACCACCCAGGGGACCGTCGAGCCCGCCCTGACCGCCACGGTGTCCGCCGAGGTGGGTGGCCTCGTCACCGCGGTCTCGCCCAATCTCCGCCGGGGCCGCTTCGTCCGGGAGGGCGAGGTGCTGGCCGCCATCGATCCGACCGATTACGAGGCCTCCGTCGCCGAGGCGCGGGCGAACCTTCTTTCGGCCGAGACCGCGTTGATCCAGGCCGAGGCCGACGCGGAGCAGGCGGTCCGCGATCTCGAGGAGGTCGGGGTGACCGACCCGAGCCCCCTCGCCCGCCGGGAGCCGCAACTCCGGCAGGCCCGCCTGCGGGTGGACTCGGCGGAGGCCGCGCTCGCGCTCGCGGAAAAGAACCTCGAGCGCACCCGCATCCGCTCGCCCTTCGACGGACAGGTCGCCGAGACGTTCGCCGAGCGCGGCGACATCCTCCCCAACCGGGGCAGCCCCGTCGCCCGGATCAACGGAACGGCCGCCGCCGAGATCCGCCTGCCCCTCTCCCGGGCCGATCTCCGCCACCTCGACCTGCCGTCCACACCCGAGGCGATCGAGGCGCCCGCGGAAGGGAAACCGCGGGTGCGGATCCGCTTCGGCGGGGGAGCCGCCGCCGTCGAGACCGGGGGCCGGATCGACCGCCTCGAGGGGACCGTCGATCCGGTCACCCGGCTGCGCCACGCGGTCGCGGTGGTCGAAGATCCTCTCGACACCGGGGGCGGCGGCTCGGCGGCCCTTCCCTTCGGGGCCTTCGTCGAGGCCGGGATCGAGGGCCGCCGGATCGGCAGGGCCTTCCGCCTGCCGATCGTGGCCCTGGTCGGCGAGGACCGCGTCCGCGTGATCGACGCGGAGGACCGGCTCCGGGAGCGCAGGCTGACCATCCTCCAGCGCAACGGCTCCGACATGGTCGTCGGCGGGGGCCTCTCCGACGGTGACCGGGTCTGCCTGACCCCCCTCGAGATCTTCGTCCCCGGCATGGAGGTGCGGCCCAACCCGGCCGATCCGGAATCCGGCGAGCCCTCGCAGCCCTCCTCATGATCGCCTGGTTCGCACGCAACGGGGTCGCCGCCAACCTGCTCGCCATCGTCCTGACGGCGGGCGGGCTGCTCGTCTCCTCCGGAATCAAGCTCGAACTCTTCCCCCGGTTTTCGCTGGACACCGTTCTGGTCGCCGTCCCCTACCCGGGCGCCGCCCCCGAGGATGTGGAGGAGGGCATCTGCCTCCGGATCGAGGAAGAGATCCAGGACATCCAGGGGATCAAGAAGATCACCTCGACCGCCTCCGAGGGGATGGGGACCGTCGCCGCGGAGGTCGAACGGGGATTCCCGCCCGAGCAGATCCTCGACCGGATCAAGGTCCGCATCGACGCCATCGACAACTTCCCGGAGGAGGCGGAGCAACCCGTCGTCGAACTCCCCGAGATCGAGCGCGACACGATCACGGTGGCCGTTTACGGGGATCTCGACGAACGGACGCTCAAGGCGATCGCCGAGCGCACCCGCGACGAGATCACCCTGCTGCCCGGGGTCTCCTCGGCCGAGGTCACGGGCGTCCGCGATTTCGAGATCTCCGTCGAACTCTCCGAGGCCCGCCTGCGGGAGTTCGGGCTGACCTTCGCCGATGTCGCCGACACCCTCCGAGCCTCCTCCCTCGACCTGCCCGGAGGCACGATCCGCGCCGAGCAGGGGGAAATCCTTCTGCGCGCCAACACCCTCGCCAAGGACCGCGAGGCTCTCGGCGAAATCGTCCTGCTGGCCACCCCCGGCGGAGCGATCCTGCGGCTGCGCGACGTGGCCACGATCGTCGATGGCTTCACCCCCGACCCCCTCCTCACCCGCTTCAACGGGCAGCCGGCGGCCATGATCCGCGTCTTCGAGGTCGGCGACCAGAACCCGCTGGAGATCAGCCGGCAGATCCGCTCCTACGTCGCCGAACAGAAACTGCGGATGCCCGACGGCGTCGGCATCGACGTCTGGCGGGACTTTTCCATCTACCTGCGGGACCGGCTGAACCTGCTCATCAACAACGGCATCCTCGGATTCCTGCTGGTGCTCCTGGTGCTCACCCTCTTCCTGCGGCCGATGCTCGCGCTCTTCGTGAGCATCGGCATCCCCATCTCGTTCCTCGCCACGATTTTCGTGATGCCCGTCCTCGGGCTGACGGTCAACCTGGTCACCCTCTTCGGGTTCATCCTCGTCCTGGGGATCGTCGTCGATGACGCGATCGTGGTCGGCGAGAGCGTTTTCTCCGAATTCCAGAAGGCCGGTCCGGGAGTGGACAGCGCCATCCGCGGCACGAACCGGGTGGCGATCCCGGTCACCTTCGCCGTGCTCACCACCGTGGTGGCCTTCGCCCCGATCTTCTTCATTCCGGGCACCTTCGGGAAACTCTTCTTCGGTATCCCCGCCGTCGTCATCCCCACCCTGCTCTTCTCGCTGGTCCAGTCGAAGCTGGTCCTCCCCTACCACCTGAGCCTCTGCCGGGTCGGACAGCGCGACCGGGAGAACATCGGCGTCCTGCGGCGGATGCAGCTGTCCGTGGCCGACGGGCTCGAGCGATTCATCGACCGCGTGTACCGTCCGCTGCTGGAGCGGGCCCTCGCCTGGCGCTACCTGACCGCCGCTCTGTTCATCGCCACGCTCTCGCTCGCCGCGGGCCTCGTCGGCTCGGGCTGGGTGCGCTCCATCTTCCTCTCGCCGGTGCCGTCCGACTACGTGGTCGCCCTGCTGAACATGCCCGAGGGAGCGCCCTACCACATGACCCGCGCCAACACCGAACGCCTCGCGGCGGCCCTCGAAGAGGTCCGCGCGGATCTGGAGGAGGAGGGGATCGGCGACCCGCTCCGCCACCTCTCGATCACCTTCGGGGGTTCCCAATTCCAGGGCGGCGGCCCCGGCGGCTCCCGGGACAGCTCGAACAACACGGGCCAGGGCGAGGTCTCCCTCGAACTCGTCGATCCGGAGGTCCGCGAGATTTCGGCCCCCGATCTCGCCGACCGCTGGCGGGACGCGGCCGGCCGCCTGCCGGGCATCCGCGACCTGACCTTCCAGGCCGAGGCCGCGAATCCCGCGGGAAACGCGATCAACATCCAGATCACCGGACCGGATTTCGACTCCCTCGAGGCGGCGGGCGGCCGGATCAAGCAGAAGCTCCGGACCTACGCCGGAATCTTCGACGTGCGCGACTCCTACTCCGCCGGGAAGGACGAGATCAACCTGCGCATCCTCCCCTCCGCCCGGGCGGCGGGGTTCTCGCAAGCCGACCTGGCGCGGCAGGTGCGGGGCGCCTTTTTCGGCGAAGAAGTCCAGCGCATCCAACGCGGCCGCGACGAGATCAAGATCATGGCGCGCTATCCGGAGGCGGAGCGGGACTCCCTCGCCGCCCTGGAGAGCCTCTGGATCCGCAACGCGGCGGGCGAGCCGATGCCCATCCGGTCGGCCGCACGGCTCGAGATGGGCGAAGGCTTCGCCGAGATCACCCGCATCGACCGGCGCCGCGCCGTGAACGTCTTCGCCGACGCCGACGACAACGTCGCCAATGTGGACGACGTGCTCGCCGAATTGCGCGAAACCACCCTCCCCGCGATCCGCGCCGACTTCCCCTCGGTCAACGTGTCCTTCGAAGGGGAGAGCCGCGAGCAGAGGGACATCCGCTCGAGCATGGCCGTCGGCGGCGCTCTCGCCGCCCTCGTGATCTACGCCCTGCTCGCGATCCCCTTCCGCTCCTACCTCCAGCCGCTCATCGTCATGTCGGTCATCCCCTTCGGCATCGTCGGGGCGATCGGCGGGCACTGGATCACCGGGCAGGATTTCAGCATCCTCTCGCTCCTCGGCCTGGTCGCCCTATCGGGGGTCGTCGTCAACGACAGCCTCGTTCTGGTCGATTACATCAACCAGCAGGTGCGCGAGGGAAAGCCGCTCCTGGCGGCCGTGCGCGAATCGGGGGCGCGGCGCTTCCGTCCCGTTCTCCTGACCTCGCTGACCACCTTCGTGGGCCTCATCCCCATCCTGCTCGAGACGAACCTGCAGGCGCAGTTCCTGATCCCCATGGCCACCTCCCTCGCCTTCGGCATCCTCTTCGCGACCCTCATCACCCTCTTCCTCGTCCCGGCCTTCTATCTCTCGCTGGAGGACTTCAAGAAGCTTTTCCGGTAGGAGACCGCATGATTGGGCGACCAAAGTAGGTGGGTTGCTTCAGCGCCCACCTCCGGGCACCGGAGATTTCCCGTTTGCGCTGAATCACCGCTGCGATCCGGAACCTTCTCGTCCGATGCCAATTCCCCGACTCACCCGCCTTGCGCGCCCTTGGCGAAGCGGGCCACGCCCCGGAACAGCCCGTGGGCGAACGAACCGATCGTCACGAGAATGAGCTGCAACTCGCGGTCGGTGAAGAAGACGGTGTCCCCCTCGCGGAACACCTTGCGTTCCTCGATCAGCGTCGGCCGGAGAGGGGCCGTCCCGCCATCCCCCGCCCCGGTCGTATCCACCGCCTTCAACTCGATGACCAGCTCACCGTTCTCGTCGGTCTGGCCGGCTTCGACCGCCGAGCGCTGGCGCATGAAGTTCCGCGCGACGAAGCCGAGCGAGGTCAGGGTGTCCTCCAGCTCGCACCGGATTTCGTACTCGCTTTCCAGCCGGTCGAACTTCCGGTCGAGCGGCGCCCGGACGAAAGCCTCCTGCGACTCGCGGGCCTCCTTCTGGATCGTCTCCTCCTCGCCCGGGTGGTCGCGGTGGGCCTTGGCGAGAGCGAGAAAAAGGTGGGCGTTGTTCAGGCAGGTCACGGCGAGGTTCATCGCATCCCCGACGACCTGCCGGATCAGCAGGTCGCGGGCGTAGGCCTGGGTCTGCTCGAAATTGCGGTGGGCCGGCGCGGCGGGCATGATGTGGACGGCTTTCGCGATCCGGTCGTAGTCCGCCTCCTGCGCCCGGCTCCGGGCGGCGAGGTTGAAGGCCAGCATGTCGAAGTGCCGCTGCAGCCCCCCCATGAATTGATTGACCAGGTCCTGGAGATTGATCTGGCGCGGTTGTCCGCCGGCGGATTCGGGTGACGTACTCATCGGCCGCCACTCTGGCCAAAAGGGACCGCCCACGCAAAACCTTTTCGGCCCGGAACGGGGGGAATGACTCCGGTCGTCCAACCCGAAACGCCCCGGCGGGAAAGGCATCCCCCTTTGCCCGCCGCCGGCCGGAGCCCGCGTTCCGGATTGAACCGGCGGCCCATCGTCTCCATCCATGGGTGTCATCATGTTTGAAGAACCGGAAAATCTGACGGAATTGGTGCGCGGCATGGCCGGGCGGGCCAGGGAGGCGGCCCACGGAATCGGAGTGACCTCTTCGGAAAAGCGGCGGGCCGTCCTCGAGCAACTGGCCGGAATGATCGAGGCCTGCGCGAGCGAGATCGCCGCCGACAACGCCAGGGATCTCGCCCTCGGCCGGGAGAGCGGGCTCGCGGAAGCCCTCCTCGACCGGCTCGCGCTGACCCCGGCCCGCATCACCGCGATGGCCGACGGAGTCCGCCAGGTCGCCGCCCTGCCCGACCCGGTCGGCGAAGAGATCGAGCGCCTGGCGCCGGCGAACGGACTCGACATCCGCAAGATCCGCGTGCCGATCGGAGTGGTCGGCATCATCTACGAGTCCCGGCCCAACGTTACGGTGGATTGCGCGGCCCTGTGTCTGAAATCGGGGAACGCCTGCATCCTGCGGGGCGGGCGCGAGGCCTTCCACACGAACCAGGCGTTGGCGGCCCTGGTCCGGAGGGCGCTCGTCGCCGGGGACCTTGATCCCGACACGGTCCAGCTCATCCCGACGACCGACCGGGCCGCCCTCGGGATCCTGCTCAAGCTCGACGGGTACGTGCATTGCATCGTCCCCCGCGGGGGCGAGGGCCTGATCCGCTATGTGGTCGAAAATTCGACCATTCCCGTCATCAAGCATTTCCAGGGGGTCTGCAACCTCTACCTCGACGTAGCCGCCGATCCGGCGATGGCCGAACGGATCACGCTCAACGCCAAGTGCCAGCGGCCGGGGGTCTGCAACGCGATCGAGAACCTGGTGGTCCACCGCGATTTCGCGGCCGGGAACCTCGCGCCCATCGCCCGCTCCCTCGTCGGGGCGGGGGTGGAACTGCGCGCCGACGAGGAGGCGGCGGCCATCCTCGCCCATGCCGGCATCCCCTGCCTTCCCGCGGCGGAGGAAGACTGGTCCGCGGAGTATCTCGACCTCATCCTCGCCGTGCGGACCGTCGGAGGCGCCGACGAGGCCGTGGCCTTCATCAACCGCTATGGTTCGCAGCACAGCGACGCCATCATCACCGGGGACGAGCCCACCGCCCGCCGTTTCCTGCGCGGGGTCGATTCATCCACCGTTTACTGGAACGCGAGCACCCGGTTCACCGACGGCTACGAATTCGGGCTCGGGGCCGAGGTCGGCATCTCGACCGACCGGCTCCACGCGCGCGGGCCCATGGGCGTCCGCGAGCTTTGCACCTACAAATACGAGGTTTTCGGCCACGGAGAGGCCCGCCAATGAAGGAACTCGACGAACTCCGCGACACGGTGGCGCGCCTGCGCGCGCCCGGGGGATGCCCCTGGGACCGCGAGCAGACCCATGAATCCCTGCTTCCCTGCCTGGTCGAGGAGTGCTCGGAGGTGCTCGAGGCCGTGGACAACCGGGATTTCGCCCTTCTCGAGGAGGAACTGGGCGATCTGCTCCTGAGCGTGTTCATGCACGCCGAGATCGCCGCCGAAACCGGGAAATTCGATCTCGCGTCGGTCGCCCGGGCCATCAACGAAAAGCTCGTCCGCCGGCACCCCCATGTCTTCGGACCGCGGGCCGGAAACATGGACACCGGCGCGGTCCTCCGCCAGTGGGAGGAAATCAAATTGCGCGAAAAGGCCGACCGCGGAATCGCAGCGGAAGGCCTTTTCAAAGACCTCCCGCCCCGGCTGCCCGCCCTGCTCCACGCCGTCGCGGTCGCCAAGCGCTTCCGCAAGAAAAACCTCCCCCCCGTGCCTTCGTACGAACCCGCCCGCAGGCGCCGCGAAGACGGGGAGTCGGTCGGCCGCCTCCTCTTCGATCTCTGCGCCCATTGCGACCGGCAGGGGTGGGATCCCGAAACCCTCCTCCGCCGCCATTGCGACCGGGTCCGCCGCGAGGCCGGGGCGGCGGCCGGGGGATAGGCTCGACTCCTTCCGCGGCCGCAGGCGCTCCCGTGCGATGACAGGCCAACCCTCCTACGAACCGAAAAATCCAACCCATGAGAACACGAAACCTGTTTCACCCGTCAATCCTCCCGCGAGCGAACATCCTTTCCGGATGCATTGCGGCCCTTCTTTCCACCCTCGCCGTCCCTTCCGCTCCCGCCGAAGCGCCGCCCGGTTCGGCGGAGCAGTGGATCGATTACATCGCCCGGGAGGAACCGGCGGACGAGGTGCGGAAACGCTTCCGCGAACGCGGCATGCCCAATCATTTTTCCGAGCTTCTCGGACCCCGGCCCGACGACTCCGAAAACGGCTGGCTGCATCTCAGCCACACCCTCGCTTCCATGGAGGATTCGTTTTCTTCGGAAGGAGGCATGGCCCTTTCCGATCTCCTCGGCGGGGAACCCGCAACCCTGTCGAAGGACGAGTGGCTGGCCGCCGCACGGGAGATCGGAGCCACCCGGGAGGCCCGGGCCGTCGTGGCCGCCGTGGCCGAAGCCGTGCGAATGCCACATTGGTATCCGGTCCGCGAGTGGGAACTCGGTTACGAACTCATGATCCCCGAGGTCTCCACCTTCCGCGAAGCGGCCCGAATCCTCAGCCTCCGCCATCGAATGGCTCTCGCCGGAGAGGCCGGGGAGGGACCGTCCGCCGGGGAGTTGCAAGCCCTCCAGGTGGGATTCTCCCTCCGGATCGCCGAGGAACCCAACCTCATCAGCTTTCTGACCGGAGTCGCCGCGCGCCTCATGCCGGTCCGGGACGCCCGGTGGAGCCTCCAAACGACCGGAAGCATTCCCCCGCCCGCACCGTTCGACCGCGCCGCCTGGGAGGATCGGTTCAACCGCGCCCTTTCGGGAGAGCGCCTGTTCGGCCAGCGTATCTTCGCCGACATTCGGAGCGGAAAAGGTCCGGAGCTGATGGACAGCCTCCGCACGCTCGGAGGGCCGGACGACGGGAAGGTTTCGCCCCTGGCCCGGATGCTCGACGCCCTCGTGTTCTTCGTGATCCTCGGCGAGGAGGACCAATACCTGAAACTGATGGAACTGCAGGCGTCGGATCTCGATCCCGGGGCCATCGATGCGATCACCGACGAATTTCTCTCGCGGAGACGGATGTCCTTGATGGGGATCATCGTGCCCGCCGTCTCGGGAATCCGCCGACAGATCGACAAAATGGAACGGGCCTCCCGCGGATGGGAGATCGCCGCGGCTCTTTCGGAGAGTTACGGGGAAACAGGCGCCTACCCGGCGGAACCGCCCGTGGACAGCGGCGGCTTCCGCTACACCCTCCTCGACGACGGCCGTTCGTTCCGGCTGGAGTCAGACAACCCGGACGATTCGGACGATTCGTTGTTCCAGTGGACTCCCCCGTCCGCGGAATGAACCGGCGCACTGGTTCGCCGCCCCGGGCGCCCTCGCCCCCGCCACCTCCGCGTCGAGGGGCAGGCCCCACGCCCACAGGGGGAACAACTATTTCTTCCGCCTGGCCTTCTTCTTCGGGGCCGCCGGGACCACCACGGGCTCGTTCGCCACGTCGTCGCGCTTGTTGGTGATGTATTGCTGGAGGATGGTCAGGAGGTTCTGCACCGTCCAGTAGAGCACCAGCCCGGATGAGAAATTGTAGAGGAAGACGAGGAAGACGAACGGCAGCAGCTTGAAGATTTTCTGCTGCATGGCGTCGGCGCTCGCCATGGCCGGGGTCATCCGCATCTGGAAAAACATGGTCGCCCCCATGATCAGGGGAAGGATGTTGACCGGGAAGCCGAAGACCTCCGCGACCGTGTCGGGGCGGGACAGGTCGTCGATCCAGAGGAACGGCGCGTAGCGCAACTCGGACGCCGTCCGGAGCATCCAGAACAACCCGATGAAAATCGGCATCTGGATGAGGATCGGAAGACACCCCGCCGCCGGATTGACCTTGTTCTCCCGGAAGAGCTTCATCGTCTCCTTCTGCATCTTCTGGGGGTTGTCCTTGTACTTTTCGCGGAGCTCCTTGAGCGGGGCCTGGATCTTCTGCATCCGCTTCTGCGACTGCGCCGCCTTGGCGGTGAGCGGCCAGAAAAGGAGCTTGATGATGATCGTCATCACGACGATCGACCACCCCCATGTCGGCACGAAGGAGTGTACGCCGTAGAGGAAGAAAAGCAGGATCTTGCTGAAAAACCCGAAGAAGCCGAACTGCATGACCTCGTCCACGCCGTCGCCCAGGCGGGCGAGCCGCCGGAACTCCTTGGGGCCGGCGTAAAAATCAACGCGGATCTCCTGGCTGCCTCCGGGCTCGATCCGGTCGATGGGGAAGGCGAGGCTGGCCCGGATCCCGTCGGCCGGGGCGGCGTCGGGCGGCAAGGGCGGTTCCACGGTCGTTCCCGTAACGAAAAATCCGTCGCTGCGCAGACCCTCCCTTATGTTGGCGACAAAGGCGAAGAACTGGTTCTTGACCGTGCCCCAGTAGAGGCGGGGCACGATCTCCGAGACCTCGTCCACGGGCGCGCTGGCCCCGATCCCGAGAAATCCGCTGCTCCCGGTGAACTTGCGGATGCCGATGAACTCGGCGTCCTCCCCGTCGAAATAGCCGAAGTTCAGAAACTCCCCCCGTTTGTCCGCGCCGATCGAATGGACGGTGCCAAGGTGGAGATGCGCTCCGGAGCCGGACTGGAGCGCCTGGTCGGAGCGGTTGAGGAAGCTCGTCTCGTGGCCGATCAGGTAGGGATCTCCCTGGGTGTCTTCCGGCGCCGTGATCGAAAAGGTGCGGCGGACAACGATATCCCCGCCGAGGGCGCGCT
Source organism: Puniceicoccaceae bacterium (assembly GCA_046541615.1). Classification (GTDB taxonomy): domain Bacteria; phylum Verrucomicrobiota; class Verrucomicrobiia; order Opitutales; family Puniceicoccaceae; genus Puniceicoccus. Next base: position 17,659 of record JBKHCX010000033.1, read on the forward strand.
CGAACGTGATGGTGGTCGGGCTGGTCGCGGCCTCGACGATCTCGTAGGTCCTCCCGAAGGAGGCCGCGGATTCGGGGCCCTGGAAACCGAGCCCGAGGGCGGGCAGATCCGAACCGGCGTTGAAGACGAAGGTGTCGCGCCCCCCCTTCTTGGTCTGCAGAAAGTGAATCCGCCGGATTCCGCCTCCCCGCGTGGTGAATTCGACCTCGATGAAATCGTTGGCCAGCGTCCGGATCACCTCCTCGGCCTCCGTCCCCTCGTCGGCCGAGGGAGCGTCCACCTCCCCGGGATCCTCCACCGGCCGGAAGACCGACTCCCCGTCCTCGTCCGCCCGGGGCGCGGGCTCCGGAGCGTCGGCAGTCCCGAAGACATCGCGCTCCCCGTCGGCGGGCCGGTCGCCGGACCGGGCGGGATCGGCGGGCTCCCCGGCTTCGGCGGGCGCGGGGCGGGCCGGCTCGCCGGGCGGCGGCATCTGGGAGGACTGGTAGAACATCAGCCCGAACGCGGCCAGGATGAAAGCCAGACCGATCAAAACGTTTTTCTTGTCCATTACTCGGAGCGGGGGGAGTGGGAATGCCAGAAGCGGAGGGAGTGGAGAAAATCCCGTTTGAGATCGGAAAAAGACACCCGGTCAACCCCCTTCCTCGCGATCACCACGATATCGAGGGGCGTCCGCAACTCCGGGGCGACGGCCCGGAAGAGCGCCCGGAAGCGGCGCTTGATCCGGTTGCGGACCACGGCCGGACCCACGCGGCGCGAAACGGCCAGCCCGAGACGGGACGGAGCGCAACCGCGTTCGCCGACCTGCAGGTGGAAGTGCCGCCCCGGAATCCACCGCCCCTCTTTGCGCAGCCGCTCGAACTCGCCGCTCTTCCGGATGCGGTGCTCCCGGGAAAAGCGCATCCGAGGGCTATTTGGAGGCGGACAGGCGGGCCCGCCCCTTCCGTCGCCGCGCGGCGAGGATCTTGCGACCGGACTTGGTCGAGTTGCGTTTGCGGAAGCCGAATTTGCGGGCCCGCTTGATCTTGGAAGGACGGTAGGTCGGTTGCATGGTCGTCGGAAAAAAGAGGGGAGAAAAACCACTCCGGCAGGCGTTGTCAACCCTTGCTTCCGCCTTCGATCCCTTCGAGCCCACGGCATCTTCGTTTGGGCGCCGCCTTTGGCCTCTTGTTTCAATAAAGAATTCACCCAATCCGGAATTCTCTGCCCGTGTCATGCCGCCGTGACACGCGAAAAAGACGAGCTGCCGGAGCATGATCCGAGCACGATCCTGCCCAAGGAACTCAACAGATCTGCCCAAGTCAAAAACTGGTTGACTCCCAATTTTTTCTTTCCCGGATCAAATTTTTCTTGACCCCTCTTTCGGCTCTGCGAAACTTGGTTTGTCTTACAATATCACCGGGTTACAAAAGTAGTTGTCTTTCCAGAAAAATTTCGTTCGGTCTAAATTTTTTTCTTGTGTTCTCCTGTAAATTTGCGAAACCTGCTTTATGAAAATGAAAAGAAACAACATGATACGCAGACCTAGACTCAAGCTCGGGGAAGGCACGAAGGCCTTTTACCATCTGATGAGCCGGACGGTGAACGGGGAGAGATGGTTCGGGGCTCGGGAGAAGGAGTACCTGCGGAAGCTGATCTGGCAGGTCGCCGAGTTCTCCGGCATCCGGATCATCACCTACGCGGTGATGGACAACCATTTCCACGTTTTCGCGGAGGTGCCCCCCGAGCGGGTGGTCTCCGACGAAGAGATTGTGCGCCGCTTCGCGGTGCTCTATCCGGAGGTGACCCCGTGGCAGCCGCTTTCGGCCGAGGCGCTGGCCGAGATCCTCGCGAAAAACGACGAACGGGGGCAGGCCCTGCGGGAGGGCCTGCTGGCCCGCATGCACGATGTCTCCTGGCTGATGAAAACGATCAACCAGAGGTTCGCCACCTGGTTCAACAAGTCCCGGGAGCGCTTCGGCC
>JBKHCX010000034.1:0-19552 GCA_046541615.1 Puniceicoccaceae bacterium
TCTCGTCGTCGGCCACCACCCGCTCGGGCGGCACCTCCGCGAAAACGTGGAAATGGTTGTCCATCACCGCGTAGGTGATGACCCGGATGCCGGAGAACTCCGCCACCTGCCGGATCAGCTTCCGCAGGTACTCCTTCTCCCGCACCCCGAACCATTTCTCCCCGTTCACCGTCCGGCTCATCAGATGGTAAAAGGCTTTCGTGCCTTCACCCAGTTTCAATCGTGGTTTAGTTCTCATAAGGCCTCCAACTTTCGGATATCTCTCGATTCGATGCAACACTTTTTTTGACCAAATCGATAAATTCCATAGCTGTCAATAAGTTTTTTGACCCGGGCTGTTTATGAGGAGCCATTCATGATCGGTCAACTTATTTTAATCTGGTAGCAAATGGATCGGGGCTTGACCCACCCTCCGGATGACCGGAACACTGTTTGGATGAAAACTCGCCCCGACTCCCGCACCGTTTCCCGAATCTTCCGCATGGCCGGATTGGCCGCGTTCCTCTTGGCCGTTCCGCTGGCCGGCGGAGAAAACCCTTTCATCGGCATTTGGAAACCTGATATGGACGCGACCCTGGAGAAGGCGAAAGCGGATCCCAGGTTCAACGAGGAAGACCATTCCAAGATGGAGAAGATTCTTCCGGAAATCATCGGAAATCTCCGCCTGCGGATCACGGACGAGACCCTGACCTTCAGATTTGGAACCCAGGGGGAAAAAACCGCGCCCCTGACCTTGGAAAGCGTTTCGGAGGACGAAGTCGTTCTTGCCCTCGCACCGGAAGGAATTGAGCCGGTCCAAGCCATGCTCGCAAGCGAGGGAGACGAGGGCATGATGATTCACATCGACGGAAACAATGACATGAACTTCTACGTGTGGGAACGGACCGACTCCATGGAGGCCGGTGATCCCGACGTGGCAGCCATCGCCGCGGCCGCCATGGAGGCCGATGGGGACGCGGCCGCACCGGCGACCGGAAAGCCCCCGGGCGCGAAACCCGCCGGGGCCGCCCGGGAGACGACAATCCGCAAAAATCTGCGGCAAATCTGGTCGGCGGCGCGGCAGTATATGCTTGAGGAGGGAGTTGCGGCCGCCCGCTACAGCGATCTCGAAGATGAGTACTTTCGCCCGATCGAGCCCGTGAACGGCGAGGACTACACCGGAATCGTGGTCGAGGCGCGGGATAAAACCATCTCAGTCACCGACCGGGACGGCAGGAAGCACTCCATCGAGCCCTAGCCCGGCCTTCCGTCGATTCCTAAGCCGGCCGCACCCTTGCAGCGTCGAGGGCGGGCCTTGATGATCATCAAAAGATACCCTTGTGATCTTTCCATTTCCTGGTGTGTTCGATTTTCGCCGGATCTCCGGGCGCGTTGGCCATGAGCGGGTCGAAGCGGATGATCAGCGGACTCGGCGGGACCATCGGACTGGGCCGGCCGCCCGTGGCGGAACGCCCGCGCATTCGGCCGGGGTCTCGCCGGAGCGGACGCATCCTTCTGCCCGCTAAAGGTCCGGTCGCCGTTCCGCCGTTCGGCGGCGGCGTTGTTCCCCCCGCCAGGCCTCGATGCGCGCATGGTCGCCGGACAGGAGGACTTCCGGGACTTTGCGACCGCGGAATTCGGCCGGGCGGGTGTATTGCGGCAAACCGAGCAATCCGCCCGCGAAGCTGTCCTGTTCGAGCGACGACGCCTCGCCGAGCACGCCCGGAATCCGGCGGGAGACGGCATCGACCAAAACGGCGGCGGGCAGTGTGCCGTTGGTCAGAACATAGTCGCCGATGCTGATTTCCCGGTCCACAAGAGCCTCGCGCACCCGCTCGTCGATTCCCTCGTAGTGCCCGCTCACGAGCAGCAGATGGGGCAGCCGGGCCAGCCCGCAAACCATCTCGTGGTCGAGCCGTTCGCCGTCCGGCGCCAGGTAGACGACCGTCGTATCCTCCCTACGGAGGGCCTCGACGGCAGCGAAGAGGGGCTCGGGCTTCATGACCATGCCGGCCCCGCCTCCGAAAGGACGGTCGTCGGTGATCCGGTGCCTGTCGCTCGCCCAGTCCCGCAGGTTGTGCACCCGGACCTCGACGAGACCCCGCGCGACCGCCTTCCCGATCATGCTCTCGGCGAGAAACCCGTCGAGCATGGCGGGAAAGAGGGTCAGGATGTCGAACCGCATGAGGGTCAGGCCATCTCCAGCACCTTGCCCACCAGGCGGTCGATCCCTTTCTTCACATCGTTCATCCGGGGACCGAGCATGTAAGCGGGGGTGCTGACGATCCGATTGCCCTCATCGACAACAATATCGTCCACCGTGCATTCGACCGGGTCGGCCCCCATCGCGCGGAGAGCGGTGCCGGTATCCGCGTCGTTGCCCACCGTGAGCCGCGCACCCTCGGCGCCGAAGAGAGCCGCGCCGATCGCGGGGGCGATGCAGATGAGGCCGATCGGTTTGCCGGCGGCGCGGAAGGCCCGCAGAAAGGCGGAGACACCGGGATCGACCGAGCAGTCCGCGCCCTTCGAGGCGAAATCGCACAGATTCTTCGCCGCCCCGAACCCACCCGGCAGGATCACCGCGTCGAAATCACCGGGCGAGAGGTCGGCGAGGTCGCTGATCTCGCCCCGGGCCAGACGCGCCGATTCGACGAGGACCGAGCGCGACTCGCCCTCGGCCACCTGGCCTGTCCGGTGGTCGATCACGTGGGCCTGCGGAATGTCGGGGGCGCAGCAGGTCACATCGGCCCCCGCCACTTCGAGCGCGAGCAGGGTGAATGTGGATTCGTAGATTTCGCTGCCGTCGTAAACACCGCAGCCGGAGAGAAGAACCGCCACTTTTTTCATAAAGGCGACCATAGCACAACCGTCCGCCCGGCGCAAGGTTCGGTGTGCCACCTGTGTCGGAGGGGGATCCTCCTCCCATCGTGCGGCCGGAAGGGTAAGCAGCCCGGAGGCCGTCCACCGCCGGCGGGCGGGCGACGAGTGGGTTTCGAATTCGCACCCGGCAGGATTTCCTTTTGCTCCCCTACGAGCCCCCTGCCAACTTCTCCAGTTTCGGCCGGATGACGAACAGGCAGTAGGGGGCCGACGGATTCTTCCGGAAATAGCCCTGGTGGTGGGGCTCGGCCTCGTGGAAACGCTCCAGGGGCGCGATCTCCGTGACGATGGGATCGCTGAACCGGGCCGCCGCCCTCTCCCGGGAGCGCTCGGCGATCTCCCGCTGGTGCTCGTCCGCGTAGAGAATCACGGATCGGTACTGGCTGCCGACATCCGCCCCCTGGCGGTCCGGGGTCGTCGGGTCGTGGCACTGCCAGAACTGCTCCAGCAACTTTTCGAGGGAGACGGCCTCCGGGTCGAAACCGACCTTCACCACCTCCGCGTGCCCGGTCGTCCCGGAGCAGACGGACTCGTAGGTCGGATCGGGCGAGTCCCCGCCGGCGTAGCCGGACACCACCCGCCGCACCCCGCGAACGGTTTCGAAGACAGCTTCGAGGCACCAGAAGCACCCGCCGCCCAGGACGATTGAGGCATCTGTTTCAGACATCCGGGCAAAGGAACCCCGGAAGAACCTGTTTTGCAAACGGGCCGGGCACGTATCCGAAACCCGTCGGGCCGCCACGGGAGGCGGGACACGGCCATCCCCCAGCGGGCTGGAATGGATGATGGATGTCGGAACAGCGGTGGACAGTGAGGGTCCGCCCCGAGGCGAACAGCAAGCCAGCGGCAAGGAGGCGGGGGACACTCCCGCCCGCGGCAGAAAAACCCGAACGGGGATTGAAAGAGACCCCGAAACCCGCTTTGCTCGTTCTTTTCCACCCGTCCCATGCGAACTTTGATTACCGGAGGAGCCGGCTTTCTCGGAAGCCATCTTTGCGAGCGTTTGATCGCCCGCGGCGAGGAGGTGATCTGCCTCGATAATTTCTTCACGGGCCGCAAGCGCAACATCGAGCACCTGCGCGACCGCCCCCTTTTCGAGACAGTCCGGCACGACGTGGTTGATCCCTTCAAGTTCGAAGTGGACCGCATTTTCAACCTGGCCTGCCCGGCCTCTCCCGTCCACTACCAGCACAACCCGATCAAGACGGTGAAAACCTCGGTCATGGGCGCGATCAATTCGCTGGGGCTCGCGAAGCGCGTCCGCGCCCGCATCCTCCAGGCCTCGACCTCCGAGGTGTACGGGGATCCGAACATCCACCCCCAGCCCGAGGACTACCGCGGCAATGTGAACCCGATCGGCCCGCGCGCCTGTTACGACGAGGGAAAGCGTTGCGCGGAGACCCTCTTTTTCGACTACCACCGCCAGAACGGCGTCGATATCCGGGTCGTCCGCATTTTCAACACCTACGGCCCGCGGATGCTTCCGGACGACGGGCGGGTCGTCTCCAACTTCATCGTCCAGGCCCTTCGCGGCGAGGACATCACCCTCTACGGGGACGGCCGGCAGACCCGCTCCTTCTGCTACGTCGATGACCTGGTCGAGGCCATGATCCGGATGATGGATCAGGACGAAACGGTCGGCCCGGTCAACATCGGCAATCCGGACGAGTTCACCATCCGCGAACTGGCGGAGATGGTCGTCGAGCTGACCGGCAGCGAATCGAAGATCATCAGCCGCCCCCTTCCCGCCGACGATCCCATGCAGCGCAAGCCGGTCATCGACCTGGCGCGGAAGTATCTGGACTGGAAACCGGAGGTCGATCTCCGGACCGGTCTCTCCCGGACGATCGACTATTTCCGCGAACTGCTCGAATCCACCGGATAACCCTCCTCCCCCCTTTCGAACCACCCATGATTTCCCTGGTCTTCAAATCCCTCGCCGGACGGCACTACCGGAAATTCCGGAAAAAGAGCCAGTCCGTCATCGCTCGCATCAACACGATCGACGAGGAACTCAGGTCCCTCAGCGACGAAGCCCTTCGCGCCAGGACGCAGGAGTTGAGAAAGCGCCACGCCGGCGGGGAGAGCCTCGACGCCCTCCTGCCGGATGCCTTCGCCACCGTCAAAAACGCGGCCCGCCGCCTCTGCGGCCGGAAGCTCGATGTCTGCGGGCACGACATCGAGTGGGAGATGGTCCATTTCGACGTGCAGCTCCTCGGGGGCATCGCCCTGCACCGCGGCTACATCTGCGAGATGGCCACCGGGGAGGGGAAAACCCTCACGGCCACCCTGCCCCTCTACCTGAACGCCCTTTCCGGCAAGAACTGCCAGCTCGCCACGGTGAACGACTACCTCGCCCGGCGCGACTCCGAGTGGATGGGGTATTTGTACGAGTTTCTCGGCATGTCGGTCGGCTGCCTCCAGAACGGCATGGATCCGGCCACCCGCAGGGCGGCCTACGCCAGCGACATCACCTACGGAACGGCGTCGGAATTCGGCTTCGACTACCTCCGCGACAACGGGATGGCCACCCGCGCCGAGGACCAGGTCCAGCGCGACCACTTCTTCTGCATCATCGACGAGGCCGACTCCATCCTCATCGACGAGGCCCGCACCCCTCTCATCATCTCCGGCCCGGCCCAGGACGACCGGCAGATGCCCTTCACCGAGCTGAAACCCGGGATCCAGCGCCTCGTCCGCGCCCAGCAGAAGCTCTGCAACGAACTGGTCGCCGAGGCGAAAAAGGCCCTCGAGGCGGGCGACGACTCCGACGAGACCATTTCCAAGCTCTTCCTCGTCCACGAGGGCATGCCGAAAAACAAGCAGTTTCTCCGGCTCATGGAGGACGCCGCCCACCGCAAGCGTTTCGAGAAGTTCGATCTCGAGATGAACAACGACATGAACAAGACCCGGCGGTACAAGCTCAAGGAGGAGCTTTACTTCGTCATCGACGAGAAACAGCACCAGGCGGACCTGACGGAGAAGGGCCGCAACCTCCTCCACCCGGACGATCCGGAGGCCTTCGTCCTCCCCGACCTGCCCCTGATGTTCATGGAGATCGAGGGGAGCAAGGATCTGGACGACGAGGCGAAGAAAAAGGCCAAGGAGGAGGCACAGACGAAGTTCGAAAAGGTGAGCGAGGAGATGCACTGCATCAGCCAGCTCCTGCGCGCCTACTGCCTCTACGAGAAGGACGGCGAGTACGTCGTCCAGGACGGCAAGGTCATGATCGTCGATGAGAACACCGGGCGGCTCATGCCGGGCCGCCGCTGGAGCGACGGGCTCCACCAGGCCGTCGAGGCCAAGGAGGGTGTGAAGATCGAGAAGGAGACCAAGACCTATGCCTCGGTCACCCTGCAGAACTATTTCCGGCTCTACGACAAGCTCAGCGGCATGACCGGCACGGCGGAGACCGAGGCCAGCGAGTTCCACGAAATCTACCGGGCCGACGTCATGGTGATCCCGACGCACCTGCCCTGCCAGCGGATCGATATCAACGACGTGGTGTACAAGAGCCGCCGGGCGAAATACAACGCCGCCATGAAGGAGATCGAGGAAGCCCACAAAAAAGGGCAGCCCGTCCTCGTCGGCACGGCCTCCGTCGAGGCCTCCGAGGTCCTGAGCCGCATGCTCAAGCGCGCGTCCATCCCCCACAGCGTGCTCAACGCGAAGTTCCACGAGCAGGAGGCCGAGATCATCTCCAACGCCGGACAGACCGGGGCGGTGACCATCGCCACCAACATGGCCGGCCGCGGCACCGACATCAAGCTGGGCGAGGGGGTCAAGGAGAAGGGCGGCCTCTACGTGATCGGCACCGAGCGGCACGAATCGCGCCGGATCGACCGCCAGCTGCGCGGGCGCTGCGCCCGCCAGGGCGATCCGGGCATGTCGAAGTTCTTCGTCTCCCTCGAGGACGATCTGATGCGCCTGTTCGCCAACCAGGGCCCCCTTTCGCGCATCCTCGAACGATCGCTCGGAGACGAGGAGGAACTCTCCCACCCGACCCTGAACTGGTCGATCGAGAACGCCCAGAAAAAGATCGAGCAGCGCAACTACTCGATCCGGAAGCGGCGCCTCCAGTTCGACGACGTGATCAACAAGCAGCGCGAGATCATCTACGAGCTGCGCAACGGGGCGATCCACTCCGACAACCCCTCCGATATCGCCTTCGAGATGATCGAGGAGGAAATCGCCGAGCGCCTCGAGAGCGTCGCCGCCCCCGGCTCGAAGGGCGGGACCGACACGGGCGAGGCCGAGACCTTCGTCAACTGGGTCAACTACCACTTCCCGGTCGGACTGAAACCGGAGGAGGTGGATTTCAGCGACCCCGGCAGGCTGACCACCGACCTGTCCGCGCGAATCCGCGAAGCCTTCGAACAGCGGGCCGGACTCGAGGGCGAGGACGAGTTGAAGCGCCTGGCGCGCTACGTGGTGATCCGCTCGATCGACCGCCTCTGGCAGGACCACCTGACCGAGATGGAGGAACTCAACCGCAGCGTGAGCCTCCGCAGCTACGGCCAGAAAGATCCGCTCAACGAGTACAAAAGCGAGGCCTTCGTCTATTTCCAGGAGATGATGGAGAACCTGCGCAACGAGATCTGCACGGGCATGTTCCGGACGGCCACCAACATCCAGGCCTTCCAGCAGATGCTGGCTCGCCTCCAGCGCACGGCCAGGGCGCAGGGACCGGCCGACGGCGACGAATCCGTTCTCGCCCAGGCCGCCCGGGCGGCCCGGACCGCGAAGGGAGGCGGGCAGCCGCCCCACAACCGGCAGGCCCCGCCCCTGCCCAAAGTGACCATCCGCCGCGAGCTGCCGAAGATCGGACGCAACGAGCTGGTCACCATCCGCAAGGACGGAGAGGAGCGCGAGATGAAATTCAAAAAGGCGGAGGCCCTTCTCCGCGACGATGGCTGGGAACTCGTCACCGGGCAGAAGACCGGCAGGTAACCGGATGACCAATACGGAGTGGAACCGTTTCGTACAGTCGCCCTGGTGGTCAACGCATCCAAGCCCGGAGCGGCGGAAATCGGCGCCTTGCTGCTCTCCCTCGGCGAGAGCCGCTCCGTCGATATGCGCCTGACCGACGAGCACCCGCTGCCCGAGCGTTTTCTCGACGGGTGCGACGCGGTCTGCGTGATCGGGGGGGACGGGACCTTTCTCGGAGTGGTCTCCCAGGCGGTTGAATTCAGGGTGCCCGTACTGGGCGTGAACCTCGGGAAACTCGGCTTCCTCGTCACCTTCTCGCCCGACGGAGTCGCCCGCGAATTCGAAACCATCCTGAACGGCGGTTGCTCCATCGAGGAGCGCATCGTTCTCGAAGCCTCCAACCCCTCTTCCGAGCGCCGCGTCTGCCTGAACGACGTCGTCATCAAACAGACAGACTCCTCTCACCTGATGCTGCTCGAGGTCTATGCGAGCGGCGAGTTCGTGAACGAGTTCGCCTGCGACGGGTTGATCTTTTCGACGCCCACCGGATCGACCGCCTACAACCTCTCGGCGGGGGGGCCGATCGTCCACCCGCGGGTGCCCGGTGTCACCCTGACCCCGATTTGCCCCCACACGCTGAGCAACCGGAGCGTGCTCCTTCCGGCCGACACCGTTTTCGAGGTCCGCACGGACCTCGGTTCCTGCCAGCCGCAGGTCGCCCTCGACGGCCGGACCTCTTTCACCGGCAGCGACGCATTCCCCCTCGGGATCAAAGTCGGCGAGCGCGGGCTGGCCATGATCCACGGCGAGGGATACACCCATTTCCGAACCGTTCGAACGAAGTTGGGATGGCGGGAGAATTCCCTGTAGCATCACTCCCATGAGCCAATTCCACATACGCCCTCCGGACTCCGAAACGGCCGACGGCCCTTTCACCTTCGAGCAACTCAAGGATCTCGCCGAGTCCGGCGTGCTGAAACCCGATACGCTTTACCTCCGCGAGGGAATGGACGATTTCGCCCCCTTCTCCGGGAACGAGGAACTCTGGAACTCCCTCCAACCGCCGAAGAAGGCCCCGCTCAAGCTTCGTCCGAGGCGCGGAGAAGAACCCGCCGCAACCGAAACCGCCGGAAAACAGCGGAAACACCAGCCCCCGGCACCCTCGCCCACCGACGAGTCCGGCGACGTCGGCCGCATGCTCGCCGCCGCCGAAGGGGAAACCGACGAAACCCGCCACATCCGGAAACTCCGGAGATCGCGCCAGAGGGCGGTCGCCGTGCTCATGCCCGGCCTGGTGCTCATGCTGCTGGGCTCCGTGGCCTGCCTGATCCAGCCCCATTGGGAGCCCCTCCGCTCCATGGTCGAGTCGGGCGAATACTCGTTCGACCTGCTCTTTTCGAACTGGATTCTGGCGCTGGCCCTGGTCGATCTCTTTCTCGCGATCGCAATCGGCCTCGGGCAGACCGGCTTGTTCCCCTTCCTCCGCCTGCGGGCCGCCGTCGGAATCGGGTTTTTCCTCTTCATCTTCTACTCCCGCCAGGAGTGGGACGCTCTCGCCGCGATCACCGCTCTCCAGACCGGCATGATCGGAGCAACCCTCTGCAGCCGCTTCACCACGACCACACTCATGGTGCTGACCGGACTGGCCGGGGGCGGATTTCTCGTCTGGCTGACCTGGTTCAAAGGCATCGCCTTGTGAGCGAAGAGCCCGAAAAAAGCTTCGTAGAACGGGCGCGCGAGAGCATCCGCCGGCTCGTCCATCTGATGGACAAAGAGATCTGGACCCGCGGCGGCGACGAGAACCGGGCGCGGTCGTTCGCCATTCTCCGGATTCTCTACATCGTCTGGCAGGGTCTCAACGGCAACAAACTTTTCAGCCAGGCCGCCGCGCTGAGCTATTATTCGCTCATCGGGCTGGGACCGTTGCTCGCCATCGGCATCATGATCTCGAGTTTCCTCATCCAGGGGGACGAGCGCGACAACGTCATCGTCGAAAAGCTCACGCAAGCGCTGCTCTTCGTCGCCCCGCCCGTTTCGGAGTGGAACTCCGGAGAGGACGCCGATGTCTCGCGGTCCAACGGCGATACGAACGGGAGCGCCGCCGACCAGGCGGACCGGGACGATGCGGAAGCTTCCGGGGAGACTCCCGAAGCGGAGAAGAACCTGAATCCGGCCGTCATCCAATTCATCGACCAGATCGTGCAAAGCGCGCGCTCCGGGGCCGTGGGCGTGATCGGTTCCCTCGCCCTGATCGTGATCGTCATCCAGTTGATCACCTCGATCGAAAAGGCCTTCAACGGGATATGGGGCGTGCGGCGGGGCCGCTCATGGGCGCAGCGGATCATGTCCTACTGGACCATCGCCAGTCTCGGCGCGGTCCTCAGCGTGACGGCTCTGACCGTTCTCTCCGCCTCCGCCATCATCAACCGTTTCGACCGCCTGATCCCCGGCGTCGAGTACGAGGACATCAACCGGTGGGCCGGGCCGATGATATCCGTCTTCATCCTCACCCTCGTCCTGGCCGCATTCAACCGGTTCTTTCCGCACACGTCCGTCCAGTGGAAGGCTGCGTTCGCCGGCGGCCTGCTCGGGGCGGTTCTCATGCTGGCCAACCACTCGCTGTCCTTTCTCTACGTCGACAAGGTCATTCGGAACCAGAGCCTCTACGGATCGGTCGGCATCATTCCCGTCCTCATGTTCGGGCTGTATCTCTTCTGGCTCATCGTCCTTGTCTCCTGCCAGCTGACCTACGCCGTCCAGAACGCCGGCAACCTCACCAACCAGAAGGCATGGAGCAACGTGAGCCCGCGGACGCGGGAGTCCCTGACCCTGGCCTGCTTTCTCTTCATCGCCCGCCGCTTCCTCCGGTGCGAGGCCCCGCCGACCACCACGCAGATCGCCGATCACCTCCGGGTGCCGGGGCAGCTGGTCAACACCTGTATTTCGCAAATGTCGGCGGCGGGCTGGGTCCGCAGCCTCGAGCCCGACAGCGAGGACCGGCAGGGGGAGACGCGCTTCCAGCCCGGCTTCCCCCTCGACCGGAAGAGCCTCCTGGACTTCCACAACGCCTTCATCGGCGAGGGCAACAACCGGGGCGAGGACATCCTTTTGGAAGTCGAGCCGCTTCTGGCCGATTTCTGCAACGGTTTCGAGAGTTCGGAGCTACTGAAGCGACCGATCGACCAGGTCCTGGACCAGTCGCCCGATACCGGAGGCCCGCCGTAGCAAACACCTCCCCGCCCATGCCCCGGGAAAAGTCCGGATCGGTCGAAGGCCCGGAAACCATCCACGCATCCCCACATCGGCGGTGATCCGCGGACGGGAGAACCGGACCACCCGCCGGATCCGCTTCCGCGTGCTCTCCTTCTCCCGCGCACCGACCGATTTCTCCGCGTTCGCCGTCCGGCCCGCCAGGTGGTATTCCAAATTCCCCTATCATCCACGCTTAACTCGTTCACGTCTTAACACATGACAGAAGTATACCGAAAATTCCAGAACACAAGTCAAATGGTTAGACCGATTATTTTGACCTGGTCCAGATTATTCCGAAGAGTCAAATAGTTTTGACCGGGGATAAAAAGGTGGAGAGCATCCGGTCTATCAGATGGTGCGGTATGGTCGAATTTGTTTACATTTTCAATCGGACTAGATTCTATTTCGTGGGATGTTGAATAGAAAGAGCTAAAAACAGATAGCAAGTAATATAACTTTGACCGTGTAGATTTTTAAGGGCAGTCAAGAAAATTTTCAACCCGGGCTTTAAAGGAGCGGGTGGTATGGGAATTCTGAACAGGTGCGGAACTTGGGTTAGAACAGGAGGCTTGTCATGGAGACGTTGACCTGGAAATCGGGTTCCCTTTCGTCGTCCTTGCGGAAGATAAGTCTTGTTTCGAAAATCCAGGCGTTGCCGATCCTGCGGCTCCAGCCGTAGGCCTGCCGGGTGATTTTCTGGGACTGGCCGTTGTAGCGCATGTCGAAAAGAAAGCGGTCCCTCCCGGTGACGGCGATATCGGCCTCCCACAACAGTTGGTTCACCCGTCGCTGGAGCGATTGGAAATACCAGCGGCTCTCCCAGCGGTCACCGTCGCGCAGGGCGAGCCCGGGAACGCATTCGACCAGGGTCAGCCGGGCGGTTTCGACACGGGCGAACAGGTCCAGGCCGATCCAGGGGGCCGGCGAGAAGCCGAGGGCCAGCATGGTGTTGTCCGGTAGCGCGGCGCCGCCCTCCAGCCAGTCCTGGTACAAGCCCAGCGAGCCCAGCTCCCGCATCCGCCGCGGATCGTCGAAACGCCCGGCAAGCAAGCGGTTCTCGACGCCCAGCCGCAGGGTGCTCCCGGCCCCGGAGTCCGAACGGTGGACGAGGTTGTCGAATCCGAGGGGATCGACTCCGCTGGTATAGACCGCGGGCATGATGTCGGGGATATCGACGTCGTCCAAGCCCGCCGAGGGCATCCATCGGAACCCGGCGAGAGGCCTCACCTGGTGCAGCAGGCCGTCCACATCCCAGACCCGGTTCCGGACCTCCCACCGCCGGTGGAATGCCGCCGACACGTCGATTCCCGCTTCGAAAAGCGTCGCGTCGCCGTCGGTCCCGCGCCCGGCGACATCCTGATAGACCCTCTGGCGGATCCCGGTCGTCGGCGTGATCGAGAGCCAGGACGGCGCGGGCAGCGGATAGGCGACGCGGTAGGCGGCCTCCCATCGGTTGGCCGAGGCCAGGTTTCCTCCGGCGGAATCCTCCCGCTCCAACCGGGCGAACCCGGCCCAGCCCTCCTGGCGCAGATTCGTGGTTCCCAGCCGAGCGGGTTCGAGATCCAGCCGCACGGCGGGCACGGCCTCGAGCGACTCGGTCATGTCGAGGGTCCGGAACCGCCCGAGCGCGGTGAAACTGAACCCCCCGAAGGGCACGAACCATTCCGAGAAGGATTCCGGAGCGAAATAGCGGCTCTCCAGCCCGGGGCGGAAATCGCGGAGCACCTCCGAATCCGAACGGGCCTCGACCTGGGTCACGAAGCTCCAGCCGCCGCGCCGGTAGGCCAGCCCCCGGGCCAGCGCATAGCCGCGGGAGACACCGATGGCATCCCCGAAGCGGTCCACGCCCCGCAGGGCCGCCCCTCCGTTGTCGTGGATGGCCCCGGCGAGGACGGACCCGCGGGTGTGATAATCCCCGCTGTCCGAGGTCCGTTCCCAGGAAAAATCCGGCGAGGCCATCACCCCCCGGCGTTCGTAATAGGAGACCATCGGGTCGAGGCGGAGAAAGGAGGTCGCCTGGAACCCGGCACCGAAATCGCCATAAACGCCAAGGTTGTCCTGGAACCCGCCGCCGAGATCGAAGGAGACCCCGAGATTCCAGTCCCGGAGCCACCCCCGGGGCAGGTAGAGAACGGGCACGGGTCCGACCCCGAGGGTGAGACCGTACAGCGAAATGGTCTCCTGCCCGCGGACGTGCCGGATCCGGTCGGCGTGGATCCGCGGCCCCCAGTCGGACGGCTCCCCCATGACCAGCAGCGCGTCCTTCATATCGACAGCCTCGTCATCGGCGGACACGGACCCGGCGCGCACGAGAAACGCGCCGTCGCCGGCCTCCACCCGCCGGGCCGAGAGATCGCCTCCCTCCGCGGTCCGGTCCACGGCTACGGACGCGGCGTTCATCCGCCCGAGGGGAAACCGCGCCGACACCCCACCGCCGGCCCGTATCCCCGCGGCGCCCGGGGTCAGCTCCGCCGAATCCGCCCGGAGGACGAACGGAAGGTTCCGGTAGGAGCGCGGCCACCACGCATCGAAGACGTCCCCGCGCCGGGCGGCGGCCCCGGGATCGGGGAGCACCCCCGGATTCGCTATCCGGACGCCCCCCGCCGTCCGCACCTGTTCCCCGGCCCGGTTCCAGAAAAGCTCCCCCGCCTCCAGCCGGTAGATTCCGTACCCGGCCTCGACCGGACCGGCCGCGGAGACCTCTTCCGAGGCGATGTCGTAGTCCAGCGTGCCCGAGGAGAGGATCCGGAGCGGTCCGTCCGCCCCGGACTCCCCCGCGGGTCCGGCAGCGCGGAGCCCCGCCGCGAAAAGGAGAAAAAGAAGAAACGCCTGGATTTCCGGCCTGAAGTCCCCGCGCCCGCGAATCCACCCCCGGCGTTTCGGGGAATGTGTTGATGTTTCGATCATTCCGTGCGAGCATTTCAACCGGCACCCTCGCAAATCTCCATCCCAAAAAAGGAACCCACATGGCGGAATACTCCCTCCCGAAATCGAAACGCGACCGTCTTCTCGAAGCGAAGGAGACGGAGCCGCACGCGGTGCTGGGCATGCACGGCGCGACCCTCGGCGGCAGAAAGGGCGTCGTCGTGCGGGCCTTTCTCCAGGACGCGGAGGAGTGCCAGGTGGTCGTCTGGGACGAGGCCGACGAGGAAACCCGCTTCGCCCTGCGGAAGATCGACCCGGCGGGCCTGTTCGAAGGCTTCTCGGACCGGATCGACTCGGTCCGGCCCTACCGTCTGCGCGTAGAGCAATCCAACGGCGAGATCCGCCAGTTTTTCGATCCCTACTCGTTCCTGCCCACGCTCGGCGAGCAGGATCTCTACCTCTTCAACCAGGGAAACGAGCACTTCATCTACAACAAGCTCGGCGCCCATCCGAGGACCATCAACCGGGTCCCCGGGGTCGCCTTCGCCGTCTGGGCTCCGAACGCGAAACGGGTCTCGGTCGTCGGCGATTTCAACCGCTGGGACGGTCGGTTCCACCCGATGCGCACCCTCGGGAACTCCGGCGTCTGGGAGTTGTTCGTGCCCGGCCTCGGCGACGGCACGACCTACAAGTACGAAATCCTGGGCGCCGACAGCACTCTCCGGCTGAAGACCGATCCGTACGCCACCCGCTTCGAACCGCCTCCGCACAACGCCTCCATCGTCTGCGACGTGGATGGCTACCGGTGGACCGACGGGGAGTGGATCGGCGAACGGGCGCGGAAGAATTGGCGGAAGGAAGCCGTCTCCATCTACGAAGTCCACGCCGCCTCCTGGAAGCGGGTCGCCGAGGACGGAAACCGCCCGCTGACCTACCGGGAAATGGCGGTCGGGCTGGCGGACTACGTAAGCGGGCTCGGTTTCACCCACGTCGAGTTCCTGCCCCTGGCCGAGCACCCCTTCTCGGGCTCCTGGGGCTACCAGGTGACCGGGTTCTTCGCGCCGACGCACCGGTTCGGCACACCGGAGGACTTCCAGTTCCTCGTCGATACCTTCCACGCCCGCGGCATCGGCGTGATCATCGACTGGGTGCCGGGGCACTTCCCGAAGGACAGCTTCGCCCTCGCCGGGTTCGACGGAAGCCACCTCTACGAACACGCCGATCCCCGCCAGGGGGAGCACCGGGACTGGGGGACCCTCATCTTCAACTACGGCCGCCACGAGGTGCGGGCCTTCCTCGTAGCCTCGGCCCTGGCCTGGTTCGACCGTTTCCACATCGACGGCATCCGCGTCGATGCGGTCGCCTCGATGCTCTACCTCGACTACTCGCGCGAGGAGGGGGAGTGGATCCCCAACCGCTACGGAGGCCGGGAGAACATCGAAGCCATCGAATTCCTCCGCTCGGTCAACGATCTGATCCACCGCTACCACCCGGGCGCCATGACGATCGCCGAGGAGTCCACGGCCTTCGGCGGCGTCTCCCATCCGACCTCGGGCAACGGCCTCGGATTCGACTTCAAATGGAACATGGGCTGGATGCACGACACCCTCTCCTATTTCTCGAAGGACCCCATCCACCGGAAGTGGCACCAGAACGAGCTGACTTTCGGCATGCTCTACAACTTTTCCGAGCACTTCGTGCTCACCTTCTCCCACGACGAGGTCGTCCACGGCAAGCAATCCATGCTCTACAAGATGGGGGCCTGGGAGATCCCCGACCGGGCGGCCAACCTGCGGGCGCTCTACGCGCTCATGTGGGCCTGGCCCGGGAAGAAGACCCTCTTCATGGGCTGCGAGTTCGGCCAGTCCTCCGAATGGCGCTACGACGACTCCCTCGACTGGCACCTGCTCCAGTACATCGACCACCGCGGCATCAGCGATCTGGTGCGCGACCTCAACCGCATCTACGCCGCGGACCCCGTCCTCGCCGAAAGCGACCACCTTCCCGACCGTTTCCAGTGGGTCAACTGCGACGACGCGGAGAACAGCGTGCTCAGCTTCCTCCGGCTCTCGGGCGCCGGCGCCGGCGACTACCTGGTCGTCGGCAACTTCACCCCCGTGCCCCGCCCCGGCTACCGCGTCGGCGTTCCCGCGGCCGGCCACTGGAAGGAGATCCTAAACACCAACGCCGCCGAATACGGCGGCGGGGGCGCGGGCAACGGCGGCGGAGTCGGCTCGGAACCGACGCCCTGGGACGGCCGCCCGCACTCGCTCGCGCTCGACCTGCCGCCCCTCTCCGTGAGCATCTTCCGGCACGCGGAAGGGCTCCGATGAATGAATTCCGGCTCCGGTGCGATTGTTGCGGTAGTTTTCAACAATAACAAAACGAAGCGGTCCGCGGCCATCGCGGCTGCCGTCTTCGTCCGGCGGCTGTCGGACTTCGCCGCGCCAAGAGCACGAGGCCCTACGGGAATGCAAATTCCCAGTTTTTTGTTGTTTCGGAAAAACCGGTAGGGCCGCGCGCTCGCGCGCGTGCCGCAGTCCAATCCCGAAGAACGGAAAATCGGAAAGATTCCTTCGATCACTCGACGCACCCGTGGTTACACCCCCTCCAAAAATTAAAATTCCGGATTTTCCGACCGCTTCGCGGAGGCTGGACACTCCCGTCCACCGCTTTCCCGCCGACCCGGAGGATCCCGCGCTCACTCCGGCAGCTTCTCGTAGTAAACGAAGCGGTGGTCCGGCAGCAGGCCGGGGTGGAGGATCGCGATCAGATCGGCGAGAATCCGGTCGGGGCGCACCGCGCCGGACTCCCAGAAATCGTTCCCCCCGGCCGGCCCGACCCGGCGGGTCCGGTTGTAAACGCGCCCTTCCCGGAAAGCCGGCAGCCTTTGGAAGCGCTCGTCGGCCCGGGCCAATCCGGCCAGCGAGCGGTGGCGCCCCGGGTTGATCCAGAAATCCGCCTCCAGCCCCCGGGCCAGGACCGCTTCCAGATCGAGCGGAAAGCTCCCCGTGCTCCGGTTCGCCGACCACAGGTAATCGCCGCCGGCGGCCTCGATCAGCGAGGCCGTGTAGCTGCCGCCCCCCGGCACGTACCAGGTGCCCCCGTAGGGCGCGGACAACAGAATCCTCGGCCGGGCGGAATCGGCGGCGCGGACCTTGGCGGCCAGGGCCTCGTAGCGCGCGCGGCTTTCGCGGAAGATCCGGAACGCCTCCTCCTCCCTGCCGGTCAGGATGCCGAACAACTTGATCCACTCGCTCCGTCCGAGAGGGGTCGTCTCCCGCCAGGCGGCGGTGACGAGCACGGGGATCCCGGCCGAGCGCAGGCGCTGCTCCAGATCGCTCCGGCCCGGGCTGATCCGGGTCAGGAGCACGAGATCGGGCCGGGCCGCCAGGAGCGACTCGATGTCGAGGCGATCGACCGAACCGACCTCGCGGATCTCCCCGGAAGCGACCCGCTCCCGCAGCACGGACGAAAACACATGCGCGGAATCGTCCACAGCGACCACCCGGTCCAGGGCTCCGAGCGCTTCGAGCGGGCCGAGATAGGTCGTCGAGAGCGAGACGATGCGCCGGACGGGCACCCGGATGACCTCGCCGCCGTCCGCCTGGCGGGCGTCCGCGCCATCCGACCCATCGTCCGGCGGAAACACGTACGCGCGCTCCCGCCCCGGCTCCGCCGGATCGCGGATCTCGGCGCGGAATCCCCCCTCCTCCCGGGTCAGGCGGAGCGACGCGGCCTCCGGCGCCAGATCCTCCGGCGCGCCGGCCGCCGCCGATACGAGGAGAAGGCCGAGGCAGGCCCTCTTTGCTCCGCCGAAGGGTCGCCCCATGCGGGACCGCCGGGGCGATCCCGGATATTCTCCCCTTGTCCGCCCCACTAGCGCCGGGCGGAGATTATGAAATACAGCAACCAGGCGAGCGAGCTGACGAAAGCGGCCACGTACGTCCAGCCGGCCGCGTTCAGCGTGCTGCGCACCCCGGGCAATTCATCCCTGTCCAGGATGCCGAGCCCGTCCAGCTCGGCGACGGCCCGCCTGCTGGCATCGAACTCCACCGGCAGGGTGATCAACTGGAAAACGGTCAGGATGGCGTAGGCGACCACCCCGAGAAGGATCAGGCCCGTCGCGTGGAAAACGAATCCCCCGATGATCGCGAAGGGCAGGATCTGGGAGGCGAACTGGGTGGCCGGAACCAGGGCCATGCGGGCGTTGAGCATGGAGTAGCCGACCTTGTGCTGGATCGCGTGACCGGCCTCGTGTGCCGCCACGCCGAGGGCGGCGAGACTCGTGCCCCGGTAGTTCTCCTCGCTCAGACACAAGCGGCGGTGGGTCGGATCGTAGTGGTCGGTCAGGTGCCCGCCGATGGCGGTGATCTCGACATTGCGGATCCCCGCCTGCCGCATGACGTAACTCGCCGCCTCCGCGCCGGTGATCCCCCCGCGGGAGCGGACCTGGGAATACTTCCGGTAGGTGGACCCGACGCGGTGCTGCGCCCAGAGACCGAGCAGCAGCGTGGGAATGATAAGGATGAGATACAGAGCCATGATGGTATGTCGTTGCTTCGGATGGTAGAAAAGCGAATTGGAAACTCCGTGCAAGCGCGCGTGCGCGATTTTCTGATTTTCGCTCCAGCGAGGCCGGTTCGCGGCGGGCCGGCGAAGCGGGGGTCCGCGGGCGGGCGGGAACCGGATTTCCCGACGGCGGTCGCCGCCGGGCTGCGGGAAGGGCCGCAACCCCTCGAGGGCATTCGCCGCCGAGCAGCGGCCCGCCTGAACGGAATGGGGCCGACGCGCGGTCCTCCTCCGGGATCGAGACCGCGGTCACCAGGGCAATCGACCGCTCGCAAGCGGGGGATCATCCGAATCGGGCATCCCGGTTCCGAGCGGCCTTCCCGCGGCGGCGGCCATCGGAAAAAGGAAAGCGCCCGGTCCGCGAAGGGACCGGACGCTTTCCGGGTTGGGAGGGAGAATGAAGAAGACTTACCGACGGCGGCGGCGGAGAATCGCCAGACCGAGGCCGAGAAGTCCGGCGAGGAGAGCGTAGGAGGCAGGCTCTGGGACTATTTCCAGGTCGGCTGCGCCGGGGGTGACTGAAGAGGAAATGTCCGGATTAGAACCTTGGGGAGGAAGATCGAGCCCGGTATCGTGAAATCCATAAAAGCTTCCAAGAGAAGCATCCGCCTCGGAAAACCAAAGGATGCCATACGGATTGCCTGAGGATACAGGAGTAGGAGTCCCATCATTCACTGGCACTGTGGCCAAATTCATGAACCCATCTAAGAAAGAAGGAGGGCCCGAGTTTGTGGTATCAGAATTCGCTCTCCAAAAATAAAAATCTGTTCCTCCACCTGAAGTCTCTAATTGAGTCATCGTTTCTGGGCTTGGAAAACTTGAAATTGGGAGCAGGAGCCCGCTTGAAAGGGCACTAAAATCTCTGGAACCTCCTGAAACGTCGATAACAATACCCCATGGCATACCGTTCTTCACAACACCATCTTCATCTTGAAATCCAGAGGTTAAGACTTGAAGGGCCACACTTTGACCCATCAAACAAGCAGGAGCACCAACTATAGATACCCCTATGACAATCGCTACGAGGAAAAAATTACTTTTCATTTTTCTACCCTACTTTTATTTTTACTAGTTT
>JBKHCX010000035.1:0-19545 GCA_046541615.1 Puniceicoccaceae bacterium
ATGCCAAAAACCGACTACAAATCCTCCGGCGTTGACATCGACGCCGGCAACGAAGCCGTGAACCGGATCGGCCCGCTGGTCAGAACCACCTTTGGTCCGGAGGTCCTGACCGGGCTCGGTTCGTTCGGGTCGATGGTCGATCTCGGTCCGGCGCTGAAGGACTACCGCCACCCGGTTCTGATCCAGAGCATCGACGGGGTCGGCACGAAGGTGTCGGTCGCGCGCCGGGCGGGGAAGTATTTCAACCTCGGGATCGACGTTGTCAGCGCGACCACCAACGACATCCTCGTCCACGGCGCCCGGCCGGTCAGCTTTCTCGACTACATCGCGAACGAGAAACTGGACCCCCGCGTCGTCGAGGAAATCGTCGCCGGGATGGTCGAGAACTGCCGGGCGAACGGGATCCCGCTCGTGGGCGGCGAGACCGCGGAGATGCCCTCCACCTACCTGCCCGGGGAGCACGATGTGGTCGGGTGCGTGACGGGCCTGGTCGAGAAGGACGCGATCATCAACGGGGCCTCCATCGCCCCCGGCGACGCGGTGATCGGGCTGCCCTCCTCCGGTCTGCACACCAACGGGTTCTCCCTCGCGCGGAAGGTCTTCTTCGAGATCGCGAAGATGTCCACCGAGGACTACGTCGAGGACCTCGGCGAATCGGTCGGAGACGCCCTGCTGCGCCCGCACCTGAACTACCGCGGCCCGATCGAGGCCTGGCGGGCGGCGGGGATCGAATTGAAAGGGCTGGCCCACATAACCGGGGGCGGATTCCTCGAGAACATCCCCCGCGTCCTGCCGGAGGGAACGGCGGTCCGGATCCGGAGGGGGACCTGGCCCTCCCTGCCGCTCTTCGCGGTGATCGCCGATCTCGGCCGTGTCGAGGAGAGGGAGATGTACCGCACCTTCAACATGGGCCTGGGCCTGATCGCGGTGGTGCCCGCCGATCGGGCGGAGGCGGCCCTGCGGGCGATCCGGAACACCGGCGGGAGCGCCTACCGGGTGGGCGAGGTCGTCGCCGGAAACCGGGAGGTCGGCTTCCAATGAGCGCCCCCCGCAAACGCGTCGCCATCGTCCAGTTCCCCGGCAGCAACTGCGAGGCCGAGTCGGCGGCGGCCGTCCGGCGCAACGGGATGGAGCCCGAGGAGTTTCTCTGGAACCGCGACCCCTCCGAGCTGGGCTCGTTCGACGGCTTCTTCCTGGTCGGCGGATTCTCCTACGAAGACCGCTCGCGGGCCGGCGTCCTGGCCTCGCTCGACCCGGTCCTCGAATCGGTCGCCGCCGAGGCCGCCCGGGGCAAGCCGGTGCTCGGGATCTGCAACGGGGCGCAGATCCTGGTCGAGAGCGGCCTGGTCCCCGGCGTGGCCGGGGGGCGGACCTGCATGGCCCTCGCGCCGAACCGCCGCCAGGTCGGGGACCACCTACTCGGCTCGGGTTTCTACAACGACTGGTGCCACCTGCGCAGCGAGGGCGACCCCGGGCGGACCGCCTTCACCCGCACCCTCGCCCGCGGGGACCGCATCCGCGTGCCCTTCGCCCACGCCGAGGGCCGCTTTCTCGCCCCGCCGGAACTGCTCGCGGAGCTGGAGGAAGCGGGGCAGGCCGTCTTCCGCTATTGCGACGCCGGGGGCGCGGTCGATCCGCACTTTCCGGTCAACCCGAACGGCTCCGCCTCGAACCTGGCGGCGGTCTGCAACCCGGCGGGGAACGTGATGGCCATGATGCCCCACCCGGAGCGCACCCGGGGGGGCGACGCCATCTTCGCCTCCATGCGGGAGGCCATGGAGGGGCCGCCCCCGGCCGATCCCCGGGTCCGCCTCTCCTACAAGTGTCCGCCGGACGAGATCCAGGACTGCGCGCGTGTGGGCGACGCCCGCCTGCTGCCGGTTTCGCCGATCATCACCGACAACACGGCCCGTTCGGTCGAGCAGTGCCTGCGGCGGATGGGCTTCGCCGTATCGGTCGAGCGCCGGGTTCTCTGGCAGTTGGAGGGGGCCGGTTTTCCGGAGGACTGGCAGGAGGCGCTCGCCCGCACGGGCGAACTGTTCAACGGCAACAAGGAATTCGTGGACCGGAGCCCGGCCGGGGATCCGCCGGTCACCGCCGTGCTCCGGGTCACCCCGCGCGACGATCTCCGCGGTCGGCGGGTGCTCGAGACCCTGCGCCACCGGTTCCACCTGAACTACCCCGAATCCCTCGGGTTCTCCGTGCTCTGGATCCTGCGCTTCGTCTCCACCGAGGCGCGGCAGAACCTCCTCCCCCGGGTTCTCTCGACCCACATCCTCCACAACCCGGTGGCCGACTTCGTCTGCGAACGGTCCGAGCTGCCCTCCTGACATCCGCGATGAGAGAAAATGAGATTGATCGATACGAACGGGTTCTGCTCGACAAGGTGCTTCGGGAGACCCGTTGCCACGGGGGTTTCGGGGCCGGGAGCGGACCGGCCTCGGCGAGACCGGCTACAGGGGACCGCGCTCCTCTGGAACGTTCGGGCGGGAAGGTGCGCGACATCTACCGGCGGGGGAACCGGATCGCCCTGGTCGCCACCGACCGGCTCAGCGCCTTCGACCGGGCGATCACGACCATCCCCCTGAAAGGAAGGATCCTCAATCTCCTGAGCGCCTGGTGGTTCGCCGAAACGGCCTCCATCCTCCCCAACCACGTGATCGGGGTGCCCCACCCCAACGTGACGATCGCGCGGGCCTGCCGTCCGCTGCCGATCGAGTTCGTCGTCCGCGGGCACATGACCGGCTCCACCTCCACGTCCTTGTGGACCCACTACAAGAACGGCGCGCGGGAGTACTGCGGCAACCGCATTCCCGACGGACTCCGCAAGAACGACCGGCTCCCCCGCCCCATCCTGACCCCGACGACCAAGGACGCCGTCCACGACGAGCCGCTCTCCGGCGAAGAAGCGGTCCGGCGCGGACTGCTCGACCGCCGGACCTGGGAGCGGGCCTCGGCGGCCGCCCTCGCCCTGTTCGCGTTCGGGGCGAAGACCGCCGAAAAGGCCGGCTACATCCTCGCCGACACCAAGTACGAGATGGGCCTCGACGCGGACGGGGAACTCATCCTCATCGACGAAATCCACACGCCCGACTCGAGCCGCTTCTGGAAGGCGGAATCGTTGCCGGGACGGCTGTCGCGGGGGGAGGAGCCGGAGAGCGCGGACAAGGAATTCCTCCGCCTCTGGTACGCCGGCCGCTGCGACCCCTACCGCGACGAAATCCTGCCCGAGGCCCCCGACGACCTCCGCATCGAGCTGACCCGCCGGTATTTCGCCATCTACTCCGCCCTGACCGGCGGGCGCGAGATCCCCTTCGACCCGGCCGGGGAGCCGGGCGCCGGCGTGTGCGAGGCACTGCGCGCAATGACGAATGAGGAATGACGAAGCTCGAACGGGGAACGGTTCGTGTTGTCCGCCCGGTTCGTTGCGTCGTTTGTGTTCCGGTTACCCGGCAGCCGCGGACCGGCTGGAGAACCGGGAGAATCCCCGGTGGATCATTCCTCCCGCGCTTCGCCGTACTTCCGCTTGCGGCGGCTCTCCGCCAACGGGGAGAGGGTGACCGAGATGTTGCGCCCGGCCAGCCGTGGCTCGTTGTCGGCGGTGGCCATACCGTCGAGATCGGCGATCGCCCGGTTGATCGTCTCGAAGCCCAGATCCGTGTGCTCCATCTCGCGGCCGCGGAACATGAGGGTGAGCTTCAGCTTGTTCCCCTTGTCGAGAAAATCCTCCGCGCGCCGGATCTTGGTGAGATAGTCGTGGGTATCGATTTTGACCCGGAACTTGACCTCTTTGAGCTTCTGGGCGGTGCTTTTCGAATCCTTCTGCTTCTTGCTCTGCTCGTAGGTGTACTTGCCGTAGTCGAGGATGCGGCAGACCGGCGGGCGCGAGTTCGGGGCGACCTCCACCAGGTCGAGCCCGACCTCCTTCGCCAGATCGAGGGCCTTCTTCGTCGGCATCACGCCGATCATCGCCCCTTCCGGACCGACGACGCGGACTTCGGGGACACGAATCCTGTCGTTTCGCCTCGGCCCGCTTTGGTAGGGGCGCCGATGCCTGGAGGCTGGAATCCTGCCCATTCAGGAAACAGGAGAACTCATGACGGAAACGCCGGCGGGGGGGGAACCGGCGTTCTGCGGGAGGGGGGATTCGATTTCTGGAATCATTGCGGTGGAGATTGCCGGGCGAGCCCCCTCTTTTCAAACCCAAATTTCGCGCGGATGGGAGAAAGACGACAATTCCGTAACACGACTTTTTTTTCTTCCGCCGCCGCTGGTTTTCGGTTCCTATCGGGAGGTTGTGGCAAGAGCGAGACGCAAGCAACCGGAGCCGGAGGAGTTCCAGATGGCCCCCATGATCGACATGGTGTTCCTTCTCCTGGTTTTTTTCATGACGGTCAGCAACCTCGCCCAGGCCCAGAAACGGGTGAAACTGGACCTCCCCGAGAGCCGGCAGGCGGACGTTCCGGAGGACCTGTCGGACCGGACCGCGGTATCGGTCAAACCCGACGGGTCGCTCTTCTGGGGGGCGACCGAGATTTCGATCGAGGCCCTGGGCGCCCGGCTGGAGACCCTGCTCGCCGACGAGCCCGACCTGCGGGTGCAGGTCCGGGCCGATCAGGCCACCCCCTTCGCGGAGGTCCGCAAAGTTCTGAAAGCCTGCGCGGAGGCCGGCGCCTACGACGTGATCTACTCGACCTATCAATCGGACTCCTGAAGCCGTGGCCACCCTCAAAAAGAAACCGCAGCCCAAACCGCAGATCCAGATCGCGCCGATGATCGACTGCGTCTTTCTCCTGCTGATCTACTTCATGGTCTCGGCCACGCTCGAAAAACAGGAGGCCGACCTGTCCTTCGAACTCCCGGGGACGGTCGAGCAGGACGAACCGGTCGAGATGCCCGACGAACAGATCATCGAGATCCGCGCCGACGGCCGGATCATCGTGAACGAATACGCCTACGACTCGGCGGGCGCGACCCGCCTGCCCGAGCTGACAGCCATGCTGACCCGCTTCGTCCGCACTTCGGAAGCCAACAAGGTGGACGCGATCGTGACGATCTCGCCCGATGACCTGGCCCTGCACGAAACCATCGTCAGGGTCATGGACGCCTGCTCGGAGGCCGGCGTCGAGTCGATCAACTTCGCGCTCTCCGAACCGGCGGAGGGGTGACGGGCGGCGGGCGCTTCGCCGGATTCAACGCTTGAGGAAACTGCGGAGCATCCAGCAGGTCTTCTCGTGAACCTGGATCCGGGCGATCATGAGATCCTCGGTCTCCTTGTCGTCGCCCGCTGCGGCGGCGTCGCGCGCCTCGCCCGCGTGGCGGATGAGCGCCTCGTTGTGCCCGACGAGGGCGGCGACCATGGTCTCGGCGGAAGCATCCTCGGGAATCTCGTTGAAATCGGCCATCCGGGCGAGGTTGGACAACCCGCCGGGCGAGTAGGCCCCGAGGGCGCGGATCCGCTCGGCGATATCGTCAACCGCGGTGAACAATTCCGTGTATTGCTCCTCGAAGGCGGTGTGGAGGGCGAAGAAGCTGGGTCCTTCCACATTCCAGTGGCAGAGGTGGGTCTGGGCGAGAAGGGCGTAGCTGTCGGCGAGCACCTGCCGCAACGCTCCGACCACCCGGGTGTTGGTTTCCATCTGAGTACTCATAGGGGGGTCACGGTAGCTTTCCGCCCGCGCACGCGCAAGCCTTTCCGCGGAAAAACGGCGGCGCCCCGCCCTCCCGGCGCGGAGGGGCGGAAAGCTTCCGGTCCGGGCCGGCCGCTACCGCAGAGCCGCCTGGGCCGCGGCGAGGCGGGCCACCGGCACGCGGGGCGGCGAGCAGCTGACGTAGTCGAGGCCGACGTCGTGGAAGAACCGGATGGACGCGGGATCCCCGCCGTGCTCTCCGCAGATCCCCAGCTTGAGGTCCTTCTTCGCCTGCCGGCCCTTGGTCGCGCCGATCTCCACGAGCTGGCCCACGCCCTTCGCGTCGATGGAGGCGAAGGGGTTCTGCGTCATGATCTCGAGGGCCTTGTAGGTGCCGAGGAAGGAGCCGGCGTCGTCGCGGCTCATCCCGAGACCGGTCTGGGTCAGGTCGTTGGTGCCGAAGCTGAAGAACTCCGCCGTTTCGGCGATCTCGTCCGCTGTCAGGGCGCCGCGGGGCACCTCGATCATGGTTCCGACGAGGTAGTCGAACTCGACGTTCCTGGCCTCCATGACCTCGGCCGCCACGCGGCGGATGAGGGCGGCCTGGTTCTTCAGCTCGTCGGCGAAGCCCACGAGCGGGACCATGACCTCGGGAATCACCTTGATGGGATTCTTGAGCTTGTAGCAGGCGGCGGCGGCCTCGAAGATCGCCCGCGCCTGCATCTCGGTGATCTCCGGGTAGGAGATGCCGAGCCGGCAGCCGCGGTGGCCCAGCATCGGGTTCGCCTCGTGCAGGGCGTGGACGCGGTTCGAGATCACATCGACCCCGACCCCGATGGCGTTCGCGAGTTCGCGTTTCGACGATTCGTCGTTCGGGAGGAACTCGTGGAGCGGCGGGTCGAGCAGGCGGATGGTGACCGGGCGGCCGCCCATCGCCTTGAACAGGCCGGTGAAGTCGCGACGCTGGAACGGGAGCAGCTTCTTGAGCGCCGCCCGGCGCTCCGTCTCGTCGGAGGCGAGGATCATCTGCCGCATGTAGTTGATGCGGTCGCCCTCGAAGAACATGTGCTCGGTGCGGCAGAGGCCGATGCCCTCGGCGCCGAGATTGACGGCCGCCTTCGCCTGCTCGGGCGAGTCGGCGTTGGTCCGCACGCCGAGCTTGCGCGTCTTGTCCGCCCAGGTCATGACTTGTTCGAAGAGCTGGTAGGTGTAGCTCGATGCGGCCTTCTTCCGGCCGCCGAGAACCTGGTCCACCTCCGACGGGGCGGTATCGACGTGGCCGGCGTAGATCTCGCCGGTGGTGCCGTCGATGGAGATGTCGTCCCCTTCGGTGAGGACGGTCGATCCGACGGTCAGGGTGCGGGCCGCGTAGTTGATGACCACGTCGGAGGCGCCGCAGACGCAGACCTTGTTCATCTGCCGGGCGACGAGCGCGGCGTGCGAGCTGACCCCGCCGCGCGAGGTGAGGATCCCCTCCGAGGCGATCATGCCGCGCAGGTCCTCGGGGGTGGTCTCGACCCGGCAGAGAACGGCGCGGCCGCCGGCCTTGGCGACCTCCTCGGCCCGGTTCGCGGTGAAGCAGATCTTGCCGGTGGCGGCGCCGGGGCCGGCGGGCAGGCCGGTCGCCAGGAGCTGCGCCTTCTTGATCGCCTTTTCGTCGAAGACCGCCACGAGCAGGCTGGAAATCGAGTCGGCGGGAATCTTCAGGAGGGCGGTCTTCCGGTTGATGAGGCGCTCCTTGACCAGTTCCACGGCGATCCGCACCGCGGCGAGGCCGGTGCGCTTGCCGTTGCGGGTCTGCAGCATGTAGAGTTTGCCGTCTTCGACGGTGAACTCGAAGTCCTGCATGTCCTTGAAATGCTTTTCGAGGCGGGCGCGCACCTGCTCCAGCTCGGCGTGGGCCTTGGGCATCTCCTCCTTGAGCCGGGCGATGGGCTTGGGCGTGCGGATGCCGGCGACCACGTCCTCGCCCTGGGCGTTGATGAGGTACTCGCCGTAGAACACCTTCTCGCCGTTGGCGGGATCCCGGGTGAAGGCGACCCCGGTCGCGCTGTTGTCGCCGGAGTTGCCGAAGACCATCGCCTGGACGTTCACGGCGGTGCCCCACTCGGCGGGGATGTTGTACTTCTGGCGGTAGAGGATCGCGCGCTCGTTCTGCCACGAGCTGAAGACGGCGCCGACCGCCCCCCAGAGCTGCTCGAACACATCCTGGGGGAAGGCCGAGTCGGTGCGGGACTTGATCAGGGCCTTGTAGCGCTTGATCAGCTCCTTCAGGTCGTCGGCCGTGAGCTGGTTGTCGAGCTCGACGCCGACCTCTTTCTTCAGCTTGTCGAGGCAGGCGTCGAAGGGCTCGTGGTCGTTCTCGTGGAGCGGCTGCACCCCCATGACGACGTCGCCGTACATGCTGATGAAGCGGCGGTAGCAATCGTAGGCGAAGGCGGGGTTGCCGGATTCGGCGGCGAGCGCCTCGACCGTCTTGTCGTTCAACCCGAGGTTGAGGATGGTGTCCATCATGCCCGGCATCGATTCCCGGGCGCCGGAGCGCACGGAGAGGAGGAGCGGCTTGCGGTCTCCGCCGAAAGTCTTGCCGAGCTGCTTCTCGATCGAGGCGACGGCCTTGCGCATGTCGGCGTCGAGGGTGGCGGGGTACTGGCGCCCGTTCCCGTAGTAATAGGTGCAGACCTCGGTCGTGATCGTGAAGCCGGGGGGCACCGGCAGGCCGATGCGCGCCATTTCGGCGAGATTGGCGCCCTTGCCGCCGAGCAACTCGCGCAGGTGCGCGCCTCCGTCGGTCTTGGCGCCGAATTCATAAATGCTTTGGGCCGGCTTGGCGGGGCGGGTCGCCTTCCGGGCGGTCTTCTTGGTGGCTTTTTTCGGTGACATACTGATGTTCGTGGATGAGAAGTCGTCTCCCGGAGAGCGGGAAAGCAGTCGAGCAAACAGCCCCGCGCCCGGCTGTCAACGGAATATCCGCTTGCGGTGGAAGATTTACGATTGCCCGGGCGCGACCGGGTGCTAGCCTCCCGTGCTTTTCCCACCTTCCATGACTTCCTCCCGCACCGATCCCCGGCCGCCGCCGAGAGTCGCCGTCATCGACTACGGCATGGGCAACCTGCGCAGCGTGGCGAAGGCGTTCGAGAAGGTCGGCGGCCGCGTCGGCATCCTCGACCGGCCGGAGCCGGAGGGCGGGTGGGACGCGCTCGTCCTGCCCGGGGTCGGGGCGCTGGGCGACTGCGTGAAGGGTCTTCGCGCGGGCGGCCTCGACTCGTGGATCCGGGACTGGATCGCGGCCGACCGCCCTTTTTTCGGGGTCTGCCTGGGCCTGCAGGCGCTCTTCGATCACTCCGAGGAGGGGGATGTGGCCGGGCTCGGCGTGTTCCGGGGGAACGTGCGCCGGTTCCGGATCGACCCCGCCCTAAAGGTGCCCCACATGGGCTGGAATTCGGTGGTCTTCCGCGCGGAGGACGATCCTTTCCGCGCCGGTCTGCGGGACGGCGACCAGTTCTACTTCGACCACACCTATCACGTCGTCCCCGGGGATCCCCTTCTCGCCTGGGGGGAGACCGATTACGGAGGTCCCTTCGTCAGCGCCATCCGCAGAGGAAACTGCGTGGCGACCCAGTTCCACCCGGAGAAAAGTCAGGCTAAAGGTTTGCAAATGTACCGGACGTTCCTGCACCATGTAAGCCCTCTCGCACAATCGCACGAAGAATAGTCCCGGATCCGCCCCACCCATACCGTTCATTCGAAATCCATGGAAGACAAAGTCACCCTCACCATCGACGGAAAGTCCTACGACTGCCCGGTCATCGCGGGCACGGAGGCTGAAAAGGCCTTCGACATCCGGAAAATCCGATCCCAGTCGGGCTACATCTCCTTCGACGAGGGCTACGGCAACACCGGATCGTGCGAGAGCGACATCACCTTCATCGACGGGGAGCAGGGGATCCTCCGCTACCGGGGCTACCCGATCGAGCAACTGGCCGGGCGATCGACCTTCCTCGAGTGCACCTACCTCATCATCTACGGCGACCTCCCCACCGCCGCGCAACTCGACGAATTCCGTGCGAAGGTGAAGCACAACGCGGAAATCCACGTCGGCATGGAGCACCACTTCGAGGGATTCCCGACCGGCTCCAACCCCATGGCGATCCTCTCGGCCATGCTCAATTCGCTCGGGTGCTACTACCCGGACATGACGACCAACAACCGCCAGCAGGATCTCGAAAGCTTCGACGACGCCGCGGCGGTCCTCATCTCGAAAGTCCGGACGATCGCCGCGATGACCTACCGGATGAAGGTCGGCAAGCCCTTCATCTACCCGCGGTCGGATCTGCGCTACTGCGAGAACTTCCTTCACATGATGTTTTCGGATCCCTACGAACCCTTCGAGGACCGGGCGGGCCTGGCCGGCGCGATGGATCTGTTCCTTCTGCTGCACGCCGACCACGAGCAGAACTGCAGCACCTCGACGGTCCGCATGGTCGCCTCCGGGGGCGCGAACCTCTTCGCCTCGGTCTCCGCGGGGGTTTGCGCCCTCTGGGGCCCCTTCCACGGCGGGGCGAACCAGGCCGTCGTCCGAATGCTCGGCGAGATCCATGAATCGGGCGACGACGGGCGCAGATTCATCCAGGCGGCCAAGGACGGCAAGGCCAAGCTCATGGGATTCGGCCACCGGGTGTACAAGAACTACGACCCGCGCGCGCGCATCCTCGGGGAAGCCGCGGAAAAGGTGCTCGCCGCGATCGGGGTGGAGAACGACCCCCTGCTCCAGATCGCCCGCAACCTGGAGAAGTCCGCCCTCGAGGACGAGTACTTCGTCGAGCGCAAGCTCTACCCGAACGTGGATTTCTACAGCGGGCTCATTCTCAAGGCCACGGGGATTCCCGCCGAGTTCTTCCCGGTCATGTTCGCGATCGGGCGGATGCCGGGGTGGCTGGCGAACTGGCGCGAGCTGGCCTCGGATCCGAAGAGCCGCATCCACCGCCCCCGGCAGATCTACAACGGCCCCGCGAAGCGGGATTACGTTCCGATCGAGGAACGGAGCTGACCCGCGCCCGGTCCTCGCCGGCGGCCAAGAAGACTGGTGCGGGGCCGGGGAGAAAACTTCCGACATGATCCGCTGGGCCGCGATACTCCTACTGCTCGCGCTGTTCGCCGCCGCCCTCGCGCTCGGCTCGGTGCCGGTCTCGCCGCGCGACCTCTTTCTCGTCCTGACCTTCCGCGAGCCATCGGACCCTTCCGTGGCCTTCATCGTCACCGAGATCCGGATACCGCGCGCCCTGACCGCCGCCTTCGCCGGATCGGCCCTCGCGCTCGCCGGCCTCAAGATGCAGACGGTCTTCCGCAACCCCCTCGCCGATCCCTACATCCTGGGAGTCAGTTCGGGCGCCAGCCTCGGCGTGGCGCTGGTCCTGCTGGCCGCCGCCCCGGCCGGGGCGGGGCTTCTCGGCGGCCTCGCCCCTTCGGATTCGTTCTCCCTCGTGCTCGCGGCCTCCCTGGGCTCGGGCCTGGTTCTCGCCGTCATCCTCGGCCTGAGCGCGCGCGTCGATGTCATGACCCTCCTGATCATCGGGCTCATGCTGGCCTACCTGATCAACGCCGCGGTCAGCCTCCTGATCTTCTTCGCCATGCCCGAAAGGCTCCAGGGATTCATTTCGTGGGGGTTCGGCCATTTCGGATCGGTCACCTGGTCGCGTTTCCGGATTTTCGCGCCGGTCATCGCCGGCGCGACCCTCTTCGGCGCCCTCCAGTTCAAATCCCTCGACGCACTCCTGCTCGGCGAGGAACAGGCCCGCCTGCTCGGCGAGAACGTCGCGCGGGCGCGGGCGCGGATCCTGGCCTCGGCCGCCCTCCTGGCCGGCGCGGTGACCGCCTTCTGCGGGCCGATCGGCTTTCTCGGGGTGGCCGTCCCCCACCTGGCGCGGGGCCTGCTGCGCACCCGGTCCCACCGCGGCCTGATCCCGCTGACCCTCGTCCTCGGGGCGTCCCTCGCCCTGGTCGCCGACCTGGTCGCCCGCTTTCCCGGGAGCGCGACCACCCTGCCGGTCAACGCGGTCACGGCATTCATCGGCGCACCGGTCATCATCTGGGTGCTGGTCCGGGGCCGGGGCGGGAGGATGTCGCCATGAGCGGGGGCGCGCCCATCCTCTCCGCGCAAGCCCTCGCATTCGGCTATCCCGGCCGCCGGGGGAGGGATCCCGTGGTCGGCGGACCGGTCGATCTCGTCCTCAACGACGGCGAAATGGTCTGCCTGCTCGGTCCGAACGGCGCGGGCAAGAGCACCCTCCTGCGCACCCTGGCCGGACTGCTCCCCCCCCTCGGAGGCGTGGTCGCGATCGACGGCCGCCCTCTCGGCGACCACCGCCCGCGCGACCTCGCCCGCCGCCGGGGCCTGCTCTCGGCCCGCGAGCCCTTCCCGGAGGGGATGCTCGCCGCGGAGATGGTCGCCCTCGGGCGGCATCCGCACTCCGGCTGGACCGGCAGCCTCTCTCCGGACGACGGGCGGGCGATCGACCGCGCCTTCGCGGAGACCCACTCGGCCGCCTTCCGCCACCGCCGTCTCGACGAACTGAGCGACGGGGAGCGCCAGCGGGTCTTTCTCGCCAGGCTTCTCGCCCAGGAACCGGTGCTCGCCCTGCTCGACGAGCCGACCGCCTTCCTCGACCTGCCCTCGCGGATCGAGATGCTCGGCACGCTCTCGCGCCTGGTCCGCTCCCGGCGGATCGCCGTCCTCCTGTCCACCCACGACCTCGAGACCGCCCTCCGGCACGCCGACCGGATCTGGCTTCTCGACGGGAACCGGCGGCTCACGGCCGGCATCCCCGAGGATCTCGTTCTGTCGGGGCGCGTCGGATCGGTCTTCGAATCCCCCCGCCTGGAATTCGATCTCGAACAGGGCGGCTTCCGCATGAAGCGGGGGCCGGGCCGCCCCATCCTGCTGGAGGGCGCCGGTCCGGCGGCCGTGTGGACTTCCCGCGCCCTCGCGCGCCGGGGCTGGGCCCCCCGGCGGAATCCGGATCCCGCAGGCGAGGATCTCCCCGGGATCGCCGTAACCTCCTCCGGGGAAACGACCCGATGGACGCTGCGCCTGCCGGGCAGCCTGCCACAGACCGCCTTGTCCATCGAGGCGTGCCTCGACAGACTCGGGGAATGGGTCGAATAAGTGTCGGTCGATCCCGGTTTTTCTTGTCCGCAATGTCCCGCCGCCCCGCGTCAACCACACGCGGCAACCTGCGCTACAGCACCCTCGACGGCGTGTTCGCCACGCCATGGACGGTGCTCTGCCTGCCCGGCAGCTTTCTCATCGTCTCCCCCGACCCCACCGGCGGACCCTCCGGCAACTGACGGTCAACCAGGGGCCCACCTTCCTGGCGAACACGCAGTTCATCGTCCGCCGCAAACGCTGACCGCATCCGTTCCGGCCCGGCCGCCGCCTGCGGCGGGCTCCCGGAGCGGGCGCCCATGGGAACGCCGGCAGCGGTCTCCGTGTTCGCGGTTCCTCTGGCTCAGGCGCGGATGGATGATCCCCCTTTCACACAGAATGGAAATCATTGACGCAACCCGGCGCCGTCCGGCATTCTGCATGGCATGGCGAATTCTGGCGATGCGGTCCGACAGTGAGATGGATGCGGAGGCTGTCCCCGCTCGCGTCCCCGCGCCTTCGCGTGAGGCTCCACCCGGAACCGATCCTGCTCCGCCAAAGGCGGCCACTGGGCGGCAAACAAGTGAATTCCGCATGAATGAGCCACGGCAGCCCCATTCCGGTATCCGCGATAACCACGCCCGGGGTTCGGTGGGCGATTTCCTCCGCCGGCAGCTCAAGCCGGGTGCGGATCTGGATCTGGTTACCGCTTACTTCACCGTCTTTGCCTACGACCAGTTGCGTTCGCAACTGGATGCTTTGGGCCGCATCCGGCTGTTGTTCGGCGAAGCGGCCTTTATTCGCAATATCGACCCGGAGAACAAGGAGGGTGCGGCTTATGTGCTCCGCGACGACGGCCTCACGCTCACCAAGGGGTTGAGCCAGCGTTCCCTGGCCCAGGGCTGTGCCGCCTGGATTCGGGACAAGGTCGAAGTCCGCTCGGTCACGCAATCCGGGTTCCTCCACGGCAAAATGTCGCATGTGCGTCGGGGTGAGATGACGGCGGCGATCGTAGGAAGCTCGAACTTCACGACCCGCGGCCTCGGCCTCGCCTCGAATAACAACAATGTCGAACTCAACCTCGTGGTATCCGATGACCGCGACCGCGACGATTTGCAGCGATGGTTCGAGGAACTCTGGAACGACACTTCCCGCGTCGAGGATGTCAAGGAGGCGGTCCTCGAATACCTCCTGCAGGTGTATCGCGATCAATCTCCGGAGTTCGTTTACTTCAAGACCCTCTTCGAACTCTTCCGCCGATTCATCGACGAGGGGCGGGATATCGATGAAAATTTGAAGCGCATACGCCTGCCGGAGACCGCAATCTGGCGAACGCTTTATGGATTCCAGAAAGACGGAGCGAAATCCGCCATCAACAAGCTCAAAGAGTTTGGTGGCTGCATTCTGGCGGACAGCGTCGGCCTGGGAAAGACCTACGAGGCGCTCGCCGTCATCAAGTATTTCGAACTCCGCAACAAGGATGTTCTCGTGCTTTGCCCCTCCAAGCTCCGGGGCAATTGGGACATCTATCCAGCCTACACCAGCAACAAGAACAACCCTTTCGCCGCGGACCGTTTTGGCTATACGGTGCTCGCACACACCGACCTCTCGCGGGAAAGCGGCCCATCGGGCGCGGTGCCGAACCTGCGTGATTTTAATTGGGGTGCCTTCGATCTCGTGGTCATCGACGAGTCGCATAACTTCCGCAACAATTCCCTGGGCAAGCCGCGCGATGATGGCAGCTTGCGCCGGACCCGCTACCAGCGGCTCATGGAGGACATCATCCAGTCGGGCATCCGCACCAAGGTCCTGCTCCTCTCCGCCACGCCGGTGAACAATACGCTCACCGATCTGCGCAACCAGCTCTCCTTCATCGCCGGTGGGGATGTCGCCCGGGATACCTCCGAAGCCTTGGAAGCGGATGCCTTCTTCTCCGGAAACCTGGAAATCCCATCGCTGCGATCCACCACCCGCGAGGCCCAGAAGCGCTTCACCGAGTGGTCAAAGAAGGCCCCTAACCAGCGCAGAAAGAGCGACCTCATCCACGTTCTCGGCGGCGATTTCATCAAGTTGCTCGACGCCCTTACGATCGCCCGCTCGCGGAGGCACGTCTCCCGCCATTACAAGGCGGAAATGGCTCGATTGGGCGGCTTCCCCAAGCGCACATCACCCCTTTCCGTTTACCCGGAAATCGACTCGGCCGGGAAATTCCCCGGCTACGACGTGATTGCCGACAAGCTCGCCGAATACAAACTTTGGCTCTTTCGCCCGGCCGAACACCTTCGGGCTGACCTTACCCCCGAAACCGTCGAGCACTACACCCGCCGCATCGGCACCTTCACCCAACAGGGCCGCGAGCGCATCCTCACCCACATGATGCGGATCACCCTGCTCAAGCGTCTCGAAAGCTCCATCGACTCCTTTCGCCGTTCCCTGGCCGCCACCCTGGAGAAGATTGACCGGCTGGAGCAGCGCATGGCCGTCTTCGAGGCCCACCGCGAGGCCAACCCCGATCTCGATTTCGAGGCTCTGGAGCCGGAGGATGTTGAAGACGACGATCCCGAACTGGCGGAAGCCCTCGAAATTGGCCGCCGCGTCACCTTCAAAATGACCCACCTCGATCTTGACCAGTGGCGCACGCACCTGGCCGAGGACCGCCGCCAGCTCAATGGACTGCTCGGGCTGGCCAAGCCCGTCAGCGTCGAGCGCGACGCCAAACTGGCCGAGCTGAGAAATCTTCTTCAGCAGAAAATCACCCGCCCGCCTCTGGACAAAGACGGCCAGCCGAACCGCAAGGTGCTGGTCTTCACCGCTTACGCGGATACCGCCCGCTACCTCTACGAAAATTTGCACCGCTGGCTGCGGAAGGACCTCGGCGTCCATGCCTCGCTGGTCGTCGGCTCCGGCGACAACCGCTCGACGCTCACCACCGGCTCCGACTACACCGGGATCCTGACGGATTTTGCCCCGCGCTCCAAGCGCCGGGCGGGAGACCCGGCCGCTCCCCAGGTCGATGTCCTGATCGCTTCCGACTGTATCTCCGAAGGCCAGAACCTTCAGGACTGCGACATGGTCATCAACTACGACATCCACTGGAACCCCGTCCGCATCATCCAGCGCTTCGGTCGGGTGGACCGCATTGGCTCCCTTGCCCAAGCCGTGCATCTGGTGAACTTCTGGCCGACCGCCCACCTCGACCGCTACATCAACCTCAAGCAGCGCGTCGAGGCCCGCATGGCCCTTGTCGATCTCACCGCCACCCAGACGGACAACCCTCTCGACGAGAAGCAGCTCGAAGACCTCGTCACCACCGACCTCCGCCTGCGCGACCGCCAGCTCGAGCGCATGCGCAAGGAAATCCTCGATCTCGAGGACCTCGAGGACTCCGTGACCCTCGCCGACTTCTCCCTCGACGAGTTTCGCGCCGACCTGCTCCAGTTTCTCGAACGCAACCGGGAGCAGCTCGAAAATGCTCCCTCCGGCCTCTACGCCGTCGTCCCCGCGCACCCGGAGATCCCGCTCACCGCCGGGGGAGGGATCATCTTCTGCCTCCGCCAGAAGAGCGACGCCACCAGGCGCCCGACCACCGAGACCGAGAAGATCAACCCGCTCTCCCCGCATTATCTCGCCTATGTCCGCAACGACGGCGAGGTGCGCCTCGCCTACACTCAGGTCAAGACGACCCTCAATCTCTTCCGCGAACTTGCCCTCGGCAAAACCGAACCCTACACCGAACTCTGCCGCCTCTTCGACCGCGACACCGGGAACGGCACCGACATGGGCCAGCCCTCCCGACTCATTGCCAAGGCTGTCGACTCCATCACCGCCACCTTCCAGCAAAAACTCGTCTCCGGCCTCCAATCCAGCCGCCGGTTCGTCCTCCCCGCCGTAGAAGACCAGCCCGACGAGGACGCGGACGACTTCGAACTCGTCACCTGGCTCGTGCTGCGGGAACCCGATCCCTGTTGACGTCACCCGTAAATATGGTAAAACAGATTTATGAAAACCACCTTGGAAATACCGGATGAACTCTTCCGGCAGGTCAAATCGACCGCCGCCAGCCGGGGCATCCTCATGAAGGAATTCGTGACGGAAGCCCTCGCCGAAAAGCTCTCTGCATCCGCAAAAGAAGCTTCGCGTCCCTGGCTCGCCCTCGCGGGCTGCGCGGCGGACGATCCCGAGATGCTGGAAGAGATCGAGCGCATTGACGGGATCATCGAGGATACCTTTGGCCGGGTGGACGAGGACGACTGGAAATGATCCTCGACACCAACGCCGTTTCCGACTGGTGGCGGGGCACCCCGGCCTTGGTGCGCCTCCTCCGCCGCGCCGATGCCATCCACCTGCCCGCCCCGGTGCTCGCCGAGTATCGCTTCGGCATTCTCAAGTCGAGGCACCAGGAAAAAATGGAGATCTGGTTCGAGGAGGCCAAACGAAGCGCGACCCTCTTGCCGGTCGATGCCCAGACCGCCGACTGCTACGCCAGCCTTCGTCTGGCGCTGGAGATGAAAGGAAAAAAAATCCCGATGAACGATCTCTGGATCGCGGCCATTGCCCGGCAACACAAGCTCCCCATCCTCAGCCTCGACACCCACTTCGACCTCATCACCGGCCTCGAACGCCTGACTTGGTAGATGCATCCGCCAACGGAAACCTTTCTCTTCCGTAAAATGGAAACCTCTACCTTAGCCACGACACCATCGATGACTCCCGGCGAAATCCTTCTCAAAGAATACCTCAAGCCCATGGGCATCTCACAAAACGCCATGGCCCGCGCCATCGGCGTCGCCCCCCGCGTGATCAACAAAATCCTTCTCGGCAAGCGTTCCATCACCCCCGCCATGTCCATCCGCTTTGGTGCCTTCTTCGGTCAGTCCGAAGACTTCTGGCACGGCCTCCGGGTCGAAAGCGACTTCCGCGCACTGGCCCGCGAACGAATGAAGCTCACCCGATCGATCCGTCCCGCGCGGGAGCTGGTGACGGGCTGAACTCAACCTCTCTCGTTACTTCTATGGCCATGCCTGCTTCTGATCGCTACGAGCGTCTCACCAAGATTGAAAACGCACTGCGCGCTTTCGCGTCGCTCAATCTGGCCAAGGCTGGCCTCAGTCTTTTGGAAACGCTCGGCTATGAGAGCCAGCGTCGCATGAAGCTGCGATCCAACGATGCCCCAGGCTTCCTTTCGACATTCGACCGCGCGAATACCCTTTCGCCCGCGAAATCGCTTCTCGCCGACTGGACGCAGGTCGAATTCCTCTTCCAATTAACCGATTCAGAGGTCCAAGTCAAAACGACGGGCCTCACGGAGTTTGAGTTCACTGGAACCGGCCGCTTCGAGGATGCCGAGATCAACAGTTTTCTCTTTCTAGCCCTTGAACTGCGCGCGCCGAAAGAGCGTGAAGGCGAGCGGGCGGGGCAGCCCTATACCCGCACGGAACTCGCCGGTGTTACACGGGCCATCAATCGCCTTTTCGACATGCCGGTGTTGCTGTTGTTTCGCCATGGGGAGACGCTCTCCTTCAGCATCATTCACCGGCGGCTGAACAAGCGCGACCGCACCAGGGATGTGCTCGAAAAGGTTACCCTGATCAAGGACATCACCTTCGCCGATCCCATCCGCGCGCACCTCGAGATACTCTGCGACTTTTCCCTGCGGCTGCTGGCGTCGGATTTCGGTGCTTCCAACTTCGTCGCACTGCACGCCGCCTGGCAGAAACGTCTCGGTGCCTACGAGCTGTCCAAGGGTTTCTACCGCGAGATCGCCGACTGGTATTTCTGGGCAAAGCATCAGATTGATGATGGCACCATCCGGCTGCCCCTGCACTGCGACATCGACGAAGAAAAATCCCTCTTTCTCATCCGGTTGCTAACGCGCGTCATCTTCTGCTGGTTCCTCATGGAAAAGCGGCTCATTCCCAATGAACTTTTCCGGGAACACCGGTTGCAGAATCTGCTCAAGGATTTCAGGCCGTCAACCGATCCGAAAAATCCGGACACCGCGCCCACCTTTTACCGCGCCGTTCTGCAAAACCTCTTTTTCGGCACCCTCAACATGCCAGCCGAAGAAAGAGCATTTCGCGAAAAGAAAAAATCAGGGCAGCGCTACGACAAGAACTACGGCATCACCAACCTGTGGCGCTACGAGTCCAGTTTTCAAAGCCCCGGCGACTGGGTCGCAATCGCCGAAAAGGTTCCCTTCCTCAACGGCGGCCTATTCGACTGCCTTGATGACAAATCCGGCAAAAAGCGGGACAACTTCATCTTGGACGGGTTCTCCGACCGCGAGGATCACGGCTGCCACCTGCCCAATGACTTATTTTTCGGCCCGGAACGCACAGTCGACCTCTCCAAGGATTACGGCGAGGAAAAGAAGAAGACCGCCCGCTCCAAAAAGGCCAAGGTGCGGGGGCTCATCGAGATCCTCTCGCGCTACAAATTCACCATCGAGGAAAACACACCACTCGAAGAAGAAATCGCCCTCGACCCCGAACTGCTCGGCAAGGTCTTCGAGAACCTCCTCGCCTCCTACAACGAAGACACCCGCACCACCGCGAGGAAAGCCATGGGTGCATTTTACACTCCGCGCGAGATCGTCAGCTACATGGTGGACGAAGCGCTCAAGTCCTACCTCTCCTCCCAGGTGCCACGCTGCAAGGGTGCCCTCGAAGACCTTTTCTCCAACAAGGCTACCCTCAAGGAAATCAAGCCCGACACCCGCGAAGCCCTTATCGCTGCTATCGGTCGCGTGAAGATCCTCGACCCCGCCTGCGG
>JBKHCX010000036.1:0-19472 GCA_046541615.1 Puniceicoccaceae bacterium
CCGGTTCTGCCGCTATCCACTCCGGTCTTTGTCCGGCACCCCTCGCCATGGCTTCGCCGTCGCCAGGACCAGCGCCAGGACCAGCGCGCAGGCAGCCACGAACCAGTCTCCGAACCGGACGTAGGGGGTCCGGTAGCCGTCGAAGCGGAGATCGCGGGAGGCCTCGACCACCTCGCCCCCCCGGAAATAGATGGAGCCGTCCCGGTCGGCCACCATCCGCCGCACACGGCCCCATTCATCGATCCAGCCGGACCAGCCCGCGTTGCCGCACCGCAGGACGGGCCGCCGGGTCTCGACCGCCCGCAGAACCGCATGGG
Source organism: Puniceicoccaceae bacterium (assembly GCA_046541615.1). Lineage (GTDB taxonomy): Bacteria > Verrucomicrobiota > Verrucomicrobiia > Opitutales > Puniceicoccaceae > Puniceicoccus. The sequence continues at coordinate 318 of JBKHCX010000036.1, forward strand.
CCGCGTGCTGGTAGGCGCCGGCCTCCTCGCCGTACCAGACGTTGTTCGTCGCCACGAAAAGCCAATCCGCTCCCGCTTCGACTCCGTCGCGGGAGAGGGAGGGAAACACGTCCTCGTAGCAGACCAGGGGGGCGACCCGCTCCCCGGTGGAATCATCCGCCAGCGGAAAGACCACCGCCGCCCCGCCCGGACGGCAGTCGAGTCCGATGGGGACCACCTTCTCCAGAAAGGGCAGATAACGGCGGAACGGAATGAACTCTCCGAAGGGAACCAGATGGCGTTTGGCGTAGTGGACCGGGTCGAGGCCCGTCCGCGGATCCACGCGGAAAACTCCGTTCTCGTAAACGTTCTCCCCGGGGTGGAAGGCCATGTTCCCCATCAGGAGGGGGACTCCCGTCTCCCGCGCCAGCTCCTCGACGGCGGCCCGCATTCCCTCGTTTCCGATCACCGGAAACGGAGTGGCCGATTCCGGCCAGAGGATCACATCGGGAGAGTCCGCCGCGACGGAGCGGCTCACCGCCCAGAGTTCCCGCAGGTTCTCGGTCGCGGCCGCTTCGTCCCACTTCATGGTCGCGTAGGGTTGCACGAAGCCGATGCGGACGGGCGCGGACTCCTCCCGCCCGAACGAGGCGGCGAAGTACCAGGCGGAGGACAGGAGCAGAATCCCGAGTGGCACCACCAGGGGGAGCGGAACCGAGCGGGCGAAGGGCAGAAAGCCCTTGGACCGCCACCCGACATACGGCTCCCGTATCCACCGGGCGAGGGCCACGTTGATGCAGACCAGGAGGAAGGAAAGGCCCCATCCGCCGGTTGCGCCAACGATGGTCAGGACGGCGGGTCGATTCCACTGGGAGACCGAGAGCGGGTTCCAGGGAAATCCCCAGAAAATCCAGCCCCGGGCCCATTCGAGGAGCACCCACAAGGCGGCCGCCCCCAGGACCGGACCCCAGCCCCGCCGTCCCTGGAACCAGCGCGACCAGCCGGTCAGCCAGAGGGCGAAGAACAGGCCGAGGATGGCCGCCAGCCCCAGCGTGCCCGCGACGGTCACATGGCGGAGCCACACGATCGAGGCGATCCAGAAGAGAAATCCGCCGAGCCACCCCCATGCGAAAACGGCACGGAGGCGCGCCTTCGTCCAATCGACGAGCAGGACGGGGACCAGAAAGAAATAGGCGGCCTCCGCGAAAGACACGGGCGGGAAGAGGGCGAAGCGCAGAAGGGCCGTCCCGAGGACGGCGCTCAGTCGCATCGGAAGATCCGTCACCCCGGGCCCACGCATGCACGGTTGATCCCGTCAGCGCGCGAAGGAATCGGCCGCCCGGGGGTTCCGGGTCAGCTGATCGACCGCTGTGCCGATCGGTTTGTATAGCTCCATCATCGCTTCGATCTCGGGAATGTAGTAGCTGTAGAAGGTCTGCAATCCGTCGGCCAGGTCGGATTCGACTCCGCCGGCCACACCGCGGACCGTGTGGATGAAACTCCGCCGCGCCTGTTCTTTCTCGATTTCCTGCGTGTTTCGCCGGAGGGATTGGTCGAGCCGGTCCCGGGCGGACAGCAGCGGTTGCAGGCTGACCGTGGCATCCCCCGATCCCTTCTTCAGAAAGGCCCCGGTCTCCCGTATGATCCGTGCGTTCCGCAGAAGGTCCTCGCGCTCCGATGCCATGATCGCCAGATCAATGGCCTCCCATTGGACGATCCCCGGAACGGGCACGATACCGTCCGGCCAGATCGGGTCGATCTTCGAGTCTTTGTCCGTCCCCATCCCCTGGATACGCCTCTCGGGGCTGAAAACCCCCACCACGGCGCCTTCCGAGACGACCGGAGCCCCCGGGTAAACGGACGTTTCGGGAGCTTTCACCTTCAGGCGGTCTCCGCTGGTCTCTTCGAGGGTTGCCGTTTCCTTGCCCCGGGGAAGAAAAAGCGTCGTCTCTTCGTTCTTCTTGAGGCTTGGATCCGTTCGCAATTCGGCGGTCGGCCATTCGCCCTCCTCGATGATCAACAGGGCGAGATCCCTGTCCATCGCGCCGACCACGCCGGCGATGGGCAGTTCGTCGCCCCCGGCCGTATTCACGACCATCCGACGGCTTCCGTCCAGCGCGGACAGGGTTGTGAGCACCACGGTGCGGCCCTCCATCCCGACGATCACGCCCAGCCCGGCCCGGGCGTCTCCGCGCACGGCCACCATGGCTTCCTCCACCGTCGCACGGGCCGGAACATCGGACGAACCGGCGTCCGCTTCGTCCTCTCCATCGCCTCCCGAAAGCGCGGTCTCGCCCTCGTCCGGGCTTTCCTCCTCGGCCTTGTCCTCCTCGGCCTTGTCCTCCTCGGTCTCGCCCTCGTCCGGGCTTTCCTCCTCGGCCTTGTCCTCTTCGGCCTTGCTCTCGTCCGGGCTTTCCTCCACCGGCTTGTCCTCGTCCGGACTTTCGGTCTCCCGTGTTTCCTCGTCCGGGCTTTTGGTCTCCGCCGGAGGGCCGGCCGGCTCCCCGCCACCGGCAGGGGCGTCCGCGGCGTGGGCGGCCGCCTGGAAGAGGCCGAAAAGAGCAAGGAACAACAGTCCTTTCCGGATCGACCGGAGGAGCGGATCAAGGGGCTTCGGGGAGAGCATGGATCGCGGTGGGAACAACGGTTGCGGGTGGGTTTGTGTTGCCAGTTCGGTTGAGGGTCAGTGAAATTGGGTTTTCACCAGCGGGTCAACCTTTTCTCTTTCATCGACGTTCCTGTGTCCATACGCAACCAGTGTCGCCGCCTCCGGATCGTTTTAGCGGTATTTTCATGCCTGCCGTTGCCCGGCTGCCTGAGCGTTCCGGGCGACCGGGGGGAGGATCTTCCCGAGAACCGGTATGTCGGGAAGGCCGATTTCCAGCGGATCGGCGAGTATTTCACGGGCGCGGAGGTCGCCGGAAACCGGGTGTACCTCCGGAGCGAGCCCGGCCGGAGGGCCGGCTGGTACTGGATCATCCCCGCCGACGATGTCGCGTCCGAAGACGGGGTGGACCAGGCCGTGCTGGAGATCCAGATTCCCGGTTCTCCGGCCGTGAAGACCTTTTCTTTTCGGATGGATCGACCGGTTCCGGAGAACGCGGTGTTCTGGATCGGGCTGACGGGCGGGGATTGGCCGGATCCGGAGCTGCGCCCGGTTGCCTGGCGCATCGGTTTCCTCTCCCCGGCCGGCGGGGAGATCCACTCGCGGGAGAGCGTTCTCTGGTCGCCCCCGGATCCGGACGAGGACGGCGATGGGTAGGCCGCCCGGCGGCGTCGGCGGCGTCCGGGGGATTCTGCCCGTCCGCGTGCCGGGCGGCGAAAGGGTTTTCGCCGAGATCCTCGACGGCGGGCAGACCTTCCTCTGGAACCGGACCCCGCATGGTTCCTGGCTCGGGATCCACGAAGGGCGGGTGTATGAGGTCTCGCTTTCGCGGGACAAACGCATCGCCTGGGCGTGCGCCGATGAGGACCCCGGCGGAGCCGAAACCGCCCTCCGGAGCTTCTTCGCCGCCGCCACCGATTTCGACGCGCTCGCCGATGCGCTACCGTGGCGGAGCGACCCCGTGCTCCACCCGGCGATGAGAGAATTCGAAGGTCTTCGGATCCTCCGCCAGCCCGTCGAGACGACGCTGCTTTCCTTTCTGCTGAGCCCGCTCAAGAAGATCGCCCAGATCAAAATCGGACTGCGATCCCTTTCGAGGCGTTTCGGGACCCCGGTCGCCCGCGGACTTTCCGCGCCGCCGGATTTCTCGGCGCTCTCCCGCGCCGGGGAGAACGGACTCCGCGCCTGCGGCATCGGCTACCGGGCCCGGTCGCTCTTCCTGACGGCGAAGATTCTCGCCGGCGATCCCGGCTACCTGAGCCGGCTGGAGACGGCGGACACGGAGGCCGCCGCAGGGGCGCTCATGGCTCTCCCCGGGGTGGGGCGGAAGATCGCCGATTGCGTTCTCCTTTTCGGCCTGGGCAGGCTGGAGGCGTTCCCGATCGATACCTGGATCGGGCGCGAGATGCGCAGGCTCTACGGCCTGGAGAGATTCGACGACGCCGCGGTCCGTATCTTCGCCCGCGCCCACTTCGGCGCGGCGGCGGGTCTTGCCCAGCAGTTTCTGTTCGCCCGCGCCCGGAGCCGGGGTCCGGGGGGTTTTTCCGGTTCCTGATTGGCATTCCCCGGCTTTGCGCCTTCCTTCCTCTCATGACCAAAGAGTTCTCCGTCCGCCACCGGGTGGCTTTTTCCGAGACCGACATGGCCGGAATCGTGCATTTCTCCAATTTCTTCCGTTACATGGAGCTGGCCGAAGACGCTTTCTTCCGGCACCTGGGCGGGGAGCTGGTTCGGCGCGAGGAAGGGGTCGTCCACGGCTGGCCGCGGGTGCGGGCGTCCTGCGATTACAAAGCCCCCGTTGCGTTCGGAGAGGAGATCGAAATCGTCCTCCGGGTGCTCGGGATCAAGGTGCGGGCGGTCGAGTTCGCGTTTTCCTTCCACCGGGTCGCCGGCGGCGGGCGGGGGGAGAAGGTCGCCCGCGGGAGGCTGGTGACGGTCCACGTCGTCCGCGGAACCGGAGAATCCGTCCACGAGATGGAGGCGTTGGCGATCCCGCCCGGGTTCGCCCGGAAACTGGCCGACTGGATCGAGCCTTCCCCGTAGCCCGCCGGCGAAGCCGGTGCGAAAACCCATCGTCCGTTCGGGAAGCACCGGGGTCGCGCGACTGACGTCATGCGACTGCTTCCGCCACGCGGAACCGCCCCGTAGCCGGATGACTTCCGTCGTCCGGCCCGGACCTCCCCCCGCGGGGTCCGGCGCGCGCCGCTACTTGTTCCGCCCGCCGTAGAATTCGTCGATCTTCTTCGATACGTCGCGGAAGCCGATGTCGGCGGCGTAGATTTCCTTGTAGTGGTTGATCGCCTTTTCTTTCTCGCCCATTTCCTCGTAGCACTGGGCCAGATCGTAAACCACTTCCTTTTTCTTCTCCGTCATGCCATTGATTTCCGCGCGGGCCGCATCGAGCTGCTCCGCGGCCATGTCGAAGAATCCCTTGGTCTTGTAGGAACGCCCGAGGAGATGAAGGCTGGAGATGCGGACCTTCGGGTTGCGCTGGGCGATCTGCAGCTGCTGGATCGCCTCGTCCACCTTGCCCTCTTCGAGCAGCAGCTCGCCGTACTGGTGGCGGGCGGTGTAGTCGTTCGGGTAGCGCTTGACCATGTCGGCGGCCTGCTCGAGCAGATACTTCTGGCGGTCGGAGAGCATCTGTTCGAGTTCGCTCTTCAACCGCTCGTTCTCCGGATCGGCTTCGATCTCCCCGCGCTTTCCGGCGATGCGGTCGTCGATCTGATCGCGCACGAGCCTGGTCTCGATCCGCTCGAGGGTCACATCGGTCTTGCCCGCCTCCAGCTTCCGGGCCTCGCGGATCCAGTGGATCGCCGAGTCGTAGTCGCCGATGCGCCGGTAGTAGTTGCTGATCTGGCGGTAGTTGTTCAGGTTCTCCGGTTCCTCCTCGATTCGCTTCCTGGTGTCCTCGATCAGTTTTTCGACGTTTTCCTCGCTGGTCGTGGAGCGGCTGGACTGTTCCAGGCTCTCCGCCTCGGTCTTGTCCTTGAGCTTGGTGCGGAAGTCGCCTTCCTCCTCCCACTTCCCCTTGTCCATCGACTGGGCGACCGAGGCCCGTTTGACGATCTCCTGCGCCTCGCCGTCGCCGGGGTACTCCTTGAGGATCCGATCGCAGGTCCGGATGCAGTCCTCGATACGGTCCACCTCCAGGTACAGGTTGGCCAGCTTCTTGGCGACGTCCGCGTCCTTCGGCTGGACCGCGTGGGCGCCTTCGAAGGCGAAAACGGCGGTGTGCGGCAGTCCCTTCAGAATCGCGGCCTCTCCAAGCAGTTTCAGCGCGGCCACGCAATCCGGATCGTCCTTCAGGATCTTCTCGGCCTGCATCATCGCCTTGGCCGGGTCCTTCTTCATCGTGAGGCTCCCCATGAACGCGAGCGGCTTGGCGGAAATCTGGGACAGCAGAGGCGCGTTCTTCCCGCCTTTCAACGATTTCTGCGCGTTCCGCAGCACCTCCCGGATTTCGACGCACCCGGGAAACTTCTCGAGCAGGCCCATGCAAATTTGGATCGCGAAACCCGCGTTGCCCGATTGAAGGCCGTTGCGGGCCTTTTCAACTTGCTTCCGGATCCGGGGATCAAGGTCTTTGAGAGGCTGGTCTGACATGCTGCTGGGGATTGGAAAGAAAAATTCGATACTGTCAAAGGGCTGCCGGTCCGTCCAGTCCGAAATCCCCGGGGTCGTTGGTCCGGTGTCCGGCCTTGAACGATACCCTTGCACTTCCGGCTCGGCATGACGGGGTCCGGCGATTCCGGGAGAATGCGGGCGGTTGAATTGTCCACGGGAGCGGGTGGTCTGGCCCTCGGCCCCGAGCGGGCTGGTTTCGAGGGTGTCGCGTTCGTCGAGCGGGACGCTCACTCCTGCGCCACGCTGCCCCTGAACCGCCCCCGCTGGAATATCGTCGAATCCGATGTGCGCCGAATCGATTTCAAAGCATTCGGCGGCCGCAGGTAAGGATGGACCCGCCCGCCGGGTTCTTCCAATATCCTGTTTTTCCCCATGGACCCCCCTCGAAAAACGCCACGTACCGGAAGACGGGTTCTTTTCATACTTCTCTTCGGTTTCGTTCTGGTCTTCCTGTGTCTGGCGTTCTCGCGAATCTCGCTGCCCTGGCGGGTGCTCCGCCCGCTGGCCGCCGACGGAGCGCGCTGGACGCTCACCGCCCGATCCCTGCGCGTGGAGCCCGTCCAATGGTCGGGGAACGGGGTTTCGCTCTCCGCCCCGGCCGCCATCGCGGCCATCGACTGGGTGCGATTGGCGGCCAGCGGGGATCCGGGGGGGGTCTCGCTCCCCGGCGGCCGGCTGGAGATCGAGAATCTCCCGGCCTCCCCCGAGGCATACGATTTCTCGCTCTGGCGGGCCGTTCTCGGGGCGGGGGGGCTCCCCGTCGGGCAGTTCGCGATGCCGGACCTGACCCTTGCCCCGACCTCCGGCGGGCCGACGTTTTCCGGTTCCTTCTCCGGAATCCGCAACCCCGCGGGCGCCCTGGAGGCTTCCGGTTTCCTCCGGGACGAGCGGTTGTCGCTGGAATTCTTTCTCCGGCTGGGGCGGGATTCCCTGGAAAGCGGGGGAACCTTCTCCGGCACGCTTCGTCCGGAAACGCCGCCGCAGGAGTCCCTCTTTTCTTTCGAGCCGTTCCGATCCCTTCTCGCCCCTTTCGGCGACATCCGCTTCGAGGGGAGCTTCTTTCTCGATGAGTTGTGGCGGTTCCGGGACGGCGTCCGGATGGTGGAGGCCGTCGAGGAATCGGCCTCGATGGGAGGCGCCACCGTGCGGGAACTCGCCTTCTCGGGCGCGACCGTGTTCGCCGCACCCGAGATCCGCGAAGACCGTGCGATCCTGGAGGGCCTCTCGTCCGGGGACGGAGGTCTCTTCCGGATCGAAGCGGACCGCCGGAACGACGGCCCCGTCCGCGTCTCGCTTTTCCGCGACGGAGCGCCCGTCCTCCGGATCGACGCCGACCGATGGCGGGAGGGGTCGCCGGCCCGGGTCCGGGCGGGGGACGGGAAGGCAACGGCGAGAGGGCTCCTGCGGGAGGACGCCGGCGGTGCGATGTCTTTCGTGCCCGATCCGGAGACGGCGGTTCCTCTTCCCGGTTTCCGGATACCCGGGTTTTTCTCGGTGGACGGGAGCGTCCGCCTTCCGCCCGGGGAGGCCGCCCCGCGGAGTTGACCTTTTGCGCCGGCCCGCCTTCCCTCCCTCCAACGTGATTCTTCGGCCGCTTCCACTTCTAGCCCTGCTTTCGTCCCTGGTCCTGCTCGCCGGCGGGTGCTCCCGTCCGGAGAAAAAGATGATTCCCGAGCGCGATGTCTGGTCCCGCGTCCGGAAGGAAGCCTCCGAACACGGGCTGGATCCGGGGTTTGTTTACGCCGTGGCCTTCGCCGAGAGTTCGTTCAACGCCTACGCGGACAGCGGCCGGGCCAGGGGCATCGCGCAGATGAGCGCGGATGCGTGGAAGACGGTCACGGACATCTCCTACGAGCGGGCGTGGAACTGGCGGACCAACCTGAGCATGGCGATCCGCTACCTCGCCCATTGCCGGGAATCGCTGGTCGCCGCCGGGCGTTTCAACTACCCCCTGCTCGCCGCTTGCTACCGCTACGGCCCGGGGGCCGTCAAGAGGGCCGGCTACCGGATCGACCGGCTGCCCCCGCCGAAAAACAGGATCTACCAGGCGCTCTTTTCGGGCCACCTTCATCCGCTGCCCCCGCCGGAGTAGTCCGGTTCTAGGACGCGGAGGACACCCTGCGCCCAACCGTTGCAAAGAGGCCGCCCCCGGCCGACCACTTCGATCATCCGCAGGGCCCGGCCCATCGGATCGGGAATGTCTCCGGCGGGCCAGAGAAACCAAGGCAGGAACCGGTCCCCGCCGTCCGCCCCGGACAGCAGCGGCAGCAGCCCGTCGGTGATCCAGGTGTTGAACCGCGTGCCTCCGGCCGCCGGGGCGAAGAACGCCCGCCAGAGCTTCTCCCATCGGGCGATCCCCGACTCGCGCCGCCGGAGAGAGATCCGGGGAGGGCGCCCGCATAATTCGTCGCGGAACGCTCCTCCCGGGGATCCTTGGCGGGGGATGGCGTCCGGCCAGCCCGCCCCCCGCTCTGCGACCCACCCGGCATAGGTTTCGAGCCGGTGGCGCGGATGGTTCGCCGGACGGCAGCCGGCCAGACGCCACTCGCTCCGGTGATCCTCGAAGGCCCGGCGGGCGGTGCCTCCGGGATCATCCGCCCAGCGGGCGAGCGGTTCCCCGACGGCGATCCGGCTCATCAGCGCCCGGTTCCTCTTCAACCCGAGGATCTCGAGAAACGCCTGGTGGAAAACTTCGGCCCGTTCGTCCGCAAGCAGCCTCCTTCCGGCGAGAGTGCGCTTCCGCGCCCACCGCTCCGAAGCCGCCCGCAGCAGGACCGATTCCCTGCTCTCCAGCGGCATTTCCAACAACTCGGCGAGCGCGGGGGGCAGGTCGTCGTCCAGCAACCGGTCGACGTCCTGGTCCTCCAGATAGGATTCCAGATCGCTGCTCAGGTACTTCAGCCACTCCAGGGTTTCGAAGCCGCCGCCCCCGGTGTCGCCCGGCGGCCGCGCAACGGTTCGATCGGGGAAAAGCACCACATGGAGGACCACGTTGCGGAAATTCGGATCCCGGTCGTGGCCGTGGCGCTGCCAGTCGGCTTCGTGCAGATGGATCTCCACGTCGCCGTGGACCCGGCGTCCGTCGAGTTCGAGCACCGCTCCCCGGAAATCCGGCCCCTCCTGGAAATTCCACCGGCCTGGATCGAGGATATCGATCCTCCGCCCGGACCGGACAACCATTCCCGTTCCCCGGAATCCGCGCGTGGCCCAGATCCGCTGGATCTGCTTTTCCTCGAGAAAGACGGGCCCGTAGAGGCCGGTCAGCTCCTCGACGCGGACCGGGCGGGCCTCCGTCATTTCCCGCCCTCCCGGGGGCCGGACCCCTCCCATATGTCGCCGATCGACCGCTTCCAGCCCCCCGCCGCCTTCGGCCGCAACCGGCTCCGGGTGCGCTCCTCGCACCGCCCGACCCAGGCCTCGAAGGCGTCGCCGTCGATGAAGAAAGCGCCCCGGGCGGCGGCGGCCTCGCGGATCATGTTGTCGCGCGAGGCCACGGTCACCCCGCCCGGGTTCTTCGAGCGGGCCAGCAATTGTTCGATCACGCCGTCGGCCGTCAGATGGCGCGGCGCGTAAACGACCGCGAAAGTCGGACGCCCGCACGGTTCGAGCACCTGTATGCGCTTCTCCCGCCCGTCGAAAACCACCGTCACCCGGATGCCCTCCTCGTCGTGGATGGCGCCCGCCATGCGGACCAGCGCCTCGCAGGCGGCCTCCGGCTCCTCCGCGAAGATCCGGGACAGCGAGCCGATTCGGTGGATCATGTTGTATCCATCCACCAGAAGATGTTTCTCCACCGCCTTCATTGAACGACCTACACCAGTCCGGCCGGCCGGCGGGGAAAGTCAAGCCCCGCGGTGCCGGGGCGGCCCGGACGACCGAAATCATCCGGCTGCGCACCAATCTTCATACGGAGGAAGGAGTCGCATCACTTCGCCCAAAATATTCGCCCGGGCCAAAACAAGTTGTCTAAAACCTGAATCCGTGAGATAATTTTGGCCAGGCCTGATAATCCTGATTTTTGGCCCCCGGAGTTCTCATCATGGGCGGCTTTTTGACTTTTTAGGTCTGGACGGGCGGTTTCCCTCGAATCAGAGGATCAAAACGACGGTTGCCCCGTCCAAATTGACCTTATTCTTCGGAAGAGGGCACGGCTTGGCCTCCGATTGCCTTTCGGATGTTCCCCCGTGAACGCCATCGCTCCTTGTTCTTTGACTTCCGGTCGGTTTGCGTTCTCCCTCTTTCCTTTTCCCATGAAGTACGGACTTTTCCCATTGGCGGCCCTCTCCCTCGTTCTCGCCGGCTGCTTCGGACCGGATACGCGGGAGGAGGGGGACGGCGGTCCGCCGGTGCTGCCCGTGATCGTCGAAGAGGCCCGGAGCGAGCACATCGTCCAGACCGTCGATCTGGTCGGGACACTCCTGGCGAACGAGAGCGTGACGATCAGTCCGGAGATCGCCGGGACCATCGCCTCCATCCATTTCGAGGAGGGGGACCGGGTGGAAAAGGGGGACGTGCTGCTGCGCCTCGACGACTCGAAGCTCCGGGCGCGGCTGCGCGAGGCGCAGGCCGCTTTCGAGCTGGCCGAGAGCAACCTCGGGCGAAGCCGCCGGCTGTTGGAGCGCGAGCTGATCTCGCCGAGCGAACACGACCAGCGGGTCGGCGAGTTCGCCGTGGCCGAGGCCACCCTCAACGGGCGGCAGGAGGAGCTGCGGGACGCCACCCTCGAGGCGCCCTTCGCGGGCGTCATGGGTGAGCGCAGGGTCAGCCCCGGGGGCTACATCGAGGTCGGCGAGGCGGTCTCCACCCTGGTGGATGTGACTCCGGTGCGGGCCTCTTTCGAGGTGCCCGAGCGGCATTTCCGGAAGCTTTCCGCCGGGCGGACGATCGAGCTGGAGGTTCCGGCCCATCCCGGACGGACCTTCGCGGGGGAGGTCTATTTCGTCTCGCCGGTCATCGCTCCGTCCTCCCGGACCGTTCTGGTGAAGGCGTCCGTTCCGAACGACGAGATGCTCCTCAAGCCGGGCATGTTCGGCACGCTCGCCCTCTCCCTCGAGGTCCGGGACGAGAGCGTGGTGGTTCCGGAAAGCGCGGTCTTCCAGCGGGGCGAGAGCCCCCATGTGTATGTGGTTTCCTCCGACAACCGGACGGATCTGCGGCCGGTCACCATCGGCCTGCGGCAGGCGGGTTCGGTCGAGATTCTGTCGGGACTCGAGGCGGGCGAGACGGTGATCGTCGAGGGGGTTCAGAAAGTGTTTTTTCCGGGGGCGGAGGTGGAGCCGCGGCAGCGCGGGGCCGGGTGAGCCCGTCCGCTTGATCCCGACATGAAACTCTCCGAAATCTGCATCCGGCGGCCCGTCCTCGCCACGATGATGAGCCTGGCCATCATCCTCTTCGGCACGGCGGGCATCCTGCAGCTGCCGGTGCGCGAGCTGCCCGACATCGACCCGCCGATCGCCACGATCACCACGGTTTATCCGGGGGCCAACGCCCGGATCATCGAGACCGAGGTCACCGAACCGATCGAAGACATCGTCAGCGGGGTCGAGGGGATCAAGAAGCTGACCTCGGAAAGCCGGGAGCAGCTGAGCCGCGTGACCGTCGAATTCAGCCTCGACCGGGATATCGACGTCGCCTCCCAGGAGATCCGCGACCGGGTCCTGCGCATCCGCTCCTCGCTGCCGGACGAGATCGAGGAGCCGGTCGTCGGGAAGACGGACGCCGACGCGCGCCCCATCCTGTGGGTCGCCCTCTACAGCGATCAGCGCTCCAGCCTCGAACTCACCGACCTGGCCGAAATCCGGCTGCAGGAACAGCTCCAGAACGTTTCGGGTGTGAGCACGGTGATCCTGGGCGGGTCCAAACGGTTCGCCATCCGGATCCGGCTTGATCCGGCGCAAATGGCGGCGAGGAACCTGACCGTGGTCGAAGTGGAGGAGGCTCTCCGCAACCAGAATGTGGACCTGCCCAGCGGCCGTCTCGAGAACCGCCAGCGCGAACTCTCCATCTACACCCGCGGCGATCTCCGCACCCCGGAGGAATTCGGGCGCATGGTCCTCGACTCCGACGGCGGGGGCCTCGTCCGGCTCGAGGACGTCGCCACGGTGGAGATCGGAGTCGAGGACGAGCGGAGCGTGGCCCGCTACAACGGGGAACCGGCGGTCGGCATGGGGGTGATCCGGCAGTCGAAGGCCAACACCATCGAGGTCGCCAAGGGGATCGCCGCGACGATGGAGCGGCTGGGCAGGGATCTGCCGGAGGACGTCTCCTGGTTCATCGCCTACGACGAATCGGTGTTCGTGGAGAAGGCCATTGCCGAAGTCTGGCGGACGCTGGCCATCGCCTTCGGCCTCGTCGTGCTGACCATCTTCATCTTCCTGCGGAACGTCCGCTCGACCCTGGTCCCGGCCGTGACCATCCCGGTGTCCATCGTCGGCACGTTCTTCGTCCTCTTCCTCTTCGGCTATTCGATCAACATCCTGACCATGCTGGCACTGGTCCTGGTCATCGGGATCGTGGTGGACGATTCCATCGTCGTCCTGGAGAACATCCACCGCCACATCGAGGAGGGCATGAAGCCGGTCGAGGCCGCGATCCTCGGCATGAAGGAAATCACTTTCGCGGTGATCGTAACGACCGTGACCCTGGTTTCCGTCTTCCTCCCCATCGCGTTCCAGACCTCCGAGACGGGCCGCCTGTTCATCGAATTCGGTGTCACCCTGGCGAGCGCGGTGGTGGTCTCCTCCTTCGTCGCCCTGACCCTCACGCCCATGCTGGCTTCGCGCACCCAGCGGGCCCGGGTGCTCGAACACCACGGGGAGCTTTGGCTGTTCCGGGTTTTCGAGAAGGGCTTCGCCCGCCTGGCGGGCGCCTACGAGCGCACCCTGCGGTTCTCCCTCGACCACCCGGCGGTCGTCATGCTCGGGGTGCTCGCCGCGGTCGTCCTGGGGGCGTTTTTCTACGCGGCGTTGGACGAGGAGTTTCTCGTCGAGGAGGACAAGGGCCGCCTCCTGGCCGTCGCCATCGCCCCGGAGGGATCCACCGCCGAGTACACCGACCGCATGGTCCGGAAGATGGAGTCGATCATGGAGAACGTGCCGGAGGTGGCCGGCTTTTTCTCGGCGGTGGCTCTGCCGTTCGACGGCGTCGGCGATCCGACCCGGGGGATCATGTTCGCCCGCTTCAAGGACCGCTCCGAGAGGGACCGGTCGGTGCCCGACATCGTGAACGGCCCGGACGGGCTGAAGAACCGCTTCTTCGCCGAGGTCGAGGGCGCCTTCTCCATCGCGATCCTTCCCAAGTCGATCGGGCGGGGGTTCGGGCAGCCGTTCCAGCTGGTTCTCCAGCACCCGGACCTGGAGCGGCTCGCCGCCGTCGCCGAGACCGTCTCCGGAAAGCTCTCCGAGGCCGGCTTCCTGACCAACACCCGCTCGTCCTTCAATCTCGACAAGCCGGAGATCCGGGTCATCCCCGACCGTGCCCGGCTCAACGAGCTGGATGTCTCGCTCGCCGATCTTTCGCGCACCCTGCAGGTTCTGTTCGGGGGCGAGGATCTCTCGAACATGAAGCGCGACGGCAAGGAATACGAGGTGATCGTCCAGCTCGACCGGGAGGCCCGGCTCACCCCCTCGGACATCGACCGCGTCTATGTGCGCAACCGCAACGGCCACCTGGTGCAGCTCTCCAATCTGGTCGAGCTGTCGGAGGGCGGCGGGCCGAACTCGATCAACCGCTACAACCGCATCCGCTCGACGACCATCGAGGCGACCCCCGCCGGAGTCACGATCGGGGAGGCCGTCGCCCGCGCCGGGGGGATTCTGGCCGAGACCCTGCCCGACTCGTTCCAGTACTCGTGGAGCGGCGAGGCCGAGGATCTGGTCGATAGCGGAAACGAGATCCTCTTCGTCCTGCTCTTCGCCCTCGTGCTCGTTTACATGGTGCTGGCCGCGCAGTTCGAAAGCCTGACCCACCCGCTCACGGTCCTGCTCACCGTGCCGCTCGCCGCCTGCGGGGCCTTCGGCTCGCTCTGGCTGCTCTCGTTTTTCGAGGGAATCCCCGGCATGAACCTCAACCTGTTCAGCCAGATCGGCCTGATCCTGCTGGTCGGGCTCGTGACCAAGAACGCGATTCTGCTGGTCGAGTTCGCGAACCAGAAGCGCGCGGCGGGGGCCGGCGCCAAAGAGGCCATGATGGAGGCCGGGCGGATCCGCTTCCGGCCGATTCTGATGACGAGCGTGTCCACCATCGCCGGTCTCCTGCCCATCGTGATCGGTTTCGGCGCCGGCGCCGAGAGCCGCCGCCCTCTCGGCGTGGCGGCCGCCGGGGGGCTCGCCAGCAGCCTCGCCCTGACCCTGATCGCGGTCCCCGTGGTCTATCTTCTCTTCTCCCGCCGGGGCCGGAAACGCGACGCCGGGTGCGGTGGCGGCCAAGCGAAAGCGGAGTAGAGCCGCACGCCGCCCACGGTCTTGTTTTATGGAAACGGAAACCTCCCAACATCCGGAAAGAACCCCGGGCGCGGACGGGCGGCCGGCGCGCTACGGAACCCCCGATCCGAGGGACCGGCGGAACAGCCTGTCCCTCGGCATCGTCCAGTTCGCCGACCGGGGCGCCCCGGCGGACAACCTGGCGCGGACCGGCGAACTCATCCGCGAGGCCGCCGCCGCGGGCGCGGGCGTGATCGTGAGCCCCGAGCTGGTGGAGGGGCGCTACTTCTGCCAGAGCGAGGATCCGCAATGGTTCGACCGGGCGGTCGAGGCCGGAACCGGAGCCGGGTTCGCGGCTTTCGAAGGCTGGGCCCGGGAGTTGGACGTCGTGCTGACCTACAGTTTTTTCGAGCGGGCGAACCAGAGCTACTTCAATACCCTGGCCGTTTTCGACGGGGCTCGGGGATGTCTCGGGTTCTACCGCAAGAGCCACATTCCGGACGGCCCCGGCTACGAGGAGAAGTTCTACTTCAACCCGGGCGACACCGGCTTCCGGGTTTTCGAGACGAGCCGCGGGCGCGTCGGGGCGGCCGTCTGCTGGGACCAGTGGTTTCCGGAAGCGGCCCGCCTCCTGGCCCTGCGCGGGGCCGAGTGCCTCCTCTATCCGACGGCGATCGGATCGGAACCGGAGGAGCCGGACGTCGATACGCGCGACCACTGGAGGCGGGTCATGCAGGGCCACGCCGGAGCGAACCTGATCCCCCTGGCGGCCAGCAACCGCCACGGCCACGAGCCGGGCCCCGCCGGGGGAATCACCTTCTACGGATCCTCCTTCATCGCGGATCCGCGGGGTGCGGTCGTCGCCGAACTCCCCCGCGACCGCGAGGGCGCGGCGGTGGCGGTTTTCGACCGGGCCCGGCTCCGCCGCGACCGCGCCAACTGGGGCTTCTTCCGCGATCGCCGACCCGATCTGTACGGCGGCCTGCTGTCGTTGGACGGTTCCGCGAGCTGAACCCTGGCGCTCCCCGGATCAGGTTCGTCCGGACTGTGCGCGGAACGACCCGTCCGGGGCGAGGATATTCCCGGCCAGTTCTTCGGAAACGCCCGCTACCCGGGCCACGGTGGCCGGGTCGCCGCCCAGGAGATCCCCCAGCGCTCTCAGGTAGGATCCGCGCGATTCCTCCAGCTCTTCGAGCAGGGTCCGCTCCGGCGCCATCCGGTTGACGGGGGCGGGAGCGTCCCCCTCGGAAGTGATTGCCAGCAAATCCGCCGGGGAGACCGGCTGGTCCGGATTGGATTTCACGAGCCGGAGAAGAACCTTCCGCAGCTCGGCGTGGTTGCCGGGCCAATCCCGCGCGCGCAGCTCGGCGATGGTTTCCTCCTCCCACTGGAGGGGCCGCCCGGCTTCGTCCTCGACCGCCCGGGCGAGCGCTTCAATGTCCTCCGGACAATCCGCGAGCGGGGGCACGCGGATTTCCGCTCCGACCATCGACAGATACAGTTCGTCGCCGATGACCCCCTCCTCGTAGAGGGTCTCCACCTCTCCTCCGAGGAAATAGACAAACCGGATGCTCCCCTGCCAGATTTCACGGAACGATCCCTTGCGGGAGGCCTTCGCGAGCTGTTTCTGGCGCGCAGGTTCCATCTGGTCGACTTCGGGAACACAGAAGGTGAGCGACTCCCATCCGTTTTCGACCGCCGTCCGCACCATGTCCTCGATGGTCTCCCGGGTGCGGCTCTCCGGCTCGAGAATGTGCGCCCCGGACGTTTTGCCCGAAGACCACCCGCAGATGTCGGCGGCGATCGCCCGAACCGGTACGCCCGGGGGGGCGATCACGCAGAGACTGGTCCTGCGGCCGCGAAGCCGGAAGATTTTCTCCGCGAAGGCACGGCTCTCCTGCGAGACACAAGGTAGCGCGGAAAACGGGAACCCCGGTCCGGAGCGATCCCCGGCCGAATCGCTTCCGCCGGCGCCGGCCGGGCGGCGGGCGCCCGCCTTGCGCTCGGCGATCAGGCGGGCGGCGTTCTTCAGGAGCGAGAAAACGCTCAATGGTTTTTCGTAGAGGGCGACGATGCCCTCGGCTTCCATCCGGTCCCGGGCCTTCGCGTCGAGAAATCCGGAGACCATGATGACGGGGAGATCCGGGAAGAGGGCCTTCGCTTTCGCTGCCAGCTCGAAGCCGTCGATGCCGGGCATCCGGAGGTCGGTGACCAGCAGGTCGAAGGCCCTGGTCTTCAGCCGGTCCTCCACCTTGAGCGGATCCCCGAGTGTCTCGACCTCGTAGGACGCCTGGGAAAAGACGTCCGAAAGAAGGGAGGCGAAGTCGAGGTCGTCATCGACGATGAGAATGCGCGGCGGCTGTTCCTCCATCAGCTCTCCTTCAGCGATCCGGTTCCCGCGGCCGGGTCGATCCGATCCATGCCCTCCAAGGGTTCATGGCCGGCATTGTGCGCGTTCCCGCGCGCGGCGGCCCCGCCGCACCGCACGGGAGCGAGGGCCGGAGCGGAACCGCTCCGGAGGGCGAAGGGCCCGCTCTCTCTCGTGATATCGCCCATTTTTTCTCATTGACAACCATATCTCCGAAAGCCCGCGAATCAATCCCAAAGATCAGATCAGGAAATAAGGCCGGGCGGATGCCCGCCCGGCCTGAAACCGCGTGTCCGGAGAGGTTGTCCGGATCAGCGTCCGGCCTTGTCGAGGATGTCCCCGAGGCTGGCCAGATCCTCGTCGCCCGAGAGCGAGTCGTAGGCGGCCGCTTCGGCGGCGATTTCCTCGTCCGAGTATTCGGCGGCCTTGATGCTGAGACCGATGCGGCGGTCGTTGCGGTCGATCTTGATCACGCGGGCCGTCACGTTCTGCCCGACTTCGACGGCGTCCTTCACGTTCTCGACCCGGTTCTCGCTGAGCTGGCTGATGTGGACCAGCCCGTCGATGTCGTGTTCGAGTTGGACGAAGGCCCCGTAGTTCGTGAGCTTGATCACCGTGCCGCTGACCACATCGCCGATCTTGAAGTATTGGTCGATCGCGGCCCACGGGTCGTCGTTGAGCTGCTTCATGCCCAGGGAGATCCGCCGGTTGTCCACATCGACGTCGAGAACGATCGCATCCACCTCGTCGCCCTTTTTGACGACCTCCGTCGGGTTGTTGATCTTGCGGGTCCAGCTCATGTCCGACACGTGGACCATGCCGTCGATGCCCTCTTCGAGTTCGACGAAGGCGCCGTAGTTGGTAAGGTTGCGCACCTGGCCGCGCACGTGGGCGCCGACCGGGTAGTTGTGGCGGACCATGTCCCACGGATTCTCGTCGAGCTGGCGGGTTCCGAGAGAGATCTTCTGCTCGTCCTTCTGGATCCCGAGCACCACGGCATCGACCTCCTGCCCGATCCGGAGCACCTCCGAGGGTTTGTTGATCCGCTTGGTCCACGAAAGCTCGGTCACGTGGACGAGACCCTCGACGCCTTCCTCGATTTCGACGAAGGCACCGTAGGCCACCAGATTGACGACCCGGCCGCGGACGACCGCGCCGACCGGGTATTTCTGCTCGATCATGTCCCACGGGTTGGGGGACAGCTGCTTGGTGCCGAGCGATACGCGCTCGCGCTCGCGGTCCACCTCGAGAATCTGGACGTCGATTTCCTCGCCCGGTTTGACCATCTCGCTCGGGTGGGAAACCCGGCCCCAGCTCATGTCGGTGATATGGAGCAACCCGTCGAGTCCGTCGAGATCGACGAAAGCGCCGTAGTCGGTGATGTTCTTGACCACCCCGCGGCGGACGTCGCCCGGCTTGACGTCTTCGAGCAACTGACGCCGCTTCTCGGCCCGCTGCTCCTCGATCAGCTCCCGTCGGGAAACGACAATGTTCTTCCGTTCGGGATTGATTTTGACGACCTTGAAATCGTAGGTCTGCCCCACGTACTGGTCCAAATTCTTGGGCGGCTGGATGTCGATCTGGGAGGCGGGGAGGAAGGAATCGACCCCGATGCTGATGATCAGCCCGCCCTTGACCTTCGCCTTGACGCGGCCCGGCACGACCGAGCCTTCGTCGCAGTTGAGCAGGATGTGCTCCCAGTTCTTCTTCTGCTCGGCCTTGTCGTAGGAAACGACGGGATTGCCGTCGCGGTCCTCGAGCCGTTCGAGATAGACTTCGATCTCGCCGCCGACGTCCAGCTCGCCGGGGTCGCTGAATTCGACGGAGGGGATGGAGGCCTCGGACTTGCCCCCGATATCGACGATTACTTCGGTCGGGCGGATCTCCATGATCCGGCCCTTGATGATTTCACCCTCCTCGAGCTTGTCGATGCCGCTGTCGGAGAGAAGGTCTTCCATTAAGGAACTCATGTCGTTGTCTGCAAGCCGCCGACGGGGCCGGCGACCGGTTGTTTGGGTTGTAGGTTGAGGGATTTGATTCGAAAAGGCCTGCCTCCAAATCCCATGGAAAAGACGATGAAACAGGCGAAAGGAGTAAAGCATGCCGCCCCGCCGCAGCTCCGACAAGAAAAATCCACGGAAATTTCCCGGGAGTGC
>JBKHCX010000037.1:0-19461 GCA_046541615.1 Puniceicoccaceae bacterium
GGAAGTGGTTGTCCATCACCGCGTAGGTGATGACCCGGATGCCGGAGAACTCGGCGACCTGCCAGATCAGCTTCCGCAGATATTCCTTCTCCCTCACCCCGAACCATCTCTCCCCGTTCACGGTCCGGCTCATCAGATGGTAAAAGGCCTTAGTCCCTTCACCCAGTTTCAATCGTGGTTTTTTTCGAATCATGGCAAAACCACTCTGCCACTTCCAAGAATTGATTGCAAGCCAACTTCGACCATTTCTGAAAAAAACACAGTCAATCAAAATACGACCCGGGAAGATTTTACGGGGTGATTTGAATAACCGGTGCTGAAAAAGATGGCAGTCAATCCAAATTTGACGCGGGCAGATTTTGGGCAGATTTGGTGCTGAAGTGGGTCAATCTACTTTTTGACCCGGGCTGATTGATTCCGGGCCGGTTGTGGGCTTGGCGGGAGGGGGTGGAATCGGGTTGCCCATGGGGGCGGGGATGCTAGAACGGTGGGCATGTCTTTGGAGTTGTCCGAAAAGAGGATTTGCCTGACCCGTTCCCGGAAGCAGTCGAAACGGCTGGCGGAGTTGTTGCGGGCGCGGGGGGCCGAGATCCTCGAGCTTCCGTTGATCGAGGTGGCGCCGGCCTCCGACAGGGAGGTTCTTGATGAAGTCCTCGAACAGCCCGGGGTGTACGATTGGATCGTTTTCACAAGCGCAAACGGTGTCCGGATCTTTTTCGACGAATTGTTCCGGAAGTGCGGCGACATCCGCTCGATCGCGTTCGCGCGCATCGCCTGTGTCGGCAGGGCGACCGCGGAAGCCGTGGCGGAGTATTTTCTGCGGGTGGACCTGCTGCCGGAGGAGGCGAACGCCGCCAGCCTCGGCGAAGCCATGGTCGCCACGGGCAGTCTCGACAGTGCCCGCGTGCTGCTCGTCGCGGGCAACCGCAACCGCGGCGATCTTCGGAGCATCCTCGAGGAAGAGGGGCGAGCGATCGTCGATGTGGCCCGGGTGTACGAGACGAAACTGCTGGATTTGTCCGGTTCGCCCGGAGCGGCCGCGTTTCGTGCGGGAGGGGCGGATGCCATTCTTTTCACCAGTGCGAGCACGGTCGAGGCCTTCGCCTCGCAGGCCGGGACGCTCCAGATGGAACCGGGCGCCCGGGTGCCGAAGGCCTTCAGCATCGGAACGATGACCTCCGAGGCGCTCGCGGCCGCGGGGATCCCCCTGGCGGCCGAAGCGGCGGAGGCCAACCTCGAGTCCCTGGTCGAGGCGGTTGTGGAGAAGTTGTCCTGAGAACGCCGATGGAGCCCCCTGTTGTAAAGATCTGCGGACTCACCCGGAGGGAAGACGCCGCCCTGGCGTTCGAGTCGGGCGCCCGTTTCGGGGGTGTGAACGGTGTGCCCGGTTCGCCGCGGTTCGTCGAGCCGGGAAGCGCGGCCGAAGCGGAGGTGCTGTCGGCGATCCCCCCGGGGCGGCGGATCTGGGTCGCGGTGGAGCCGGCGGCTGGCGAAGTGGAGGCGGCGCTCGGGCGGGGCTTCGACCGTGTGCAGGTGCATTTCGATCCCGCCGGGGGGTTCGATCCCGCCGCTCCCTCCGCCGCGGCCGGTCCGGGCGCGATCTGGCTGGCCCCGCGGATGCGGCAGCCGGATGAGTTCCGCCCCGGCTGGCTGGAGATGGCCGAAGCCTTCCTGATCGACGGTTTCTCGGCCGACCGTTTCGGGGGCACGGGGAAGCGGGTGGATGCGGCCGCCTTCGCCCGGCTGGCCGCCGCCCATGCCCCGGCGGTGTTCATTCTGGCCGGCGGCCTGGCCCCCGGTGACATCGCCGCGGTCCTCCGCGGCAGCGGCGCCCGCTGGATCGATGTCAACAGCGGCGTTGAGAGCGGCCCGGGAGTCAAGGATCCGGAGAAAATCAAAAGCCTGTTCGCGAACCTGGCGGCGCGCGGGGACTGAGGGCTTGGCGGAAAGGCGGTCGGCGGGGCGGCGGCCGGATGGAAGACCCCCGCGGAGTCGGTCTATTTCCGGGCTTTCCGGCGGATGCCGCCTTCGTTCTGCGCTTTCGGAGGTTCGACTTCGAAGCCGTGGATGTGCTCGGTTTCGCCCTCGGTGGTGAGAACCTTCCAGATGCACCAGACGAAGAGGACGGTGACCCCGCCCACCGAGAGTAGCATGACCAGCCAGCCGCCCGTGCTCATAGTCCGTCTCCTTTTTGTTCAGCCTTGTTGATGTTGGTGCGGATTTCCTGTTTGCCGGGCAGGTTGAGCAGCCCGAGGAGGAAGAGAAGCGCGATCAGCAAGATACCGATCCAGGCGACCGGATCGGGTTCGTAGAACAGATCGATGATCTTCCCGCTGATCTCCGGCTCGTCGCTGCCGAAGGTGTGGCCCAGCACACTCTTGTAGATCCACCCTGCCAGGATCGCGATCAGGAACACGGGGGTGACGAATTTTATGATGAAGCCGAAGACCCGGGGGATGCGGATGGCCGACCCTTTCTCCGCTTCGGCGAGGCCGCGCCGCGTGCCGATGACCCAGCCGAAAAGAAACACCTGCATCAGCGCGAGGACAACCATGAGGAGGTTGGTCACCCAGAAGTCAATCGTGTCGAGGAGCTTGTTTTCGAAGCTGAAGAAGATGACGAGGAGACCTCCGATGCCGGTGATGAAACCGAGGATGGAGACGGATTGGCGGCGGTTGATTTTCAGCGAGTCCTCCAGGTAGGCGATGCCCGGCTGGAGCATGGAAATCGAGCTGGTGACGGCTGCCAGGAAGAGCAGGAGGAAGAACCCGAACCCGAAGATGTGGCCGAGGGGCATTTCCGAAAAGACCATGGGGAGTGCGATGAACCCCACTCCGAACGTGCCGAGGCCCATCGCCGCCAGCCCCGTGACCCCGAAGAAGGCGACCGCCGCGGGAATGCTGATCAACCCCCCGATGCCGACTTCGCAGAACTCGTTGGCGCTGGTCGCCGCCAGCGAACTCAGAACCACGTCGTCCCTGCGGCGGAGATAGCTGGCGTAGGTGATGATGACCCCGAAGCCCACCGAGAGGGTGAAGAAGATCTGGCCGGCGGCGGCCAGCCAGAGATCCGGGTTCAGGAGCTGCCGGGCGAGCGACCGTTCCACGAGCCGGTAGGATTCGGGATCGGCGGCCGCCAGTTCCGCGGCCGCGCGGATGTTCGCCTCCGCCACGACCTCCCGCTTCTCTTCCATGTTCCAGAGCGGTTGTCCCTCCGGCGAGACCATGGGGGCGCCGTCCTCGCCGAGTTGTCGCTCGACGAGATAGGTTTTCTCGGGGTTCCACATGAACCCGAGACCGGTGTCGATGTTGCGGTCCGGGTGGTCGGCGTCGGGGGTGCCCAGGGTGAGCACGCGGACCAGGATGATCAGGGCGAGGAGGACGAGGACCGGCATGGCGAACTTGCAGAACCACTCGATCCCCTTGGCGATGCCGCGGTAGATGAGGATGAAGTTGAGGACGAAGACGACCACGAAATAGACCCCGACATGCGCCAGGTCGAGGCGCATCGCAGAGCCGTCCGCCCCGCTCCCGACGAGTGAACCGAAAAACTTCTCCGCCTCGGCTGGCGCTTCGAATTCGAGCCCGTCGCGGATGTAATTGACGGCGTAGGCCAGGCACCACGCCTCGATGACGGCGTAGTACATGTAGATGCACACGGGGATCACGAAGGCGAGGACCCCGGGAAAGCGGGCCCCGGTCATTTTCGTGACGGCGGCGAAGATCCCCGGGGCGCTGTTGAAGCCGAAGCGTCCGCCCGCGCGGCCCATCGTCCACTCCACCCAGCAGACGGGCAGTCCGATGAGAACGAAGGCCAGAAAATAGGCGATCATGAAGGCCCCGCCGCCGAACTCGGCGACCTGTCCGGGGAAGCGGAGGAAGTTCCCGAGCCCCACGGCGCTCCCAGCGACGGCGAGAATGATCCCCAGCCGGGAGGACCACGCTTCTTGTTTCCGAGACGACATCGGCGGGGAGAGTAGTACGTTTTCTCCGCCGGGAACAAGCCCTTTGATTTTCCCGGCCCGCCGTTTGGGTGCGGGCGGGAGTCATGCGACCCCGCGGTTGGATGACTTCAGTCGTCCAACCCGAACCGGCTTGGCGGGAAAGGCATTCCCGTGTGCCGGGAAACGTCCGGAAAACCGGAAGAACCCCTTCACTCGCCTCGCTGCCTGAGCAAGTCGCGGGTTTCCCGGAGCGTGTCGTTGATCGAGAAGATGACGATGAGCAATTCGCAGTATATCCGCACGACAATCGGTCCGACGAGAATCGTCAAGAGCCCGGAGAGAGCGGATTCGCCGCCGAATATCTGGACGAGACCTGCAATGACCGCGACGACGACACCGATCCAGAACACGATCTGAATGATCAGCGGTGTGATCATTTTCCTGAACTTGAGGTAGTCTTCCATTTTCTTGGTTCTCCTTTGCGGGGGATTCCGGGGCGTCCGTCCGCCGTCCCCGTGCCGGCGGATGGATCAATGATTGGGTTCGCAACGGAACGCTGCGCGAGAATCGGGCGGATGGCAAGTCCGCTTTTCGGTCGCTCCCTTTCCGTCCTCCACTTTCAATGTGACGAAATCGTAACGCGAATCCACGTTTTTCGAGTTGTTCCGCGCCGAGTGTTTGGAGGATAAGCAACCTTGCCGGCTGATCGGCGCAATCCACAACCAAATCGAAAGCAGAAACCCGAAACATGAAACAAAGCCACAGAATCCTTCCGGCTGTCGTCCTGGCGGCTGGCGTCGCCTTTTCGGCGAGCGCCAAAGTCGATTCCGACCTGCCGACCTATGAACCTGTTTCCGGAGTCTCCGGCACACTGAACTCGGTCGGGTCGGACACCCTGAACAACATGATGACGCTCTGGGCGGAATCCTTCCAGGCCATCTACCCGAACGTCAAAATCCAGATCGAAGGCAAGGGTTCTTCGACGGCACCCCCGGCCCTGATCGAGGGTACCTCTCAGCTCGGACCGATGAGCCGCGCCATGAAGAGCAGCGAGGAGGATGCCTTCGAAAAGAAATTCGGCTACAAGCCTACGCAGGTCGGTGTCGCCATCGACGCCCTGGCGGTTTTCCTGAACAAGGACAACCCGCTCGACAACCTGACCCTGGAGCAGGTCGATTCGATGTTCTCGAGCACCTTCAAGCGCGGGGGCACCCCTCTCGCCCGCTGGGGTCAGCTCGGGGTGGAGGGCGGTCTCGCCGACCGGGCGATCAGCCTCTACGGTCGCAACAGCGCCTCCGGCACGTACGGATTCTTCAAGGAGGTCGTCCTCGAAGGCGGTGATTTCTCCCCGCGGGTGAAGGAGCAGCCTGGCTCGTCGTCGGTCGTCCAGGGGGTCGCCAGCGACCTGAACGGCGCCGGGTATTCCGGGATCGGCTACAAGACCTCGGGGGTGAAGGCCGTCAGCCTCGACGGGGCCGAACCGACCGCCGAGAACTGCATCAGCGGCGACTATCCGCTGGCGCGCACGCTCTTCGTTTACATCAACAAGTCGCCGACGGAAGATCTCGACAAGCTGACCTACGAATTCCTCCGCTACGTGCTCTCGAAGCAGGGCCAGGAAGTGGTCGCCAAGGACGGCTACTACCCGCTTCCGGCTTCGGTCGCGGCGCGGATCCTGAAGTCGATCCAGTAAGAGAGCGCCCTTGAGGGATTTTCGATTTTGACTTCCCCGGGGGGCGGCGGGTTTGATGCCCGCCGCCCCCTTCCTTTCTCGTTTTCCGGCGAGACTCGGCTTCCAATCTTTTCCTTCCATGGCCCTCATCCAACGCAATCCGGATCCCGAACGGTTCACCGTCGGACGAAAGACCCTGCTCCTCGACCGCTTCATGACCCACTTCATCAAGATGGGCGGAATCGGGATCATCGCGGCGGTTTTTGGGATTTTCATCTTCATCCTGCTCCAGATCCTACCGCTCTTCCAGGGGGCCGATGTGCGGGAGGAAGCCACTTTGGACACCGGTCGATCCGACGGCGTCCTGGTCGGCATGGACGAATGGGGGGAATTGCCGTTTATTCTGACGGAAGAGGGGACGGTCGAATTCCATCCGCTGGAGATCGATCCGGAAACCCGCGAACCGGTGGTCGAGGGCGGAAAATACCGTCTCGCCGAATCGGGCGTCCGGGAATTCCGCCCGGAGTTCTCGCCGGCGGTCGAAGAGTGGACGGCCTTTGATTATGATACGAAGACGCAGACGATGGCCTTCGGTTCGGCGGACGGGCGGATCGGCTTGATCGATATCACCTACCAGCCGGAGTTCACGGAAACCTCCCGCACGATCCGTGCCGATGTCTCCAGCGAGGGGCCGTTCGCTGCGGGTGGTGGATCGGGAAAGATCATTCAGATCGATTTTTTCGGGGATGATTCCCGCCGTCTGGTCGGAACCGTCCAGGAATCGCCGGACGGGGGGGGTGCGAACACGGCCTCGTTCGTCGCCTTCGCGGCGAAGCGCGGCCTCTTCGGCGGAGGGGAACTGAAAAGAACGGGTGATTTTGTGATCACGGAGGGCTTGACCGGAAACCCGGTCCGGACACTGGTCGGCGGGCGAGGGGATCGGATCTTCGTCGTCCAGGACAACGGCGAGGTGGTTTACTACACCTACCGGGACGGGGAGCTTGGGCTGGTCCAGACCTTCCGGCCCTTCGGGGGAAAGGAGGCGGTCGTTTCCACGGAGTGGATGCTCGGACGGATTTCCCTGAGTTTCGTTTCCTCGCGCGGCGAGAACGAAATCTGGTCGAGCTACCTGGACGAGGAGAAGGGACACATCGTTTACGCGCGGATCAAGGAATTGCCGCATTTTCCGGGGCGGCTGGTGAACCAGGACCACAGCCTGCGCAACCGTGCCTTCCTGATCGCCGGGGAAAACGAGGCATCCTTGCGCTACATGACCACCGGCGCCATCCGCTGGGCGGGGCGGCTTGATTTCGACGCGGTCGCCGGCTTTCTCGGGCCGAAGTACGATGCCATGGTCTTTTACGACAGGGAGGGGATCCTCCACTTCCTGTCGCTCGACGACCCGCATCCGGAGGCCGGATTCGCCGCGTTCTTCAAAAAGATCTGGTACGAGGGCCAGTCGGGACCCTCCTACTCGTGGCAGTCCACCGGGGGGTCCAGCAGTTTCGAGCCGAAGCTTTCGGTCGTGCCGCTGGTCTTCGGATCGATCAAGGGCACCCTCTACGCGATGCTCTTCGCCGTGCCGATCTCCGTTCTGGCCGCGGTGTACTGCTCCCAGTTTCTGCGGCCCGAGTTCAAGCGCTTCGTCAAGCCGACCATGGAGATCATGGCCTCGCTGCCGAGCGTGGTTCTGGGCTTTCTGGCCGCCCTCTGGCTCGCCCCCATGTGGAAGGACCGGGTTCCGTCCATCCTGTGTGTCATCGTCCTGATTCCGGCGGGGACGATCCTCTTCGGGCTTCTTTGGGGCAAGCTGCCGCAATCGATCCGGCTGATGGTGAAGCCCGGCTGGGAGTTTCTGGTGATGATGCCCGCCGTGGTTTTCTTCGGCTGGCTCGCCTGGCAGGTGGGTCCGGTGATCGAGGGGATCTTCTTCACCGTGACCGACCCCGCCACCGGACTTCCCGTAGGCGACTTCGGCCGCTGGTGGCCGGAATTCACCGGGGCCGACTACGAGCAGCGCAATTCGCTGGTCGTCGGTTTCGTGATGGGGTTCACGGTCATCCCGCTGATCTTCACGATCTCGGAGGACGCGATGTCGAACGTGCCGCCCTACCTGACCTCGGCCTCCCTCGCCCTCGGGGCCAGCCGGTGGCAGACCGCGGCCCGGATCGTCCTGCCGACCGCCTCGCCGGGAATTTTCTCCGCCTTCATGATCGGGCTCGGGCGCGCGGTCGGGGAGACGATGATCGTCGTGATGGCCACGGGGAACACCCCCGTCATGGACTGGAACATCTTCAACGGCATGCGGACCCTGGCCGCCAACATCGCCGTCGAGCTGCCCGAGGCCGCCAAGGACGGAACGCTCTACCGCACGCTCTTTCTGGGGGCGATGCTCCTTTTCATCATGACCTTCGCCGTCAACACCGTGGCCGAGATCGTGCGGCAGCGGCTGCGCGAGCGATACAAGGATGTCTGAGCCGACCGAACCGGAGAAATCAATCATGGCCGAAAAAGAATACCGTCCGAAAGGGGAGAATCTCGTCTGGTTCACGGGCATGGGGCTGGCCGTCGGGCTTCTGATGGTCTTCGTCCTGCTGGCGGTGATCTTCGTGAACGGGATCACGGTTTTCTGGCCGAAGCAGATCGTCGAGGTGCAGCTCGTGGAGGGCGCGGACGCGGCGATCCAGGGGGTCGATCATTTCGCCGGCCACGTCACCATCGACCGCTACGCGAAGGATCTGCGCCCGGGCAAGACGGAACTCAAGCGCGAACTCCAGTTCTTCGTGGGGAACAAGGATGTGTACGGGTTCATGTACAAGTTCGTCGATTACGAGCAGATTGAATCGATGGCGCCCGCCCGGGGTCTGATGGAGATGGAGCGGCTGGAGTACGGCAACGCCATCGGCTATCCGAAGAAGCTCGTTCTGGCGGACGGAAGGGAGGTTTCCGTCGGGGACGCGGATTTCGGGCAGGTTTTCGACGATGTCTTCGAGCAGGCCCAGCAGCGTCGGAAAGACATCCGCTCCATCGAGAAGGGGGATATCGGCAGGATCAATTTCGAGATGGACAAGCTGCGGATCAAGCTCCGCTCGCTGGAGCGGAAATTCGGATCCGACGCCGCCGTCTCGAAACCGGAGTACCGGAAGGCCGAAGAACGGATGGAGATCCTGCAGGCGGAATACGACGTCCTGGCGGCCGGGGCGAAGGAAATGCGGGAGGCGCAGGAAGCGGATGTTTTCACCTACGAGCTGCCGACCGGGCAGGAAAAGCAGCTGCCCATGGGGGAGCTGACCTACTACTACTATCCGGACCGGCTCGGGTTTTTCGACAAAGTCGCTTTCTTCGTGGGGCACGTCTGGGGCTTCGTATCCGGGAATCCCCGGGAGGCGAACACCGAGGGGGGGATCTTTCCGGCCATCTTCGGGACTTTTGTCATGACCGTGCTCATGAGCATCGCGGTCATGCCCTTCGGTGTTCTGGCGGCCATCTACCTGCGCGAATACGCCACGCAGGGTCCGTTCGTCCGTTCGGTCCGCATCGCGGTCAACAACCTGGCCGGGGTGCCCTCGATCGTTTACGGGGTCTTCGGGCTCGGGTTTTTCGTCTATGTGCTCGGGGGTTCGATCGACGACCTGTTCTTCTCCGACCGCCTGCCGACCCCGACCTTCGGCACCGGCGGGATCCTCTGGGCCTCGCTCACCCTGGCCCTGATGACGGTTCCGGTCGTCGTGGTCTCGACCGAGGAGGCCCTTTCCGCGGTTCCCCGCGGAATGCGGGAGGCGTCCCTGGCCTGCGGGGCTTCGAAGTGGCAGACGATCCAGCGGATCGTTCTGCCGGCGTCCGCCCCCGGGATGCTGACCGGCCTCGTGCTCGCCATGGCCCGGGGGGCGGGGGAGGTGGCGCCGCTGATGCTCGTCGGGGTGGTCAAAATGGCGCCGTCGCTGCCGATCGACGGATACTTCCCCTACGTCCACCTCGAACGCAAGTTCATGCACCTCGGGTTCCATATCTACGACCTGGCGTTCCAGTCCCCGGATTCCGAGGCCGCCAAGCCGATGGTCTTCGCCACGACCCTTCTCTTGATCGCACTGGTGGTCATCCTCAACCTGGGGGCCATCACCATCCGCAACCGTCTCCGCAAGCGCTATCAGACAGGCGCCTTCTAATCCTGATTCCCCTGTTTGAAATCCGACAAACACACTCCCATGGCCGACACGAACACAGCCCCCTCCTCTGCCGGATCCAAGCCGGTTTCCGAAGACGCAGCCTACATCCAGGTGAAGGACAACTACGGCTTCTGGTACGGCGACACGCAGGTGCTTTTCGACCTGAACATGGACATCCCCAGGCGCGAGGTGACCGCGCTGATCGGGCCGTCCGGCTGTGGAAAATCGACACTGCTCCGGAATTTCAACCGGATGAACGATCTGGTCGAGGGCATCCGCCACGCCGGGGACATCCTCATCAACGGGCGGAGCATCTACGATCCGAAGCTCGAGGTGATCTCGCTCCGCAAGCGGATCGGGATGGTCTTCCAGAAGTACAATCCCTTTCCGAAATCGATTTACGAAAACATCGTTTACAGCCTCCGCATCGCCGGCCGCAGCCGGAAGTCCCAGCTCGACGAGGTCGTCGAGCGCAGCCTCAAGGGCGCGGCGCTCTGGGACGAGGCCAAGGACCGGCTGCACGAGAGCGCGTTGAGTCTCTCCGGCGGGCAGATGCAGCGCCTCTGCATCGCCCGCGCGATCGCGAACGAGCCGGAGGTGCTGCTCATGGACGAGCCCTGCTCGGCCCTCGACCCGATCGCGACCGGCAAGATCGAGGAGTTGATCCACGAACTGAAGAAGGATTACACCATCGTCATCGTGACCCACAACATGCAGCAGGCCACCCGGGTTTCCGACAATACGGCTTTCTTTTATCTCGGAAAGCTGATTGAGTATGGAGAAACCGAGCAGATATTCATGAACCCGAGGGAGGAACAGACCGAGGCCTACGTCTCGGGACGCTTCGGCTGATCCCCTCCCGCCGCAACCCCCGCATCACAGCACCATGGAACGCTCCTTTCACGCGGAACTCGAAGCCATCCGGACAAACCTTGTGTCGATGGCCGAAAAGGCCATGCACGCCACCCGGCGGGCCATGGAGGCCCTCGAACGGCACGACGCGGCGATCGCCGACGAGGTGCTCGCCGCCGACCACCAGATCGATGAACTCGAACTGGCCATCGACCAGGCCGCGGTGCGCTACATGACCCTTTACCATCCGGTTTCCGGCGACATGCGGCTGATCGCCGTCGCGATCAAGACCTCGCACGACCTCGAGCGGATCGGCGACGAGGCCTCCAGCATCGCCAAGCGGGTGGGGCGGATTCTCAATTCCGCCTCGCACGGCCATTCCGTTCCCGGGAATCTCGTCTCCATCCCGCAGTCGGCCAGACTGGCCGTCGAGATGCTCAAGGACGCCATCGACGCCTTCGTGGAGGAGGACGCCGAAAAGTGCGTGGCGATCATCCGGCAGGACAAGCAGGTCGATTCGATGAACCGGAGCAACTTCCAGGCGTTCACCGGAATGCTCTCCGACGGCAAGAACCACACCGAGGTTCTTCTCGAACTGGTCTTCATCTCGAAGTCGATCGAACGCATCGCCGACCACGCGACCAACATCGCCGAAGAAGTCATCTATCTTCTGAGCGGGCAGGAAGTCCGGCACACCGGGATCAAAAGGGGCGCAACCCCGCCTCCCGAGGTCGGCTGACCGGCAAGCGCGGATTGGCAGGCGGCAAGCGGCGGACAGGAGTGTCCGCCTTCCGGGCTGGGGGGGCGGGACACTCCGGTCCCGCGGCACCCCTACGCCTCCTGCATCCAGAGAATCTCGTAGGGCTCGAGCAGCACGCCCGCGCGGGTGCTGATCTCCCGGCCGGTCAGGCTGTCGCACAGAAAGTGGCCGAGGCCCATGGAGCGGATCGCGCCAAGGTCCACCGGCTGTTCGCGTTCGGAGAAATTGGCCACGACCACCGCGAAACTCGCGTCGTGCCAGCGGGCGAAGGCGAGCGAGTGGCCGTTGTCGATCGGGAGCAGGCGGAGGCGGTTTCCCCGGAAGGCCGGAATGGTTTTCCGGACGGAGAAGAGCTGCCGGAGCGCCCGGTGAACCAGGCTCGGAACGAAATTCTTCCGGGACTTTTTCGCCGGGAGGGACCAGTCCATGCGGACCCGGTGGATCCACCGGCTGTCGTCGCCTTTGTCGGGATCGAGTTGGTAGGAGTAGTCGTTGAGCAGGCCCCACTCCTCCCCGAGGAAGATCAGCGGCATGCCGGCAGCCGCGCAGAGCACGCCGTAGGCCATGCGGATGCGGCGCAGGGCCATGTCGAGGAGGACGGGATCGTTTGCGACGACCGCCTCCTCCAGGCCGGCCAGGGAGGCCATCGTCCCGCAGATGCGCATGTCGCCGGTGGCCTCGTTGTGCTGGAAGGGAACCCCCCGCGCGAAACTCCCCGGAAACCGGGCGGTGTAGAACCGGTTGAGGAAGTCGCGGTGGTGGTCGGGATGGATGCCCGCGGCCCAGGCGTCTCCGTTGTCGAAGGACCAGCCGATGTCGTCGTGGCAGCGCAGGTAGTTCATCCAGGTGGTGCCCGGGGGCAGCTGGAAGCGGTGCTCCATCGATTGCTTGAGGAGCCGGGTCTCGCGGGTGGCCATCGATTCCCAGAGCAGGGCCATGAACGTGGGGTTGTAGGAGATCTGGCACTCCCCGGCGTCGATGTATTTGACGACTTCGTCCGGATGGACGATCGCCTCGGATTTGAAGACCAGGCCCGGGGCGGCGATGCGGCAGAGGGCGTTGAAGGCCTGGATGATCAGGTGGGCCTCGGGCAGGTTCTCGCAGCTCGTCCCCATCTCCTTCCAGATGAAGGCGACCGCGTCCAGGCGGAGGATCTCCACCCCCGTGTTGGCGAGAAACAGCATTTCCGAAGCCATCGCCCGGAAGACCTCGGGGTTCGAGTAGTCGAGATCCCACTGGAAGCTGTTGAAGGTCGTCCAGACCCAGCGTTTGAGCGTTTCGTTCCACGTGAAATTGCCCCGCCGGACGGAGGGGAAGATCTCCCGGAGGGTGCGCTCGTACTGGTCGGGCAGCGAGCGGTCGGGAAAGGTCCGGTAGTAGTCGATGAACTCGCGCTCGCCCTCCTGGGCGCGGATCGCCCAGAGGTGGTCGTCGGCCGTGTGGTTGAAAACGAAATCGAGCACGAGGGAGATCCCCGCCTCGCGCAGGTCGTCGGCGAGGCTGCGCAGATCGTCGATCGTGCCGAGCCGGGGGTCCACCGCGCGGTAGTCGCTGATCGCGTACCCGCCGTCGCTGTTCCCCGGCCGGGAGGCGAACAGCGGCATCAGGTGCAGGTAGGTCAGCCCGAGGTCGCGCAGGTAGGGGATGACGTCCCGGAGCCGGGCGAGATTCCCGTTGAAGAGATCGACGTAGAGCGAGCCGCCGACCATCTTTTCCGAGAGATACCAGCCCGGGTCGTTCTCCCGGTGGCGGTCCAGTTCCTTCAGGGGGGCGGGCCGCTCCAGCCAGCAGTCGATCGCGGTCAGGGCGATGGATTCGAGGTAGTAGAAAAAGTCGTAGTGGTGGCCGTAGAGCTGGTAGAGGAGTTTGAAGAGCCGCGGCCAGTGGTCGGCCAGGCGGGCCTCGACATCCTCCCGCAGGCGGGTGGCCCCGGCTTCGGACGGCGCGGCCTCATCGATGCGGCGGTCGATCTTCGGGCGGATGCGCCGGAGCGAGCGGGACGCCTCGTAGGAGAGGCGGCTTTCTTCCATGAAGTTCACGGTCGGTCGGTCGGATCGGTCGGTCGTGCCGGAAGCGGTCGGAACGCGCCGACGCCGCTCACTCGGCGGCTTCGGTCTCGAGGTTCCGGTCGTTGGGGATCCGGATCTCCCCGAGGAAGCCGTAGTAGTCCATCCCCTCCAGGATGCCGTTGGCGTGGCTCTGTCCGGCGAAGTAGATCCGCGGGTATCTCCGCAGCTTCTCCAGCTCGGGACTGTAGTTGCCGACGACCACCCCGAGGGTGTTTCCGGCCAGCATTTCCTCGTCGTTTCCGGAGTCTCCGGCCACCAGGATGTGCTCGAGCGGAAAGCCCCACTTGTAGGCGATGTGCCGGATGCTCAGGCCGCTTCCCGCGCGGAAGGGGATGATGTCGAGGAACATGCCGAGAGAGACGACCACTTTCACGCGCAGGCGGTTCGCGCGCAGGGTGCGCTTGATCGCCGCCAGGCTCGGCGACTTCGAGAAATCGATTCCATAGCTGATCTTGAAGGTCGATTGCTCGTGCTCCTCCTGCGGGTAGAGGCCCGGTATCTCGTCGAGAACGGACCGGATCCTGTCCGGTTCCCACCGGAAATCAATGTGCTTGCGCCAGCTCGCGTCGGGTGTGTGGTTTTTTCCATAGTAGATCTCGGTGCCGACCGAGGTCATGACGACTTCCGGCTGCGGCATGTCGTGTTCGTCCATCAGGCGCAACACCTCCTCGAAGCGCCGGCCGGTGGCGATGCCGAAGCCGACGCTGGTCTCGGTGGTTTCGATGCGCTCGAAGAAGGCGCGCATGGCCTCGTCGTCTCCGGTCAGCGTGTTGTCGATGTCGGCGATGACGATGCGGTCCACCCCGGTCAGGGGTCGGGTCTTCCGCCGGGTGGTCAGGGAGGGCGAGCTTTTGAAGACGTCGAGGATCTCCCGCACGTCGCGCAGGTAGCGTTCGGCGTGCCGCTGCCAGGAGTAGTGCTCGTGCACGTTCTTGTATCCCTCGCGGGACCACTCGGCCCAGGTGTCCGGTTCGGTCAACGCGCGGAGCAGGGCTCTCTCGATCGCCGATTGGTCGAACGGGTCGATCAGGATGCCGTTCCTGCAGTTGGCGATGATGTCGCTCGGGCCGCCGTCGTTGGTGGCGATAATCGGGACCCCGCTCGCCGCCGCCTCGAGAAGGGTCAGCCCGAAGGGTTCGGTCATCGCCGGGTTGATGAACACCCCGCGGGAGCGGGCGGTCATCCGGTAGATCTCCGGGACGTCGTCCGCCCGGTGGTGCTTCGGGTAGGCGACCTTTCCGTACAGGTCGTGGACGTCGATCAGGGTCAGGACGTTGTTCAGGACCGCGCGCTGGCCGGGCGGCATCTCCCGGATGTCGTCGCGGCAACCCATGATGAGGACCAGGTTCGCCTCCCGCCGGAGCTGCGGGGATTCGCCGTAGGTGGCCACCAGCCGCTCGAGATTCTTCCTCTCGTCCGGCCGGGCCATGGCCACGATCATCGGCTTGTCCGGTTCGTCCAGAAAGCGCCGGATCCGCGACTGGATCTCCGGCTCCGGATCGTCGTCCTCCGGGGGGCGGAACGATTCGAGATCCACGCCCGGGGGGATGACCTCCATCCGCTCGGGGATGTAGTTGTCGTAGATTTCGTACTGCTGCCGGACCTCCTGATGGGTGCTTGTCACGATCAGGGAGCAGGTCTCCAGGGCGAATTCCTCGGCCTCGATCCGCCGGCTGATCCGGTAGGTGGACTCGAGCTTGCCGGCGGACACCCCGCTTTCGAGGAGACGCGCCTTCTTGACCCGCCCGAGGGAGTGGCCGGTGAACGCGAAGGGGATCCCGAGAAGCCGGGCGAGCTGGGCGCCGCCGTATCCGGCGTCGGCGTAGTGGCCGTGAATCAGATCGGGGGCGGCGTTGTTCCGCTGGAAATAATTCAGGCATTGATCGACGAAGACCTCCATGTAGGGCCAGAGCTTGGCCTTGTAAAGGTAGCGGCGCGGCCCGAAGGGGATGCGGATGATGTGCGCGTTTCCGCCGAGCGATTCCTCCGGCCGGGCGTAGTCCGCGGAGACGCGGTCGTCGAAAATCTGCCGGGTGATCAGATCGACCCGCGAGACATCGGGCTGGCCGGCCAGCGCGCGGGCCAGCTCCACAACGTACTTGGTCTGTCCGCCCGTGTCCTCGTCCCGGCCGAGTTCGAGGTTCTTCCCGCGGATGAGGCCGTGCAGGCTGAGGAGGGCGATGCGAATTCCTTTTTTCTGACTCATGGTGTTTTTGGGGATTCCGTTGGGGAAACCTTTCGGAGTATCCTGGTTGCCATGGAGAATTTCAACTTCGAATCCCGATGGGACCCCCGGGTCCTCGCCACCGACCTCGACGGAACGCTGATCCCCCTGCCCGGATCGGAGGAGAACCGGGCGGATCTGCGCCTTCTGGCCGAGGCGATGGCGGAGGGGACCCGGGAGGTGGTTTTCGCCACCGGGCGCCATCTCGAATCGGTCCTCGAGGTGATGGAGTCCGACGGTCTCCCCCGGCCGGAATGGATGGTCTGCGACGTCGGCTCGTCGATCTACCGCCGGGACGCCACCGGGGCCTACCGCCCCTTCGAACCCTACGACGGGCACCTCGCGGGGCTGGTCGGATCGATCGACCGCGCCGCCGTCGAGCGGAGCCTCGCGGCGGTCGGCGGGCTGGTTCCGCAGGACGAGGCCTGCCAGGGGCGCTTCAAAATCAGCTACTTCGCGCCGGCGGACAGGGTGGAGGCCCTGGTCGCGGAGGTCAGCCGGGTGTGCGGGGAGGCGGGGCTGCCGTTCGCCTGCATGGGCAGCGTCGATCCCTTCGAAAACAAGGGCCTGCTCGACCTTCTGCCCGCCCGCGTCTCCAAGGCCTACGCGCTGATCTGGCTTTCGACCCACGCCGACTTCCGGCCGGAGGAGGTGGTTTACGCCGGCGACTCCGGGAACGACCTCGCGGCCCTGGTCGCGGGATTCCGCGCCATCGCCGTCGGCAACATGGACCCCTCCCTCGCGGACCGGATCGAACGCGAGCTGGGCGGACAGGGGCGCCCGGACCTGCTCTTCCGGGCCACCAAAACCGCCACCAGCGGCGTACTCGAAGGGTGCCGCCACTTCGGGCTGGTGCGGTAGGCCTCGGCCGCCGGGCGGCCCTACATCCGGCAGGCCGCCATCTCCGGCGGGGCTTCGGCGGGGTCTTCCACGACGGGGTTGTCGGGACTCGGTTGGAGAGGGTAGCGGAAAAGGCGGCCTTCGTAATTGCGCAGGACGATTTCGTCGTCGGTGATCTCCTCCACGTAGTCCGGATTGATCGGCACCTTGCCTCCCCCTCCCGGCGCGTCGATCACGAACTGGGGGATGGCGTACCCGGTGGTGTTCCCGCGCAGACTCCGGATGATCTCGATCCCCTTCCGCACATCCGTCCGGAAATGGGCGCTGCCGGTGATCAGGTCGCACTGGTAGAGGTAGTAGGGCCTGACCCGCATCATGAGCAGGCGGTGGATGAGCGAGCGGTACGTCTCCGGATCGTCGTTCACCCCGCGCAGCAGGACGGACTGGTTCCCGATGGGGGTTCCGGCGCAGGCAAGACGCTCGCAGGCCTGGTAGAGTTCCTCCGTGCACTCCTTCGGGTGGTTGACGTGGATGCTC
This sequence comes from Puniceicoccaceae bacterium, assembly GCA_046541615.1. Lineage (GTDB taxonomy): Bacteria > Verrucomicrobiota > Verrucomicrobiia > Opitutales > Puniceicoccaceae > Puniceicoccus. The sequence goes on from JBKHCX010000037.1 coordinate 17,064, forward strand.
ACCCAGATCGGGCCGTGCTTGCGAAGCACGTCGCAGAACGGCTCGGTGATCCGCTGGGGCAGGAAAACCGGGATGCGGCTTCCGATCCGGATGAATTCCACATGGGGGATCGCCCGGAGGCGTCCGAACAGGTAGTCCAGCTTCCGGTCGTTGAGCAGGAGAGGGTCCCCTCCGCTGAGCAACACGTCGCGGATCTCCGGGTGGCTTTCGATGTACGACAGGCCCTGTTCGAAGCCGGGATGGAAGTTGTAGTCCTGGGCGTTGGAGACCAGGCGGCTGCGCGTGCAATAGCGGCAGTACGCCGCGCACTGGTCGGTCACGAGGAAAAGAACCCGGTCCGGATACCGGTGTACGAGGCCCTCGACGGGCATGGCGCCCTCTTCGCCGACCGGATCGAGCAATTCCTCGGGCGCGATCCGTCTCTCCCCGGCGCGGGGGATCATCTGCAGGCGGACCGGGCAGCCGGGGTCCGCGGGGTCGATGAGATTGAAGAAATACGGGGTGATCGCCAGGGAGAGCTTGTACTGGGCGAACCGGGCGCCCACTTTCTCCTCCGGAGTCAGATCGATGTACTTTTCAAGCTCTTCGACGGTGGAAATGCGGTTCTGCATCTGCCACCTCCAGCTTTTCCATTTCTTTTCAGGGACCCCGGACCAGTGGCCCTGGCCCCGGAACCAATCTTCGCGGCGGTCTTCGGGATACATAAGTTGAAATAATAGGGAAATCAGCGAAAACGGGGAGAATACCCTCTCCCCGGATTTTTGTCAAAGGGTCGATCGGATTCGCGGCGGGCGCCGGGCGGATTTTCTTTGCGCCCGCCGGGGGAACCCCTCAGAAGAAAGAGTCATGGAAAGAACAGAAGCGGTGTTTGCCCTCGAGGACGGGAGCTTTTTCCGGGGCGAAGCCTTCGGGGCGGTCGGAACCGTCTTCGGAGAGGCGGTTTTCAACACGAGCATGACGGGCTATCAGGAGATTCTGACGGATCCGTCCTATTTCGGGCAGATCGTGACGATGACCGCCCCGCAGATCGGAAACTACGGCGTCAACGACGAGGACGGGGAGTCGTCGCGGCCGAAGGCGGCCGGTTTCGTGGTCCGCGAAATCAGTCCGGTGGCGAGCAATTGGCGCTCGACGCGGAGCCTCCCCGATTATCTCGCCGCGCATGGGGTGCCGGGGATCAGCGGAGTGGACACCCGCGCCATCACGAAACGACTGCGCACGTGCGGAGCGATGAAGAGCTGCCTCTCGACGGAGGGGATTCCGGGAGAGGAGGCGGTCCGGCGGGCCCGCGAATGGGCGGGGCTGGTCGGACTCGATTTCGTGAAGGAGGTCACCCGGAAAAGGGTCGAACCCTTTGCTCCGTCGGCCGGAGGCTGCCGTCCGTTTAGCGTGGCGGGAACGAGCCTCGTCCGCGACCACGCCCGGGAGGGGCGCAGGCGCTATCGCATCGCCGTCGTCGATTACGGCGCCAAGCATTCCATTCTCAAGCGGCTCCACGACCACGGATTCGACCTGACCCTCTTTCCCGCCACCTGCACCGCCGCCGAGATCGAGGAGTTCGATCCCGACGGCGTGTTTCTCTCCAACGGGCCGGGTGATCCGGCGGCGGTGGGCTACGCGCATCAAACGGTCCGGGACATCATCGGGAAATTCCCCGTTTTCGGCATCTGTTTCGGACACCAGGTGATCACGCACGCTCTCGGGGGCGGCACGTTCAAGCTGAAATTCGGACACCGGGGAGGAAACCAGCCGGTGAAGAACGGCGAGAGCGGCCAGGTGATCATCACCGCGCAGAATCACGGATTCGCTTCCGACCCGGAGTCGCTCGAGGGGAAGGCGCTGATCACCGAGACGAATCTGAACGACGGCACCGTCTCGGGGCTGCGCCTCAAAGGCCGCCCGGTATTCTCCGTGCAATACCACCCCGAAGCAGGACCCGGGCCGAACGACGGCACCGAAAACTTCGACCGCTTCTATTCGATGGTGGCGGATTTCGCCGAATCGAAGGGGAAGGCGGCTCAGTAGTCGCGCAGGGTGATCAATCCCCAGAGCAGCGAAACGCTGTCCCCGCTGAAGTTGTCGCGGGTGGTCACCTCATCGGAGGTGACGGCAAAGGAGGCCCTGTTGGGCTTCTTGAAAGTGCCCTGCTCCGAGCTGACGATGCCGAAGAAATTGTAGTTCTCGTTCGGCTTGATCATGTTTTCGCGCTGGGCGGTCGTGGGACCGGTGTTGCAACCCGCGAGGGCGAGCAGGCAGGCGGTGGAAAGCGTCAGGGCAATTTTTTTCATCGACCACCAGTGTGGGGCTGTCCGGATTCTTGGCAATCCCAAATTATTCGAAAAAAGAGGGGGCCATCGCCGATGAAGGACCGGCGAACCCGCGGCGGATCGGTCAGAAT
>JBKHCX010000038.1:0-18896 GCA_046541615.1 Puniceicoccaceae bacterium
CGGCTGCCAGGGGGTGACCTCCGGATAGAGCACCGCGAAGCGGCGGACGATCTCCCCGTCCGACACCAGCCGCTCGGGGGGCACCTCCGCGAAAACGTGGAAGTGGTTGTCCATCACCGCGTAGGTGATGATCCGGATGCCGGAGAACTCCGCCACCTGCCGGATCAGCTTCCGCAGGTACTCCTTCTCCCGCACCCCGAACCATTTCTCCCCGTTCACCGTCCGGCTCATGAGATGGTAAAAAGCCCGGGTGCCCTCGCCAAACTTAATACGGGGCCGCCGTTTTCTACTGATAATCCTGGTTCCAGTTTTCATGAATCCATCTTCGCAGATCCAAACACAGGGTCAATACCAAAATCCGACCCGGTCGGAAAAGGTGTCCGGGGGAGGTAAATTCTTGTTGCCGGGGCGGTTGTGCCGGGCGGCGGTCAGTCGAAGGTCCGGTATTTTCCGCCGTTGCGGGTGGCGATGCTGCGCATTTTCGAGCCGATGCGGCCGTCGTCGATGTCCCGGGGGTCGGGGAAGTGGATGGAGTGGATGCGGGCGTCTTCCGGCAGATCCTTCTGGCGGTCGCGGATGAGGTCGAGGACCCTGCCCAGAGGCACCGGGGTGTTGGTTTCGTCGAAGTAGCCTCCGTCGGAGACGAGGAAAATGACGTCCGGCTGCATGTCGAAGGCCAGGTCGAGCACGGGCACGATGCCCTGGAACCCGCCGCCGGCCGAGCGCGCCCCGCTGATCGATTGTTCGCCGGTCGCCGGAAACTTGCGGTTCACCCAGTCGATCGCGAACTCCTTGTTCGCCATGGTGGCGGGGAGAAGGGAGTCGCGCATCGGGAGGAAGGTGCGGCGGTGAATAATGACGTTGAACAGGGTGTTGGAATTGAGTTCTTCGATGAGTTCCCGGGTTTCCCGCTTGACCTCGTCCATGCTCGATCCAGCCGCATCCGCGGCGTTGAAGACGGAGGTCGCGACATCGACGACGATGATCAATCGCGCGGCGTTCTCCTCGATCCCCAGAAACGAAATGGACGATGCGTCGCCGGCGAGCCCCTGCATCATCCCCCCCACGCCGGAGTTGCCGAAGAGGGCGGCGCCGACGGGGCTCGGGGTGTCGGGGGCGACCGGGGTGAACTCCATCGAGGGCATCTCGGGCAGCTCGGGCATGGCGGTGGGGGTCATCCGGTCCACCTGGATCTTCTCCATCCGCATCGGGGACCGGGCGGCCTGCTGGAACTCCGCCACGGCCATCTTGTGCTCCAGTTCGCGCTGCGGCAGGTAGATGGATTTTTTGGCGACGAATTCCGGATCCTCCTTCTGCGAGGGCACGAAAACGACCACGAAAACAGTCAGCGAGACCAGCAGCACCTGGATGACCACCGCCAGAAAGAGGGTCCCGACGAGCTTCCGTTTCCGCGGCGTCTCGCGAAGTGCGGCGTATTGCTGGAGTGGCGAGTCGGTCATGGCGATGAAACCCGTTTAGGGAAAAATCCGCCGTTGGCCAACCCATTTCGACCGGAGGAGTGTGAGGATTTCTTCACAAACCGCCGCGCGGGTTGGAGTTTCTCCGGGGCCGCCGACCGTCGGCCGCAGGGATTGCGCGGTGGTCGGCTGCCGCTCCGGGGCCGGGGGCAATCCCTCCCGGGGCGAATGCTTCAACCGCCTCCGACGGTCCGCATGACGGAGACCGCCAGGCCCTGGACGGCCAGGATTCCGGCCAGCAGGACGCGCGGAAAGGGTGTCAGAAAGAGGAGGGCCAGGAGAATCATGAACCCGAACTGCGAGAAGCGCAGGAAGGCGGTCTCGCCCATCCCGACGACATGCCGCAGGACATGGGAACCGTCGAGAGGCGGGACCGGGATCAGGTTGAAGACCATGAGCATGGCGTTGATGAAGATGACGTCGCTCGCCAAGTCGAGGAAGGCGGCGGGGTTCCCGAGCCGGAAAGCGAGGCCGACGAGGACCGCCACCAGCAGGCAGATGACGAGGTTCGAAGCGGGTCCGGCCATCGCCACGAGGATGTCGTCGCGGACCGGCTTCCGGAAATTGCGCGGGTTGACGGGCACGGGTTTCGCCCAGGCGAAGAAAGCGCCCCCACCCGAGGCCAGGAGGAAGAACGCGGGAACGATGATCGTCCCCACCGGATCAATGTGGGGAACGGGGTTGAACGTCACCCGCCCCATGAGGCGCGCGGTCGAATCGCCCAGCTTTTCGGCCGTCCAGGCGTGCGCCCATTCGTGTACGGAGAGGCTGGCCAGGAGAATGAGGAAAAAGACGAGTGCTTCGTAAACGGAGTATCCTTGCATGCCGGGGAAGGTATGCGCTCTTTGCGGGAAACGGCAAGCCTGTCCCGCCCGGGCGCGGGCAAGAGGGGAGCAGCCTGAAGGCTGGACACCCTACCCTGGCAGGGGGGGAGCGGCCTGAAGGCCGGACAGCATACCCGGGCAGGCGGGGAGCAAGGTTTGGTGTCCAGGCTTCAGCCTGTCGCGTCGGAGGGGCCGCCGTCCCTGGCCGGGGGGCTTGTCCCTCGAGCGGAAGGCGCTGGCGGGCGCACCCGATTTCACCCGGTGCGGACTTTTCGGATTGGCGTGGGCGGCGCGGTCGCGTAGGAGCCGGATTCCACTTTCGTTGATTGCGGTTTTCCGAACCTCCCAATTCACCCGCCCATGTCATTGTCATCTCCGCGCAGAACTCTTTCTCAAAATCTGGCAGCGCTCGTCGAGTCGCCCGGCGACCGGATCAGCGTGCGGCTGATCGCCGACCGGGTGGGCGACAAGGGATTCGGGATCCTGCTGGTGATTCTCTCCCTGCCCAGCGCGTTGCCCGTGCCGGCGCCCGGTTACAGCACGCCGTTCGGCGTTCTCCTCTTCCTGCTCGGGCTGCAGATGATGTCGGGCCGCGAGCGGCCCTGGCTGCCCGAGCGGGCGCTGCGGAAGGAGATTTCCAAGGAGTTCGCGGGGAAACTGGTCCGGTCGGCCAACCGTTTTCTTGGTTTCGCCGAGCACCTGATCCGGCCGCGCATGCGGTGGATCAACCGGAGGGGCGGACGGATGTTCCTGGGGTGCGTCGTTCTCCTGATGGCCTCCCTGATGATCCTGCCGATTCCGCTGACGAACACCCTTCCGGCGGGCGTGGTGTTCCTGGTCGGGGTTTCCCTCTCCGAGGACGATGGTCTCGTGGCCATCGGGGGTTTCCTCGCCGGGCTGCTGGCGGCGGCCTTCTACGTCTATATCATCTACCTGCTGGCGACGGTGGGGATGGAGGGTGTCGTCCGGTTGAAGGACTGGATCAAGGGCATCCTGTTCTGATCCGCGCCCGGTCCCGCCGGGATCACCCCTCCCGCAGGACCGGAAGCGCCCGGGAGGCGATCTCGCGGGCGAGCCAGGCCTCGAATTCATCGACGGTGGGGTTGTTCGGCGCGTCGGGACGGATCCGGCTGCGCAGCGAGACCCGGCCTTCGTCGCGCTCGCGGTTGCCGAGGACGAGCATGTGGGGCACTTTCGCGGTTTCGGCCCGGCGGATTTTGGCGCCCAGCTTGTCCGGCTGCGTGTCCTCGCCGACCCGGAAGCCGCCTGCGCGGAGCCGCCCGGCGATTCCGGCGGAGTAGGCGGCCAGCTCGTCGTTCATCGGCAGGAGGCGCACCTGCTCGGGAGCGAGCCAGGTCGGGAAGTTGCCGGCGAAGTGTTCCGTGAGGACTCCGGTGAACCGTTCGAGGGAGCCGAAGGGCGCCCGGTGGATCATGACCGGGCGGTGTTTCCGGTTGTCGGCCCCGGTGTAGGAGAGGTCGAAACGCTCCGGCAGGTTGTAATCGACCTGCACGGTGCCGAGCTGCCACTCGCGCCCGATGACGTCCTCGACCACGAAATCGATCTTGGGACCGTAGAACGCGGCCTCGCCCGCCTCCTCGGTGTAGTCCACGCCGATGGCGCGGACGGCCTGCTTCAGCGCGGCCTCGGCCTTGTCCCAGTTTTCGGCGCTTCCGGTGTATTTCTCCGACTCCGGATCACGCAGGCCCAGGCGCACGCGGTATTCCTCCATGCCGAGGGCGAGGAAGACCTCGCGCACGAGATCCAGGCAGCCCCGGATCTCGGCGTCGAGCTGGTCCGGGGTGCAGAAGATGTGAGCGTCGTCCTGGGTGAAGCCGCGCACGCGGGTCAGCCCGTTGAGTTCGCCGGACTGCTCCCACCGGTACACGGTGCCGAATTCGGCGAGCCGCACCGGAAGGTCGCGGTAGGAGTGGGGGCGCCCGTCGAAGATGCGGATGTGCATCGGGCAGTTCATCGGTTTGAGCAGGTAGCCGTCCACCTCGCCCCCGGCGAGGCGGTTGGCCAGATCCCCGCAGGAGCAGCCCTCGCCGGCCATCTCCGAAAGAGTTTCGTGTTCGAGGATGGGCGGAAACTGGCTTTCCCGGTAGTACGGGAAGTGCCCGGAAGTGCGGAAAAGGCCGAGCTTTCCGATGTGCGGGGTGAAGACCTGCTGATACCCCTGCCGGAGCAGCTTGTCGCTGATGAAGTTCTGCAGCTCCTGGCGGATGATCGCTCCGGCGGGAGTCCACAGGACCAGCCCCTGGCCGACCTGGTCGTCGATCTGGAAGAGGTTGAGATCCCTGCCGATCCTGCGGTGGTCCCGGGCGCGGGCCTCTTCGATCCGGCGGAGGTGCTCCTCCAGCTCTTCCTTGGACGGGAAGGCCGTGCCGTAGATTCGCTGGAGCTGTTTGTTTTTCTCGTCGCCGCGGTGGTAGGCGCCCGCGACGTTCAGGAGTTTGAAGGCTTTGATCTTCTTCGTGTATCCGACGTGGGTGCCCGCGCAGAGGTCGGTGAATTCGCCGTTCCGGTAGAACGAGATCGGCTCGCCTTCGGGGATGTCCGCCAGCCGCCCGGGCTTGTAACGGTCCTGCCCGATGGAACGGAGCAGCCCCTCCGCCTCCGCGCGCGGCAGCTCGAAGCGCTCGAAGCGCTGGTTCTCCTTGATGATCTTCTTCATCTCGGCCTCCAGCCTGGCGAGATCCCCGGCGGTCAGGGAGTGGTCGAGATCCACGTCGTAGTAGAAGCCGTCCTTGGTCGGCGGCCCGACGTCCAGCTGGGCGTCGGGAAATAGCCGGAGCAAAGCGGCGGCGAGGACGTGCGAACAGGAGTGTCGGATTTCCTCCAATGGTGTCATGGCGGGCATCCTGTCATGTTGCTATCCGGATCGGGGCGAACCGCAATCGCGAAAATCGCGCGGGCGGGGAATCCGGGAGATTTTCCCGGCCGGCGGAGAGGGTGTCGGGGAGGCCGCCTGTCCGCCGCCGCGGGACAGGAGCGTCCCGCCTCCTTGGGCGTGTAAGGCTTGCGGAGCGGCGGGCGAAACGCATGATCGCCGGGGATGTCGGAATCCAAGCGCTACAAAGTCCAGTCGGAGATCGCCGGAAGCGGGGATTCGAGTCTGCGCCGGTACCAGGATCTCGTTGTGGGGAGCCGGCGCTGGCGGGACCTTTTTCTCTACGAATTCGTGCAGCTTTTCGCTTCGTGGGTGCCCGGAGCGGCCGGACTGCTGCTCCGCAAGAAACTGTATCCGCTCCTTCTCGGTGGGTGCGGGCCGGGGGTGGTGTTCGGAAAGGATGTCGTGCTCCGGCATCCGCGGAAGATCCGCCTGGGCGCAGGAGTGATCATCGACGACGGAGTTCTCCTCGACGCGAAGGGCGGGGATGGTTCCGGGATTGAACTGGGTGATGGCGTCTTCGTCGGGCGCGGCTCCATCCTCTCCTGCAAGGGCGGACGGATCCGGATCGGCGACCGGAGCAATGTTGGCTTCCACTCCGAGATATTCGCGTCGAACCGGGTCGAGATCGGTGCCGACGTGATGATCGCGGCCTACGTCTATATTCTGGGCGGAGGCACCTACGGGACCGGGCGGACCGACATCCCGATGAACCAGCAGTACGACTTCGAGGGCAGGGGGGGCGTGTCGATCGGCGACGATGTGTGGATCGCCGCGCACGCGGTCGTGTTCGACGGAGTTTCGATCGGGGACGGTTCGGTGGTGGGGGCCTCGGCGGTCGTCAGCAAGGATGTCGGGGAACGTCATGTGGTCGTCGGCATCCCCGCCCGGCCGGTCCGGGAAAGATAGGAGTTGCTTTTTTCCGGAAGGGTTGGTTTTGAAAACGCTTCTAATTGCACCAATGAAAATCCCAACGCGCTTCCGTCCGCTCGCGGCAATGCTTCTGGCCGTTTTGTTTTCAGCCGGTCCGCTCCGCGCCCAGGAGAGCGACACTCCTCCCCCCGGGGCCGAGATCGAAGAGATCGAAGAGGTGGAAGAGACGGGGGTGTCCACCCCCGCTTCGAAGAAGGAACGGAAGGACATCCCCGTCAAAGAGCCGAATCCCTTCTACGAGAAGTATCTCCGGGACCGGCTCTCGATCGGGACCCGCATGCTCTGGTATTCGTTGACCGACACCGAGAGCGGGAAAGAGTTCGATGGATCCTTCATCGGCAGCATCAACCGCACGACGGAGGACCAGGATCCGGCGCCGGTTTACCTCTATGCGGAATACGCGATTTCCCCCTACTTCGGTCTCGGGATTTCCTACGATCAATTCAAGGTGGTGACTCTCGACGGCGGCGGGGGCGACGGGAGCTTCGAACTGAGCGGGCCGATCCTCTACGGCTTCGGCCGGCTCGAGAACGGCAGCGCCTTCACCCCGTTCGCGGAGATCGGGGTCGCTTTCTACCATGTCGGTTTCGACGCCAGGGAGGAGTGGGCTTTCTCGCGGGGATCGCCGACTCCGGTCAACCGGTTCGAGCCGGACGACGCGATTGGGTTCGCCGTGGCGGCCGGGGTTGACATCGAAATCATCGAGCACCTCTCCGCGAACATCTATCTCCGGTACGTGGGGGCGGATTTTGACGTCGATTATTTCTTGATCCCGCTTTCGGACACCGACCCTCTGGAGGAGGGAAACTTCCCGGGCGACCATTTCGCGTACGGGATCGGGCTGACGTACACCTTCTAGGGGCCGCGTTCCACGGGGTGTCCGCGGACGGGGACCCGGCCGTGTCGCGCGGTTTTTTCGGGTTGTCGGCCCGGCCCTCGTTCCCGAAGATTCCCCGATGAATCGCAGCCATTCGCAGAAAATCCTGCTTCTCGGCGGGTCCGGATACGTCGGAACCGCTTTCCAATCGTACCTGCGGGGGCGGGGGGTCGCCTTCCGCAGCGTCTCGCGGCGGGAGGTCGATTACACCCGCAAGGAAGACCTCGTCCGCCTGCTCCGCGGCGAGCGTCCCGGTTTTCTGATCAACGCGGCCGGCTACACCGGCAAGCCGAACGTCGATGCCTGCGAGACGGACAAGGCGGCGACGCTCCTGGGCAACGCCGTTCTGCCCGGGATGATCCGCGAGGCCTGCGAGGAGACGGGGACGACCTGGGGGCACGTCTCCTCCGGATGCGTTTTTTCGGGCCGGCATCCTTCCGGCCGGGGGTTCGACGAGCGGGACGAGCCGAACTTCTCCTTCCGCCGCGGCCCGTGCAGCTTTTACAGCGGCACGAAGGCGCTCGGCGAGGAACTGCTGGCCGGCGCGGAGAATTGCTACGTGTGGAGGCTCCGGATTCCCTTCGATGAGTCGCTGAGCCCGCGGAACTATCTGGTGAAGGTCATGGCCTATCCCCGCCTGCTCGAAGCGGAGAACTCGATATCCCACCTGGGCGAATACGTGCGGGCCTGTTTCGAGCTTTGGGAGAAGGAGGCCGAACCGGGCGTCTACAACGTGACCCAGCCGGGCGCGATCACCACCTCGCGGGTCGTCTCGTGGATCCGGGAGGAGGGTGCGCGCCGCCGGGCCGAAGGCGGGATCGATCCCTTTCCCGGGGAGTTCGATTTCTTCGGGTCCGAGGAAGAGTTCATGGAGACCGCCGCCAAGACCCCCCGTTCGAACTGCGTTCTCGAAACCGGCAAAGTGCTGGCCGCCGGAATCGCCCTGACCCCGGCGGAGGAGGCGGTGAAACGCTCGCTCCGCGCGATGGAGGTCGCCCCGGGGCATGTCTTCCGGAACGCGGCGCCCTCGGCGGGAGTCCGGTGATGGCTGGAATCAGACTCGGGCTGACCGGGACCATCGGCTCGGGCAAATCGACCGCGCTCGCCTTTTTCTCGCGGCTCGGATGGAGGATCGTCCGGACCGACGATCTCGCCCGGGAGGAGATGGAGGCACCGGACGTCGTCGCGGCGATCCGGGAGAGGTGGGGGGGGGCGGTTTTTCACGCCGGGGACGGGATCGACCGCCGCGCCGTGGCCGGGATCGTTTTCGGCGATCCCGCGGAATTGGAGTGGCTCGAGAGCGTGCTGCATCCCCGGGTGCGGGAGAGGTGGACGCGGGCGCTGGAACAGGACCGGGAGAACGACCTGGTCGTCGAGATTCCGCTTCTTTTCGAGAAAAACCTTGCCTCCTCCTTCGATTTCGTGGTTTCCTTGAATTGTCCGGAGCCTCTGCAGGTCAAACGTCTGATGGAGAGGGGACTTTCCGCCGACGATATCGAGGCGCGGAAGAACCGGCAGCTTTCCGGCGCGGAGAAGGACTCCCGCGCGGATTTCGTCCTCTCGAACTGCGGAACCCTTTCCTTTCTCGAGAAACAAGTCATCCGTTTGTCACGACGCCTCCGCGGACAGAAACAACCATTATCATGAGCGAAGATTCTTCGGAAAACGATCTCCCTTCGGCCACCGCCACCGAGCCGGAACGTGCGTCGGCCGCGAAAAAGACGCGCAAAACCAGCGCCCGAAAGACGGCCCGCAAGACCGCGAAGGCTCCGCCCGCCCCCGCCCCGGAAGCCCCGGCGGACCCGCCGGAGCCCTCCTCGCGCACCCCGGAGCCCGGGGCGCCCCCCGCGGACCCGAAGGCGGATTCCCCGAAGCCCGCCGCCGCCCTCCCCGGGCCGGAGGGCGCCGCCGAGGACGGCGGAGGCGGCTCTACTCCCGATGACCCGCCGGCAGGGGGCGGGCGTTCGTCCGCCCGCGGCGCGGACGCCGGGCAATCCGGCAAACCCGGCGGCCAGTCCGGGCGGCAGGGCGGGGGCGGACGCCCGCAGCAACCCGCGGGCGGCGGTTTCGCGAGCCGGAAGAAGAAGAAGCGGAAAGGGGGCAAGTTCGACAAAAGCGCCGGCGGAGGCGGAGGCGGCGGCGGTCCCCGCCGCGGTTCGCCCTTCAACGCCGGGGGCGTGCCGGTGGAGGTGGACCCCCACCTCGAGATGGGGCAGCTGGCCGACGACGAGTTGCTGCAGGACGTTTCCGCGCTCGAGGAATCCTTCCGGAGACTCTTCGACGAGGACCTCCCGCCCGTGCGGTTCAACGATTTCTACGAGCTGCCTCTCCAGGAGTTGCGGGAGCGGGCGCGCGCCATGGATCTCGACTTCGAGAACGCCCCCTCCCGCCCCCTTCTGCTCCGCGAATTGCTCAGGCATTTCGAGTCGAAGTCGGTGCCGGTTCTCGTCGAGGGCTGCCTGGAGGTTCTCGACGAAGGGTTCGGCATGGTGACGTTCCCCTGCGACAGCTACCAGTTGAAATCCCTCTGCCCGTTCGTCAGCGAGGCGCTCGTCGAGCACCACGGGATGGAGCGGGGCCACACGGTCGAGGTCCTGGTCCAGGCGCCCCGCGAGGGGGAATCGTGCCCGGTCGTGCTCCGGGTGCGGTCCGTCATGGGCGGGGAGATCGCCGCCCTGGAGAAGATCACCCCGTTCACCGAGCTGGTTCCCTATTATCCGCTGGAGCGGATTCTTCTGGAAAACTCCGACGAAGCGGCCGAGAACAACCTTTCGATGCGCGTGGTGGATCTGATCTCCCCGATCGGGTTCGGCCAGCGCGGGCTGATCGTCGCCCCCCCGCGGACCGGCAAGACCGTTCTCCTGCAGGGGATCGCGCACTCCGTCCAGCTCAACTACCCGGACGCCCATCTCATCGTGCTCCTGATCGACGAGCGCCCCGAGGAGGTCACCGATTTCCGCCGCCGGGTCAAGGGGGAGGTCATCAGCTCGACCTTCGACGAGACGGCCGGCAGCCACGTCCACGCGGCCGAAATGGTCATCGAAAAAGCCCGGCGCATGGTGGAGGTGGGGCGCGACGTCGTCATCCTGCTCGATTCGATCACCCGCCTGGCGAGGGCCTACAACACCCTCATGCCGAACAGCGGCAAGATTCTCTCCGGCGGGGTGGAGGCCAACGCCCTGCAGAAGCCCAAGCGCTTTTTCGGCTCGGCCCGCAACATCGAGGAGGGCGGCAGCCTGACCATCATGGGCACGGCCCTGGTCGATACCGGCAGCAAGATGGACGAGGTCATCTTCGAGGAGTTCAAGGGCACCGGCAACATGGAGCTGCACCTCGACCGCGCTCTCGTGGACAAACGGATCTTCCCCGCCCTGGCCATGGACCGGAGCGGCACCCGCAAGGAGGAGCTGCTCTACCACCCGGACGAGATGATGAAGGTCTATTCCCTCCGCCGGGCCACGAAGGGCGTCCCCCCCGTCGAGGCCATGGAAATGCTGATCCAGCGGGTCAAGAAGACCCGGAGCAACGCCGAGTTCCTGATGACCCTGAGCCGCTGATGGATGATCCGGAAACCCGGGGGCTTCCGAACCGGGGAGTTGACGCGGAGCGTTTTTTCGGGTCAGCTCCCCGCGTGAAGTCTTCCATTCCCCGAGAAACCTCGTTCAAAGTATTTCTGCCGTGACCTCTTCCGACGACTACGTTCTGCAACTTCTCGCCGAGCGGGAAATCATAACCGACGAGGATATCGAAGCCGCCCTCGCCGAGGCCCGGGAAAGCGAATCGGAGGAAGACACCGACGGAAGTTCGCGCGCCCTCGATCTGCTCATCGAACGAGGCTACGTGACCGAGGCCCAGATCGCGGAGACCCTTGCCGACTCCTTCAACATGGAGGTCGTCGATCTGGACGACGTCCGTGTGGATGAGTCGGTTTTCAAGAAACTGCCCGGTTCGCTGGCGCGGCGCTACCACGTTTTCCCGCTCGAGATCGACGAGTCCGAGGTCAAGCTCGCCATCAGCGACCCCCTCGACGTCGATGTGACCGACAACATCGCCCAGTATCTGCGCAAGACGGTCAACCCCTTCATCGCGACCCGCAAGGGAATCGAGCGGGCCATCGCGGGCAACTACGGCGAGGAGGACACTTCGGAAATGGCCTCGTTCATCTCCTCCCTCGACTCGGACGAGGAGGACGCCAAGCGGGAGAAGGCGGCCGAAGGGCTCGCCATCGAGGGGCTGGAATCGGGCGCGGGCGGAGACGACGGCCCCATCATCCGCTACGTGCAGATGTTGATTTCCGAGGCGCTCAAGCGGAGATCCTCCGACATCCACCTGGAACCGTTGGAGAAACACTTCCGCGTACGCTACCGGATCGACGGCGTGCTCCACGAGGTCGAGGGTCCGCCGAAACGGCTCCAGCCGTCCATCCTGTCGCGGATCAAGCTGATGGCGAACGTCAGCATCGCCGAAAAGCGCGTCCCCCAGGACGGCCGTATATCGGCCAAAGCCGGCGGCAAGGACATCGACCTGCGCGTTTCCTCCCTGCCGACGGCCTTCGGCGAGAGCATCGTCATGCGGATTCTCGACAAGGAGGGCCTCAAACTGGGCCTCCCCGAGCTGGGGTTCTTCTCCGACGACCAGGCGACTTTCGAACGGATCATCGCCCTGCCGGACGGGGTGTTCCTCGTCACGGGACCGACCGGCTCCGGCAAATCCACGACCCTGTACTCCGCCCTCAACTACATCAACCAGCCCGACCGCAAGATCATCACCGTCGAGGACCCGGTCGAGTACGAAATGCTCGGCATCAACCAGGTCCAGGTTCGCCGCGAGGTGGGGATGGACTTCACCTCCGCGCTGCGGGCGATGCTCCGGCAGGCGCCCAACATCATCATGGTCGGGGAGATCCGGGACAGGGAGACCGCCGAGATCGCGATCAACGCCTCGCTGACCGGGCACATGGTGTTCAGCACCCTCCACACCAACGACGCCCCGAGCGCGGTCACCCGCCTCGTTGACATCGGGGTGAAGCCTTTCCTCGTCTCCGCCTCCCTGCGGGCGGCGATGGCGCAGCGGCTCGTCCGGCGCATCTGTTCCAAGTGCAAGGCGGAGTACATCCCGGAGAAAAAGGAACTCGACGCCGTCGGCATCCGGGCCGAAGACGTGGCCGAGGGCAATTTCATGAAAGGGCAGGGCTGCCCGGCCTGCGGCGGCACCGGCTACCGGGGTCGCTTCGGGACGTTCGAGCTGTTCAGCATAAACGACGAGATCTCGCAGATGATCTACGAAGAGCGGACCCTGGTCGAACTCCGGCGCAAGGCCCGCGATCTGGGCATGAGGACCATGCGGGAGGACGGCGTGCGCAAGATCATGGCCGGCATGACCACCTGCGAGGAGGTGCTGAAGGCCACCGTCGCCGTCGCGGACTGATCCATGGGCTACGAACTCAACGATCTGCTCGAGCTGACGGTTTCCGAGGGAGCTTCGGATCTCCATGTCCATGTCGGTCGTCCGCCCTCCCTCCGGACCGGGGGCGGCATGGTCTCCGTCGAGGGGGCGGACCTGACCGCGGAGGACACCGAGCGGCTCGCCCTCGCCGTCTGTTCCGACGACGTCCAGCAGAAGCTCAAGAGCGTGGGGCAGGCCGATTTCGGCTTCGCCTACCGTGACAAGTGCCGGTTCCGGGTCAACGTCTTCCGCGCCCGCGGCCAGGTGGGAATGGTTCTGCGGCAGATTCCCACCCAGTTGTTCAGCCTCGCCGACATCGGGATCCCGCGGCAGATCGTCGAACTGCTCAACCGCCCCCGCGGACTGATCCTGGTCACCGGGCCGACCGGCTCCGGCAAGTCGACGACGCTCGCCTCCATGGTCGATTGGATCAACCGCAACCGGGAGGGACACATCGTCACCATCGAGGATCCGATCGAGTACTACCACCCGCACCGCAACTGCATCCTCACCCAGCGCGAACTCGGGCACGACGTGGGCAATTTCGGGGACGCCATCCGGGCCGCCCTTCGGCAGGATCCGGATGTGATCCTCGTCGGCGAGATGCGCGATCTCGACACGATCCAGGCGGCCGTGACCGCCGCCGAGACCGGCCACCTGGTTTTCGGCACCCTCCACACCACGGGGGCCGCGCGGACCGTCGACCGCATCGTCGATGCCTTCCCCGCCTCGACCAAGGAGCAGATCCGCACGCAGCTCGCCTCCTCCATCATCGCGGTCATCTCCCAGGTCCTGTGCAAGCGGATCGGGGGCGGACGGGTGGCCGGGCTCGAGGTGATGGTCACGACCACCTCCATCGCCCAGCAGATCCGGGAAAACAAGACCTTCCGTATCGATTCCGACATTCAGACCGGCGGACGCCTGGGCATGATTTCCCTCGACGTCCATCTGCGCGCCCTCGTCAACGAGGGGAAGATCGAGCCGTCCGAAGCCCTCCTCAAAGCCCAGAAACCCGACTCCATGCGGGAGAAGCTCGCCGAATCCGGATTCAAAGTCTGAACCTCCCCCCGACCCATGTTTGAAGATCACAACGACACCATTTTCGACATCATCAAAGAGCGGAATCTGGTCGATCACGACCAGCTCATCGCCGCCTTCGACGAAACCCACGGCACCGGAAAATCACTCGCCGAGGTCCTGATCGATTCCGGTTACCTGACCGAGGAGCAGATTCTCGAAAACCTCGCGGATTACCTGGGGCAACAGTACCTGGAGGAAGTTCCCAAAGTGATCGACGAGGATCTGGCCAAGCAGGTCCGCCCGAACCTCGCCCGCATGTACGGGGTCGTCCCGGTCCGCTCCGACGACACCTCCATCGACCTGCTCGCCATCGACCCGCTCAACTTCAGCATCGTCGACGACCTGACCTTCACCCTCAACAAGGACGTCAACATCGTCGTCGCCGATCCTCCGAAAGTCGAGGAACTGCTCTACGAGACCTACGGCCAGGGCGATTCCTCCATCGACGACCTCCTCGGCGAGCTGGACGAGGATTCCATCGAAGAGGCCGGGGAGGACGTCTCGGACGACGACCTGAACCAGATGGCGAACCAGACACCGATCATCCGGTTCGTGAACCTCGTCCTCCAGCAGGCGATCAAGGACAAGGCGTCCGACGTCCACTTCGAGCCCTTCGAGGAACAGTTCCGGATCCGCTACCGGATCGACGGCGCCCTCTACGAAATGTCCCCGCCCCCGAAGAAGCTGGCCGTTCCCGTCATCTCCCGGATCAAGGTGATCGCGAATCTCAACATCGCCGAGAAGCGGGTCCCCCAGGACGGGCGCATCAAGATGACGATCGCCGGGCGCCCGGTCGATCTGCGCGTTTCGACGCTGCCCACCCAGTTCGGCGAGAGCGTCGTTCTGCGCGTGCTCGACAAGACCGTGGTCAACCTGGACCTGGAGTCCCTCTCGCTGCCCGATGACATCCTCGAGAACATCCGCCGGGTGATCCGCCTGCCGAACGGCATCTTCATCGTGACCGGCCCGACGGGGAGCGGAAAGACGACCACCCTCTACAGCGCCCTCCGTGAGATGAACACCATCGACACGAAGATCCTCACCGCCGAGGATCCGATCGAATACGAGATCGACGGCATCATGCAGGTGGCCGTCAACCACCAGGTCGGCCTGGATTTCGCCCGGGCGCTGCGTTCCTTTCTCCGGCAGGATCCGGACAAGATCATGGTCGGCGAGATCCGCGACATCGAGACCGCCCAGATCGCGGTCCAGGCCTCGCTGACCGGCCACGTCGTCCTCAGCACCCTCCACACCAACGACGCCTCCGGAGCCGTCACCCGGTTGGTGGACATGGGGCTGGAGCCCTACCTGATCTCCTCCTCCCTCGAGGCGGTCCTCGCGCAGCGGCTGGTCCGCCGGATCTGCCGCCACTGCCGCCAGGAGTACGAACCCGACAGCGAAATGATCGAGCTTCTGGGCGCCGATCCGCTCGAGGTCGCCGACCGCAGCTTCTACTTCGGGAAGGGCTGCCCCCAGTGCAACAACACCGGCTACGCCGGCAGGATCGGCCTCTTCGAGATGATCATGGTGACCGACCCCCTCCGGGAACTGATCAACAAACGCTCGCCCACCCTCGTTATCCGGCAGAAAGCCCTCGAACAGGGGATGCGCAGCCTCCGCGAGGACGGGCTCCGGTCCATTTTCGACGGAAACACCTCCATCGAAGAAGTGCTAAAATACACTTGATCCATCCGGCTTTCGCAGGCATCTTCTCATTCCTCTCTCGACTGACCCAGCAGCATCCGAAACCCATGCCCCAGTTCACCTACAAAGCTATCGACGGCAACGGCAAAGAACGCCGCGGCACCGTGAACGCCGCTTCCGCCGAGGAAGCCAACAGCCAGGTCACGGGCATGGGACTGATGCCGACCGAGATATCCGAGGCGAAGGGCAGGGGCAAGAAAGCCGGTTCCGGCGGCGTCAAGGCCGCGAAGAAAAAGAGCAGCCTCTTCGGCAGAATCAAGAACGAGGAGGTGACTCTCTTCACCCGCCAGCTCGCCACCCTCCTCCGGTCGGGGGTCCCCCTGCTGCGCGCTCTCGACGTGATGGAGCGGCAGGAGAAGAACGCCAAGCTCGCCTCCATCATCGAGGGACTGGCGGAAAACGTGCGCGCCGGGAATTCGTTTTCGGACGGCCTGACCCAGTACCCCAGGATATTCGACAAGCTCTATGTCAACATGGTCCGCGCCGGCGAGGCCGGCGGCATACTGGAGACCGTTCTCGACCGCCTGGCCGGCTTCATGGAGAAGTCCCTGCGGCTGCGCAAGCGGGTCAAGTCCGCCATGATCTACCCGTCGGTCGTCATTTTCGTCGCGGTCGTGATCGTGGTTCTCCTCATGGTCGTCGTCGTTCCGAAATTCGAGGAGATTTTCGCCAACATGTTGAAAGGAGCGGCGTTGCCGCCGATCACGCAGGTCGTCGTCGGATCCAGCCGCTTCGTCCAGGAGAACATCTTCGTCGTTCTGGGTGTCCTGGTGGGCGCGATTGTGTTGCTGCGGCTCTTTGTCAAAACGAAAGTCGGCGCGCGTGCGAAGGATCTGGTCGTTTTCAAACTGCCCAAGATCGGCGACCTCCTCGGCAAGGCGAACATCGCCCGCTTCACCCGGACCTTCGGAACCCTCCTCTCCAGCGGGGTGCCCATTCTGGATTCCTTGGTCATCACCCGCGAGGTCGTCTCGAACCGCTACTTCGCCGACGCGATCGGACGGATCCACGACCAGGTGCGCGACGGGGAGAGCGTCGCCGCGCCGATGAGCAACGAGAAGCTCTTTCCCTCCATGGTGACCAGCATGGTCGAGGTCGGCGAGGAGACCGGCGAACTCGACCAAATGCTCACCCGGGTGGCCGACAATTACGACGAGGACGTGGACAACGCCGTCAACGGGATCACCTCGATCATCGAGCCGGTCATGATCGTCTTCCTCGCCGTCGTCGTCGGGTTCATCGTCATCGCCCTCTTCATGCCGATCATCAGGATCATCGAGACCCTCACGGTTTAGCAGGCTGCCGGGCATCGGCCGCCCGCCTCAAGTCATGCGCCCACGCCACTCCGCCCGGTGGAGAACTCGCGGTTGGGGTCGCTCCATCTTGCCGGTGCCCGTTGGACCACGGATACGAATGCCCTTTCTTTTCCGCGTTTCGTCCGCGATTCAAAACATACAGGCGACTCCCAGAACATGGAAGTTGAGGCCGGGATTCTGGTCGTCGAGCCCCGCGTTGGAGGTGTGCTCGTAGCGGTAGCCGATCCGCCAGTCCCCGGTGATGCGCCAATCGACGCCCAGTCGGCTGATGAATTGGAAATTCCCCCCGATGTCGAGCGGACCGAAGTGGTCCTCCGAATAGTAGGCCGGTCCGGAACTGGCGACCACGTCCATGGGAACAGCCGCGAAGGCCAGCCGGACCACCGGCGTGACCGAAAGAACGAGCGCGGTCGAATCCTCACCGTCCACCATCCCGGCCGCGGTCTCGAACAAAAGAAGGGTCTCCGAGGCATTTCCCATATCCCACGCCCAGGGCGGACCGAGTGTGAGATACAGCTCCGATATCCTCAGATCCAGATCCGACTCCGCGTCCACTCCGAGGCGGAAGCCGACCGAGTCCGGTTTCGGCATGCCGTCGGCCGCCAGCACGGCGCAGACCAGAAATGCGGCGATCCCTGGAGAAAGCAATCCCATCACTCTTCGCACGGCAGCCGCCCGCGGACATCCGTATCGGCCTTTTTTCCCGTAAACTTCCTCAAATTCATCCCTGAAACCATAAAGCACCAATTTACTGCTTTCAAGAAACTCTCAACGGGAGGAAGGACCCGGCGAGCTGAATCAAGCCGCTCCTACATCTCTTCCCCCCGCATCCTGGTCCCGGCGGGAATCGTCGGAGGAAGCCGGAATCGCGCATAGACGGTGTCATTTTCGAAACGGGACACTATGACCTTATTTACCGCCCGTCCCCCTTCGGACTGCGGCGTAAAGATATTTCTTGGCAACTATTTTTCGGCCCGGTCAACTCTTTTTCTGGCCGGGGCGCAACCAGGTTTTGGCCCGGTCAGGGAAGGCGGATGGGTCACCGTTGCTGTCGGGTTGATCATCATGGCGCTCTTCCTGCCGATCATCAGGATCCTCACGGTCGAGGAGGCTGCCGGATGCCTCCCCGGGATCCGCGGAGCGGCGGCAGTCGGTGACCGATAGATGAGTGAACAGAACCTTATGGCCTGTAACAGATTAGGCGAAAACCCGGAGAACTGTCCAAAGAGGTTTCTTGCTCAGGTGGATGAAATGCGGCTGCGGGATTCCCGGTGGCGCATGCCACAAGCCCGGGGCGTCCGAGTCGTCTCCGCCCGTGGCCTGACGGCAGCAGCCATGCGGCCACGTAGTTGGATGACTTCAGTCGTCCAACCCGAAACGCCCGGGGGAAAGACACTCCCGCCGGCTTCGGGCGACGCGCCGACTGCGGCAACCGGGCAACTATTTTTTGGCCGGGGAGCGCTATTCTTTTCATTTTTGGCCGCGGCGCAACCAGATTTAGGCCCGGGCAGATATGAGGGGTGGCTCGCCGTTGGTGTCGGGTTGATCATCATAGCGCTCTTCCTTCCGATCGTCAGGACCATCGGGACCCTCACGGTCTAGGAGGCTGCCGGATGCCTCCCCGGGATCCGCGGAGCGGCGGCAGTCGGTGACCGATAGATGAGTGAACAGAACCTTATGGCCTGTAACAGATTAGGCGAAAACCCGGAGAACTGTCCAAAGAGGTTTCTTGCTCAGGTGGATGAAATGCGGCTGCGGGATTCCCGGTGGCGCATGCCACAAGCCCGGGGCGTCCGAGGAAACGTTCGAGCAGAAAATAAAAAAACTGCCCAAACCTTGATCTAAATCCAGACCGGGCAACAAAAGCTTGACGACTCTGGTTGAGGTTCCGAGAGAGGTTTTCCTGAATCAGTAGGATGCGAGGGGATCGAGATGAGGGGCTTTCAAAAAGGTGACCAACGATTCAAAACGTCTCCAGCGCAATCGCCAGCTAGCCATGCATCCCGGGGAAAATGTTCAGCCCATCCCAAGCGGCGCCCTCCACCGGCTTGGGCCGGATCGGGCGTTTCCTGTAAGCCTCCAGCGGCTTGGAAACCTCCCGCACGAACTCCGAGCAGCCGATGATATACCCCTGGGTCAGGTAGCGGCACTTGCAGCGGAGGATGTCCGCCATCGGAAGCCTGCCCTGCTCCCGCTCGATCACCCGGGCGGCCGCCGCGGGATCGACCGATCCCTTGCCCTCCTTCGGGGCGGCGGCGATGCCGAAGAGGCTCTGCCGGTAGCCCGCCAGCCCCCCGCACGCCAGTACCGACAGCCCGTCGGCGGCCGCCCCGTGCCCGGCCACCG
>JBKHCX010000039.1:0-18285 GCA_046541615.1 Puniceicoccaceae bacterium
AGCGCTGGTTGATCGTCTTCATCAGCCAGGAGACATCGTGCATGCGGGCCAGCAGCCTCTCGCGCAGGGCCTGCCCCCGTTCGTCGTTGGCGGCGAGCAGTTCGGCCAGCGCCTCCGCCGAAAGCGGCTGCCAGGGGGTGACCTCGGGATAGAGCACCGCGAAGCGGCGGACGATCTCCCCGTCGGGCACCACCCGCTCGGGCGGCACCTCCGCGAAAACATGGAAATGGTTGTCCATCACCGCGTAGGTGATGATCCGGATGCCGGAGAACTCGGCCACCTGCCAGATCAGCTTCCGCAGGTGCTCCTTCTCCCGCACACCGAACCATCTCTCCCCGTTCACCGTCCGGCTCATCAGATGATAGTGTGCTCTTATTCCTTCGCCAAGCTTCAACCGTGGTCTTGTTCGTATCATGATAAATCCAGTTTCGTAAATCCAATCAGGGAAGGCGAGCTTTTTTGACCGGATTTGAAAAAAATACCTCTCGAATTTGTATTTTGCAGATTTGCGGACGGGTCAACCTAATTCGGTCCGGTCGTATAATATAACAAGTACGGACCGCCTCCCGTCGGTCAGCAGGTGGCCGCCGCCCCAACGGTTCGCTCCGGCTCGCCGACCCGGACCAGCAGCCGGTTCCACGCCGGGGAGGTGGGCGACCCGGCCTCCCGCTCGATCGTTTCCCCGGTCAGGAAATCCGCCGCGGAAGGCGCGCCCCCGACCGCGAGGGAATCGGCCGTCACCGCAAGGTCGGGCTCCCGTTCGCCCGCGATCCGCGCGACCGCCGGATCGACCGCCTGAAAGTAGGGGGGGCACAAGGAGACCGGCCCCCAGAGGGAGGGTGGCGGCGAGGCAGAGGACCATGAAACGAAAACCTTCAACAGCCCCGGATCGAAGCGCAAAGAGGAAAACGGGCAAGGCGCGAAATGCGTGACAGGAGTGTCCCGCTTCCGGATGCTACGTTTTCTTGTGTGTGAGTCGGGATGTGTCCGGGGGGTGCGGACCGCGGGACAGGAGTGTCCCGCCTCCGGGTGCTACGTTTTCTTGTGTGTGAGTCGGGATGTGTCCGGGGGGTGCGGACCGCGGGACAAGAGTGTCCCGCCTCCGGGTGCTACGTTTTTTTTGTGTGTGAGTCGGGATCTTGTTTTGGTCGCCGACGCCGGGTGCGGATCTAATCCGCTCCTGAAGGTGGCCTTATGAGTTCGGGTTAGGGTTGCGGATCCGCGTGGGGCGGTGCTAAATCCCGCCGCATGGACGAATTCATCCTGTCCCGCGTGCAGTTCGCGGCGAATATCACTTTCCACATCCTCTTTCCCACCATCACCATCGCGCTGGGGTGGCTCTTGTTGTATTTCAAGATCCGCTACCGGCGCTCCGGCGATTACAAGTGGATGGAATTGTATTTCACTTTCACCAAGGTGTTCGCCCTGAGCTTCAGCCTCGGGGTGGTCAGCGGGGTCACCATGTCCTTCCAGTTCGGCACCAACTGGCCGGGGTTCATGAACACGGTGGGCAACATCGCCGGTCCGTTGCTCGCCTACGAGGTGGTCACGGCGTTTTTTCTGGAGGCGACCTTTCTCGGGATCATGCTCTTCGCCTTCCGGAAGGTGCCGGGCTGGGTGCATACGGGCGCCACGGTGATCGTGGCGGTCGGCACCACGCTTTCGGCCTTTTGGATTCTCGCGTTGAACAGCTGGATGCAGACCCCGCAGGGCTACGAGTGGATCGACGGCGCGATCCACGCCTCGAGCTGGCTGGAGATCATCTTCTCGCCCTCGATGCCGTATCGTCTGGTCCACGTGCTGCTGAGTTCGGGGCTGACCGCCGGTTTCCTGGTGGGCGGTTTGCTGGCCTACCGCAAGCTGCGCGGCGACGCGCGTCCGTCGGTCGAGGCGGGCCTGCGGACGGCCGTGACCCTGATCGCCGTGCTCGCGCCGCTGCAGGCGCTCGTGGGTGATCAGCACGGGCTCGTGACCCGGGATTACCAGCCCGCCAAACTGGCCGCCATGGAAGCTCTCTGGGACACCGAGGAAGGGGCGCCTCTCCTTCTCTTCGCCCTGCCGGATGAGGAAACCCGCTCCAACCGCTTCGAGATCGCCATTCCCAAACTGGGAAGCCTGATCGTCACCCGCGATCCGGAAGGGCGGATCCTCGGGCTGAACGAATTCGAAGGCGACCACCCGCCGGTCGCGCCGGTTTTCTGGGCTTTCCGCGTGATGGTCGGTGTGGGGATGATCATGATCGCCTTCGGGTTCTGGGGCATCTACCGCCGCTGGCGCGGGCGGCCGCCGGAGGGCCTCTTCCTCCGCGTCTTTGTGGCGCTCACGTTCAGCGGATGGGTCGCGACCGTGGCCGGCTGGTACGTGACCGAGATCGGCCGGCAGCCTTGGCTGGTGCAGGGGGTCCTCCGCACGCGGGACGCGGTGGCGGATCTGCCGCCGGCGCACGTCGGATTCACTTTGACGGCCTACCTGCTGACCTACGTTTTTCTGCTGGTGGCATTCGTGTTCACCCTCTACTACCTCCAGCGCAAGGAAATGGAAAAACCGCCCCTGGACGGGGGCCTTCCCTCATGAGTGAATTATTCGAAAATGGGGCGTGGTTGCCCTTCACCTTTGCCTTTCTGATCGGCGTGTCGTTTCTGCTCTACGCCGTCCTCGACGGGTATGATCTCGGGGTTGGCATGCTCTGCGCTTTCGCGAGCGACTCCGAGCGGGACCGGATGATCGCCTCGGTCGGCCCTTTCTGGGACGCGAACGAAACCTGGCTGGTGCTGGGGGTGGGGCTGCTGCTGGTGGCCTTCCCCCCGGCGCACGGCATCGTGCTGACCCATCTCTACCTGCCGGTCGGCGTGATGCTGGTGGCGCTGATTTTCCGAGGGGTCTCGTTCGACTTTCGGAAGAAGGCGCCCCCCGCGAGACTGCCGTTCTGGAACCGCGCGTTCTACGTGTCCTCCTGCGCGATCGCCCTGACCCAGGGCTACATGGTCGGGCGCTTCATGACCGGTTTCCAGCAGGGCGCGGCGGCCGAGGCGTTCGCGGTGTTCTTCGGGCTGCTCGTCGTGGCCGCCTATATTCTGGTGGGCGCGTCGTGGATCGTGCTGAAGGCCGAGGGCGAGTTGCAGGGCCGCGCCATCCGCTGGACCCGCCGGGCGATCTGGACCATGGTCGTGGGGGCGATCCTCAGCAGCATTGCCGCGGTCTTCACGGATACGCGGATTTACGAGCGGATGTTCGTCTTCCCGGAGGTTACGATCCTCGTGGTGCTGCCGCTGGCCTCCGTCGTACTGACGTTGGTGCTGCACTTCCTCTCCCACGTGCTGCCGCTTCCGGGCGACCGCCTGGCCTGGATGCCTTTCGCCATCTCGATTTTCATTTTCGTCCTGGGGTTCGTCGGGCTGGTGTATTCCTTCTATCCCTACATCATTCCCGGGCAGCTCCGGATCGTGGATGCGGCGGCCGCGCCCGGGTCGCTCCTCATCATTCTGGTAGGAACCCTCTTCGTGCTTCCGTTTCTGATCGGCTACACGGCCTTTTCCTATTACATCTTCCGGGGCAAGGCCACCGACCTGAGCTACGACTGATTTCCGGTGACCGACCTCCGGCCCCGGGGTTCGGCCGGACGGGATGCCGGGGCGCTACAGCTTGCGGACGACGGAGGTGGCGACCCCCTGGACGATGAGTTCATCGACCGGGTAGAGTTCCGGGTAGGCCGGGTTTTCGGCCTTGAGGTAGGGGATGTGGCCGCGTTTCCGGACGAAGCGCTTGAGGGTGGTCTCTCCGTCGATGAGGGCGGCCACGATGTCGCCGTTCTTCGGCTCCCGGGCCTCGACGACCACGGTGTCGCCGTCCTCGATGCCCGCGCCGGTCATTGATTCGCCCCGGACCCGGATCGCGAAGGTGCGCCGGTGGCGGCGCTGGCGGGCGGTGAAGGAGTCCACCTGGAGCGTGTCGATCTGGCCCCCGGATTCGACCCGGTCGGGATAGCCGGCGGCGATGTTCCCCATGACGGGGATGTCCACCACGTCGAGCAGGTTCTTGTCGTTGGGCGAGGCGTCCTCCGGGATGCGCAGGCGGAACGCGCGGGCGTGGTTGGCGTGGCGCTCGAGGAAGCCTTTGCGCTCGATCGCCCGGAGGTGGCCGACGACCGCGTTCGTGCTCTTGAAGCCGAATTCCTGCTGGATTTCGCGGATGCTCGGCCAGTAGCCCTGCTCGATCGAGCGGTCCTGGATGAAGGTGAGGATTTGCTGTTGGCGGAAGGTCAGTTCTTTCATGGTGCACGTACTATTACCTGAACGCGCGGTCATGTCCAGCGGAAAATGGTTGAATTTCGCGGGCGGAAGCGGGAAGTTGTTCCGATGTCAGATGTCCGAGTGAGATTCGCGCCGAGCCCGACCGGGTTTTTCCACATCGGCAGCGCCCGCACCGCCCTTTTCAACTGGTTGTACGCCCGCCATTGCGGGGGCGTCTTCGTCCTGCGGATCGAGGACACGGACCGCGCGCGCAACACGGCCGAGGCACTGCGGGTCCTGCTCGACGGAATGCGGTGGCTCGGGCTGGATTGGGACGAGGGGCCGGAGGTCGGCGGGCCGCGAGGGCCGTATTTCCAGAGCGAGCGCGGCGACATTTACGCGGCGGCGGTCGGGCGCCTGGAGGCGGCGGGCAGGACCTGCCGCCGCGACGGGGCCGTTTTCTACCGCCCCGAGGGCGAGCGCTACCGGGAGTTCGACGAGTACCTCAAGGAGGAGGTCGAAAAGGTCCGCGGCGAACCGATTGTTTTCGAAGACGCCGTCCGGGGGCGGGTGGAGCGGGTCGTGGACCGCGATTTCCCGATCGTCCGCGCCAACGGCGAGCCCGTCTTCCACCTGGTGAACGTGGTGGACGACATCGAAATGGGGATCACCCACGTCATCCGGGGCGAGGACCATCTCACGAACACCTTCCGCCACCTCGAACTCTTCCGCGCCCTCGGGGCGGAGCCGCCGGTCTTCGCCCACCTGCCGCTGATTCTCAAGGATCCGGCCGTCGGCAAGGGCAAGATGAGCAAGCGCGACCAGGGGGCGCTGATCGGGGAGTACCAACGGCGGCATTTCCTGCCCGGGGCGGTGCGCAATTTCCTCGCCCTGCTGGGCTGGAGCCCGAAGGGCGACCGCGAGGTGCTCCCGATCGGCGAGATGATCGCGGCTTTCGACTTTCCGGGCATCCAGAAGGGGGCCGCCCGCTTCGACGAGGCCAAGCTCCGGCACATGAACGGAGCCTACCTCCGGGCGCTGCCGCTCGAATCCTACGCATGGCTGGCCCGCCCGGTTCTGGCGGAGGCGGGGGTGGCCGGCGCGGAGGTCGATGAGGATTACCTGCAGCAAGTTCTCGACCTCTGCCGTCCGAAGCTCGACCTGCTCGAAAACCTGCCCGACTACTGCCGCTTTTTTTTCATGAGGGACTTCCCCATGGATCCGAAGGCCCGGGAAAAGGTTGCCAAGAAAGGCGATCCCGCCATACCCGCCGGGGAACTGGCGACGGCTCTGCGGGAGGCGGCGCAACCCGGTGCCGCCGGTTTCGAGGAGGCCCTCGAATCGGCGGCGGCACGCCACGGGCGCAAGTCCGGCGCCTACCGGCCCGTCGCGCGGTTCGCGCTGACCGGCTCGCTGGCGGGGCCCGACCTCGGGGCGATCGTCGATTTGCTCGGGATCGAAGAAGCGGCCGCCCGCCTCGAACGGCTGGCGGCCGGGGGAGGGGCGGAATCGTGAGCGAGTCGGAAGGACGCGATTTCATCCGGCGCATCGTGGCCGACGATCTGGCGGCGGGAAAATACCCGGACGGGGTGGTCACCCGCTTCCCCCCCGAGCCGAACGGCTACCTCCACCTCGGGCACGCCAAATCGATCTGCCTGAATTTCGGGATCGCCGCCGAATTCGGCGGGCGCTGCCACCTGCGCTTCGACGACACCAACCCGGAGCGCGAGAGCGACGAGTTCGTCGAATCGATCCGCTCGGACATCCGCTGGCTTGGGTTCGAGTGGGACCGGGAGTGCTTCGCCTCGGATTACTTCGGGCAACTCTTCGAGTGGGCGCTCGCCCTGATCGACAAGGGCAGCGCCTACGTCTGCGAACTCGACGGAGAGGAGATCCGGCGGACCCGCGGCACCCTCACCGAACCCGGGCGGGAGAGTCCCTACCGGAACCGCCCTCCGGCGGAGAGCCGGGATCTCTTCGAGCGGATGCGGGCCGGCGGGTTCCCGGACGGATCGAGGGTTCTCCGGGCGAAAATCGACATGGCCCACCCGAACCTGAACATGCGCGATCCCGTGCTCTACCGCATCCGCCGCGCGCGCCACCACCGGACCGGCGACGAGTGGCCGATCTATCCGACCTACGACTACACCCACGGGCAGAGCGACTCGATCGAGGGCGTGACCCATTCGATCTGCACCCTGGAGTTCGAGAACCACCGCCCGCTCTACGACTGGTTCATCGCCGAACTCGGCATCTTCCCGTCGCGGCAATACGAGTTCGCCCGCCTGAACCTCGAATACACCCTCATGAGCAAGCGCAGGCTCCTCCAGTTGGTGGAGGAAGGCCATGTCCGGGGTTGGGACGACCCGCGGCTGCCCACCCTGTGCGGGATCCGGCGGCGGGGGGTGCCGCCCGCCGCCGTCCGGGAGTTCTGCCGGCGGATCGGGGTGACCAAGTTCGACTCGGTGACCGACTACGCCCTGTTCGAGCATTGCGTGCGGGACGTCCTCAACCGCGAATGTCCGCGGGCGATGGCCGTGATCGACCCCCTGCCGGTCACGATCACGAATTTCGGTGCCGACGAGGAACTCTCGCTGGAGGCCGTCAACAACCCGGAGGATCCCGGGGCGGGCACCCGGAGCATCCCGTTCTCGAACCGCATTCTCATCGAGCGGAGCGACTTTCTCGAAGACCCGCCGCGCAAGTTCTTCCGGCTCTCTCCGGGGAAGGAGGTCCGCCTGCGCTACGGCCACGTGCTGCGCTGCGACGGAGTGGAAAAGGATGCGGGGGGCCGGGTCACCGGGCTCACCGCCAGCATCGACCGCGACACCCTCGGCCGCCAGCCCGAGGGGCGCAAGGTCAAAGGGGTCATCCACTGGGTTTCGGAGCGGCACGCGGTTCCGGCGGAGATCCGGCTCTACGACCGCCTGTTCGCCGTGCCGCGCCCGGGGGCCGAAGGCGACCCGATGGCCGACCTGAACCCCGATTCGCTCCGCGTGGTCGAGGGCAGGCTCGAACCCTCCCTGCGGGACCTTCCGCCCGGAACCCGGGTCCAGTTCGAACGCACCGGCTACTTCGCCGTCGATCCCGACTCCACCCCGGCGCGCCCGGTCTTCAACCGCACGGCGACGCTGAAGGATTCCTGGGCCAAACGCTGAAGGGGCGGCTTCCCGCCCTCAAACCTTCCGCTTCCGCTGGATGGCCAGCAGCACCCCGCTGCTCAGGACGACCGTCAGGGTGGCCATGACCATGGCGTTGGAGAGATTGCCCTGGTCGAACTCGTTGAACAGGTAGCTGCCGACCGTCTCCACGCCCGGGGGCAGGAGGATGATCGAGGCGACCCAGTCCCTCATGCAGACCACGAAGGTGAGCGCCCAGGCCACGAAGAGGGAGGGGCGCAGCAGGGGGAAGACGATCGACCGGAGGATGCGCGCCCGGCCGGCTCCGAGGGAGGCGGCCGCGTCCTCGAGGTTCTTCCCGATCTGGCTCATGCCCGCACCGCCGTACCGGAGGGCGTCGCTCTGGTAGAGGGCGAGGTAGGCAAGGAAGAGAATCCAGATCGTGTTGTAGATCTCGAAGAGGATCCACGGCGCGTTCCAGGCCATGATGAAGGCGATGGCCACGACGATGTTGGGCACCACCCGGGGGAGGAGCCCGATGGCGTCGGCGAAGCGGCCCGCCCTGCCCGGAAAGCGGTGGATGGCGTAGGCGGCGATCCCCCCGACCACGGTGCAGACCGTCGCGGCGGCCACGCTCAGGCCGAGGGAGGTCAGGAGGGCTTCGACGCCCCGGCTGCCGGGTGCGAAGAAGCCGGTGTAGTTGTCGAAGGTCAGGCCGGGCATCCCGCCCGCGTTCCAGGTATCCACGAGACTGGCCAGGACTATGGCCGCGTTGGGCACGCCGACGCCGATCACGAAGAGGAATCCGAAGTAGGCCCAGGCGAGCACCTTCCGGCCGGGGCCGAGCGGGCGTTCGCGGATCGCCCCGAGCCGGGAGCGGATCAGGGCCTGCCGGGCGAGGATGCGCCGGCTGATCGAGACGATGGCGATGGCGATCAGGCAAAGCAGCCCGGAGAGCGCCGTGGCCAGCGGAAAGTCGATCGGCCAGCTCGTGACGAGGTGGTAGATCTCCGCCGGGAGGAGGGGCAGGTTCGCGCGCGGCCCCATGATCGCCGGCACACCGAAATTCGCGATCGCTTCGAGAAAGACGAGGATCCCCGCGTTGAGGATGGCCGGCAGCAGCAGGGGGAGCAGTATCCAGCGGAAGACCTGGCCGCGCGAGGCGCCGAGGCTGGAGGCGGCGTCCTCGAGGCGGTTGGGCAGGGTGCGCAGGATCGCTTCGGTAGCCAGGGCGACCGCCCCGAAGGAGACGACCGCCATGACGAAGGTCACCCCCCAGAATCCGAA
Source organism: Puniceicoccaceae bacterium (assembly GCA_046541615.1). Lineage (GTDB taxonomy): Bacteria > Verrucomicrobiota > Verrucomicrobiia > Opitutales > Puniceicoccaceae > Puniceicoccus. Next base: position 8,636 of record JBKHCX010000039.1, read on the forward strand.
AAAGAGATTGCGGAGCCACTCCGGGACGCCTCCGGGCAGGGCGTCCGCGAAACCGCCCTCCTGCATGACGAGGATGTAGGCGAGCGCGTTGATGTAGGCGGGGGCCATCACCGGGATCAAGAGGATGATCCGGGCGACGGGCTTGGCGGGCAGGTCGGTCCGGGCGAGCAGCCAGCCCGCCGGGATCCCGAGCACCCAGGCGACGCCGGTCGTGGCCCCGGCCCAGAGGAGGGAGTTGCCGATCATGCCGAGGACGTCGTCGGTCTGGAAGATGCGGAGGTAATCCGATCCGAAGCCCTCCAGCGAGCCCTGGTACAGGTTGGGGAAGAGGCTCTGCAGGAAGAGAAAGCCGACCGGATAGCCGACCGTGACCAGGACGAAGCCGATCGCCAGGATCAGCGGCCAGCGCCGCAGGATGTTTTGCGCGGGGGAAGCCATGGGAGATCAATCGATGCGCGCCCGTTCGATCTCGCGCTGGAAGCGGCGGAGGACCCGCGGCATGATGGCCAGGCCCTCGCCGATATCCTGCGGCATGACCTTGAACGAACCGGCCTCCCGCCGGACCGGCGCCGGGGCGATGTCGGTCCGGGCCGGGATGAGAAAGAGGTCGGCGACCGTCTGCTGGACCGTCGGCGACAAATAGAAATCGACGAATTTCTCGGCCGTCTCCTTCCGCGGACTGGAGGCGAGGATGGCGATCGGCCGGTTGATCCGGGGCGCTCCGCCGGGGGGGTAGTGCATCCGGAGGGGCTCGCCGCGATCGATCTGGCGGAAGACGAGGTAATCGACCGCCGCGAAGACGGCGTCGAAGGCGCCGGTGTTGAGCCCCCCGAGGGCCTGGTTGTTCGCCCCGGTGATCGCCAGCCCGGCGCGGCGGGCGCGCAGAAACCGGTCCCACCCCGCGACCGGATGGTTCTCGAAATAGGCCAGCACGAAATCGGCGGCCGATCCGGACTGGCTCGGCGAGGGCATGACCGCCCGGCCCGGGAAGGTGCCGTCGAAAAAGTCGCTCCAGTCCAGCCCCTCCGCGTCGAAGGAAGCGCGCAGGGCGATCCCGACCGCCGCCGACGCGGTCGTGTGGTAGTAGCCCTCGGGGTCGTGCAGGTCGGCCGGAGTCGCCGCCGCGTTCGGCGGGTGGTGCGGATGGAGGCGGCCGCCTTCCTTGAGCGCCTCGGCGGCGATCTGGCTGGCGAAGAGGACCACGTCCGCCTGGGGGTTCCACTTCTCGGCCTCGAGCTTCGCCATCAGGCTTCCGGTCGTCGCGCTCGAGAGCCGGACGGGAATGCCGGTTTCGGCCGTGAAGGCGGCGCTGGCCGCCTCGGCGAGGGGCCGGGGGCCGGACGAATAGAATACCAGGGCCTCCGGCTCCGATCCATTTCCGCAGCCGGAAAGAAGGAGCGCCGCCGCGGCGGCGAGGCCGATGGAGAGGAACGACGATAGTCGTTTCTTCGGGCGACTTTTCGCGGGAATGCCGAATGAAGAATGACGAATGCCGAATGACGAATGAAGAATGCGACTTGTAGAGGAACGGCGAGAGCCGTTTATACGTTCCGAGTTCCTCAATTCGGCATCTGTAGAGGAACGACGAGACTCGTTTCTATGGCCGGAGCGAGAAATCCGATCTCGGATGAAATCCTGTCGAAATCGCTTCGCGCTTCCGCTCCCGGCTTTCGGGTCGTCCCGGACCTGGAGAGGAACGACGACAGTCGTTTCTACGGTCGATTTCATTCCGCGGTGTAATGGATGGCGGAGGGATCGAACTCGATGCGGACCGGCTCGTCCGGGGCGAAGGAGCGCTCGGCGACCCCGGTCAGGGCGAGCCCGGAGTCGGTCCGGCAATCGATCTCGAAGCGCTCGCCGTGGTATTTGCTGCGCTCGGCTTTTCCGGAGAAGCGCACCAGGTTCCCCCCGGCGGTGGCGGATTCCTCCGCGGGGGGGGAGACCTTCACGTGCGAGGACCGCAGGGTCGCCCACGCGCGCCCGGGCGGGGCGTCCAGCCATTGCGTTTGGGGCCCGCCGAGGGGGAGCACGTTGGCCACGCCGAGAAACCGGGCGATCCTGCTCGTCGCCGGGCGGCGGTACAACCCGGTCGGTTCGTCGATCTGGACGATCTCGCCGGCGTGCATCACCGCGACGCGGGAGGCGATGGTCAGGGCCTCGGTCTGGTCGTGGGTCACGTAGAGGGCGGTCATCCCGAAGTTGCGGATCAGTCCGGCGATCTCGTCGCGCAGCTCCTCGCGCAGGACCGCGTCGAGCGCGCTCAGCGGTTCGTCGAGCAGGAGCAGGCGGGGATCGACGACGAGCGCGCGGGCGATCGCCACGCGCTGCTGCTGCCCGCCGGAGAGGGAGGCGGGCTGGCGGTCGCCGAAATCCTTCAGTCCGACCCGTTCGAGCATTTCCGCCGCCCGGCGGTCGCGGTCGGCCCGGCCGACGCCGCGCAGTTTCAGCCCGAAGGCGACGTTCTCCCCGACGGTCATGTGCGGCCACAGGCTGAAGTCCTGGAAGACCATCGAGAAGCCCCGTTCGCGGATGGGGAGGGTGATCCCCCGCTCCGGGGCGTCGAGCACGCGCCCGTCGCAGACGACGGAGCCCCGGTCGCACGAGAGCAGCCCGGAGATGATGTTCAGGAGGGTCGTCTTTCCGCACCCCGACGAACCCAGAAGCGCGATGCATCCGCCCTCTTCGAGTTCGAAGGACACGTCGGAGAGGACCGGCGGACCTCCGAAGCTCTTCGACAGGCCCGAACATTGAAGGAATGCGTCCATATGCGGGGAAACACAAAGGGATTCCGCAGGGAGAATAAACCGTGGAATTGTTACGATCTTGTAACATAAGGCCCTCGACAGCCCCCGCCTCTTGCCAACGGGTTGGGGAAGGAACACAAGGAGTGTATGAAACAAGTGCTCGTGTTCCTGTGCCTCGCCCTGGTCCTGACGGCCGGGCGGCTTTCGTCCGAAACAACCGTTTTCTACGGATACACCGACGGTACGGCGGGGGGTGTCGCCGCGGTCGCGGTCGATCCCGCCGACGGTTCCTTCGGCGAACACCGCTCGCTTTTCGAAGTCCGGGCCCGGCAGCACCCCGACAAGATCCGCAGGAGCGCCGACGGGTCCGTCCTGGGGGTCTCCCTCGTCGGCGGCGACGACGCCTACGCCCTCTACGATCTCGGGACGGACGGTCCCGCGAAGATGATCCCGCTCGGGTTCGAACCCGACGAGCACCGGGCGTTCGGCGATTCTTTTGTGCTCGGCGGCTCCAAGGGACACGTGGTCGTGATCAACGGGCGGACCGGCGAAATCACCGCCCGCTGGAACTCCCGGGACTCCCTCCGGCCCGCCGGGCACAAGGTCGAGGACATCCAGGTGTGGGAGGAGGTCGGCAAGGCCGCCCTGAGCTTCCAGAAGGACAGCAGGAGCGGAAAATACCTGGGCAGCCGCCTCGTCTGGATGGATCTGCCCGATCTTGAGGAATGGGTGGACGTGCCGCTTCCGCGTTCGCGTCCGGACCTCCACATGGAGGGAACGCGGAAGGAGAAGGGGCCGAATCCGGAGGTCGTCCGGATCGAGCCCGAAGAGGACGTCCTTCTCCTGACCCTCGATCTCTACGGGGCGCTGTGGATCGCCGATCTGGAGGCGAGCCTCGAGGGGGACTGGCGGAACACGAGCATGGTCCCGACCGCGCCCGACGGCTCCTGGGGGCACACCTTCCCCGACCGCGTGGGGCGTTTTCTCTTCCGGGGCGAGCCGCACTACCTGGTCATCAATTCCGGGCCGGACACCGGCTACGGTGTCTTCCGCCTGCGGGACCGCAGCTTCGTCGGATTCCAGGAGGGGGAGGTCGCCGCCGCGTCGCCGGTCTATTTCCCGGATGCCGCACGGATCGCCACCGTGGTCTCGGGGAAGGTGAAGGCGCGCGGGGACGGGGGGCTGGACAAGCATTTCGCCCCGGAGCCGATCCTGCGGATCTTCCGCATCGACGAATGGAAGGGGGAGGGCCCTCTTCCGGAGACCACGGTCGATCTGCCCGGACCGGCCGGCCGGATCATCGCCCTCGCGCCGGACGGCGGAGGAACGGCGGCAGCCGTTTCCTCCCCGGTGGCGGTGGTCGCCGTCGATGCCGACGAGGCCTCGGGCCATCCGGCCTCGATCCTGACCGTCGAGGTAACCACCGGCGAGATCCTCGATTCCATCGAGGCGCGGGGCCGGGTCACGCGGTTGGAGTGAGGTTGCGGGCCCGCCGGGGGACGGCCGACGTCGGTTCCGTCGAGGGTTCGGTTTTCCGCCGCCGATACCGCGGGAGGCGCATGGAGGGATCCGCGTCCGACCCGCCGGGTGCGCGGCGGGTGGGGTCGTGAACACCCGTCGGCGCGGGAACTCCGGTATCCGCGGGGATCGCCGGGTTCCCGGCCGCCCGTCAGTGCCTTGGTTCGGTCGAGTCGGGGGTTTCCTGCACGATGCGTTCGCTGCCTTCCTGGATGACCGAATCCACTCCGACCCGGCGGGTCTTCGGGAATGACTGGAGGCCGCCGAGAGGATCCTGCTGCCGCTCGAAAATCATCTCGCTGCGGGCGTAGGCCGTGATCACGCGGGCGATGCTGACGAGCGAGTGGAGGTTGGTGCGCTCGTAGCCGTGCGAGGCGTCCACCCCGAAGGAGACGAGGGCGGTGCGGATGTCGTTGCCGGCGTCGAGGGCCGAGGCGCTGTCGCAGCGGTAGTGGCGGAAGATATCCCGCTGGTGGGGGATGTCGAGGTTCCGGCAGAGGTGGAGCAGGTGGTGGGTGAGGTGGTAGTCGAAGGGGCCGGAGGAGTCGGCGGCGACGATGGTCGCGCCGAACTCGCGCGAGGATTGCCCGGGGCCGCAGGTCCCGTTGTCGATGGACACCATCTCGGCGACATCGCCATGCAGGACCGCCGAGGCGCCGGAGCCCACTTCCTCCGAGATGGTGAAGAGGACGTGCAGATCGACGGGGAGGGAGAGATCGTTTTCCTTGATGCACCTGACCGCCGCCAGGAGGGCGGCGACCCCCGCCTTGTCGTCGAGATGGCGGGAGTTGATGAAGCCGTTGGGCAGTGCCTCGGCCCCGGCGTCGATGCCGATGAAGTCGCCGACGCGCAGGCCCATTTTCTCCAGATCCTCCCGCCCCCGGATCTCCGCGTCCACCCGCAGTTCCAGATTCTCCCAGCCGCCCGGCTGGGAATCGACCTCGGTGTCGAAGATGTGGCCGGAGGCCTTGAGGGGGAGGATGGTGCCGCGGATGATGGTGTCGTCGGTGAAGATGGAGACCCGGGCGCCCTCGGCGAAACGGGCGGACCAGGTGCCGACCGGAACCATGCGGAGGCGGCCGTTGTCCTTGAGTTCGGCCACCATGGCCCCGAGGGTGTCGAGGTGGGCGATGATCGCCCGGTCGGGGCTGCCCCGCGCCCCCGGCAGGGTGGACCGGATGGCCCCCCGGCGCGTGAGTTCGAAGGAGACCCCGAGGTCGTCCAGCTCGGAGCAGACCTCGCGGACGATCGGGTCGGTGTAGCCGGTCGGGCTGTGGATGCGGAGGATGCGCAGGAGCATCTCGCGGAGGTAGTCGGAATCGATGGGCGGCAGGTCTTGCATGGGAAAGGTGGCTCAACGGCTCGCGGAAGCCTGGATGGAGTGGGGGAAGAGAAAATCGACCAGCTTCCGCGCGGCCGGCTGCGGCTCGTGGTTGGCGAGACCGGGGCGTTCGTTGGCTTCGATGATCACGTATTCGCCGCCCTCGGCGTCCGGAACGATGAAATCGAGGCCGACGACGGGGATGGCGAGGGCGGCGGCGGCCCGGATCGCGGCGTCGGCGAGGACGGGGTTGAGCACGGGGGTGACGTCGTGGATGGTGCCGCCCGTGTGCAGGTTGGCCGCCTTGCGCACGGGAATGGTCTCGCCCTCGGCGGGTACGGTGTCGTAGCCGATCCCGGCCGAACGCAGGCAGCGCTCGGTCTCGTCGTCCTGGGGGATCCGGCTCTCGCCCCCGGTGGCGGCCGCGCGGCGGCGGCTGAGGCGCTCGATCAGCTCGCGGACCGTGTGCTTGCCGGTCCCGGTGATCTCGGCGGGCTTGCGGAGGGCCGCCGCGACCACCTCGTGGTTGATGACGATAATGCGCAGGTCGAGACCGGTCGCGAAGGCCTCGAGGATCACGTCGGGGGAGGATTCGCGGGCCTCGCGGACGGCGGCCTCCATGTCTTCGGGGGTCCGGATGTCCACGGAAACCCCCTTGCCCTGCTCGCCTCTGACGGGTTTGACGACGATCCGGCCGTGCCGCTCGAGAAAGGCCCGGTCGGCTTCCGGATCCGCCGCGCGCTGCTGGGCCGGCACCTGGAGGCCGGCGCGTTCGAGCAGCTCCCGCGTGAGCGATTTGTCGTCGCAGCGCATCACGGCGACGGCGGAGGTCATCTCGGTGAGCGATTCGCGGCAGGTGACGGACCGGCCCCCGAGGCTGAGCGTGAAGAAACCGCGGGCGGGATCGGTGTCGCTCACCCGGATGCCGCGGCGGAGGGCCTCGTTGATGATGATTTCGGCGTAGGGGTTGAACTCCGGGTCGGGGGGGTCGCCGATGAAAAGGCGCTCGTTGATCGAGTTCCGGCACTTGACGGCGAACACGGCGACCTTGTGGAAGCCGAGTTTCCGGTAGAGGCCGATGGCCCCCTCGTTGTCGTGCATGACCGACAGGTCGAGCTGGATCCGGCCCCGTTCCCTCATCTCCTCAACGGTCGCTCGGACGAGGCATTCGCCGACGCCGGGCAGGTCGGCCTGTTTATCGACGGCGAGCGCCCAGAGGCTGGAGCCGTTTTCGATATCGGAAAAGCTCTCGCGGTGATCGACCCCGAGGACGACCCCGAGGATCCGCCCGTCGTCGAGGGCGCGGGCGACGAGGTAGCGGAAGAGGGGCGATCCGCGCTCGCGCCAGAGGTAGTCCGCATCGACCGGGACCATCTTGTGGGAGATGTAGATGCGGTTGATCTCGGCGATCTCGTCGCGGGAGCGGACGGGGCCGACCTCGAATCCGGCCGGCGCGCGTTCCGGTCCGGCGTAGTCGCCGAAGCGGAGGCGGTAGGTGAGCGAGGGATCGAGGAAGAGATCCTGGGGGGCCTCGTTGAGGACGAGGTGCGGATCGTTCAGGTAGAAGGCGATGTCGCGCTGCCCCTTCTGCTCCCGGAGGATCTCCCGGGCGACCGCCGCGGGGGAGGGGAACGTGTGGGCGAAAATGAGCCTGCCCCAGCCGCACTGGAGGGTGACTCCTTCGAAATCGGGAGAATCGGTCATGGAAGCGGGTTCGGGCGGACGGGAGCGGGTGGCGGCGGTGTGCGGCGGGGGGCTACCGGATGCCGTGGGTCTGGAGCCACATTTCGAGAAGGGCGAGCTGGTAGAGCTTGGAACCCCCGAGGGAGGAGATGTGCTCGCCGGGAGCGGCCAGAAGTTCCTCCACGTAGTCGCTGTTGAAAAGGCCGCGCGCGCGGGCCGCTTCGCCGGTGAGGGCCGTGCGGGTCATTTCGAGGAACTCCCCCCGCAGGTATTTCAAGGCCGGCACGGGGAAGTAGCCCTTGGGGCGGTCGATCACACCGGCCGGGATGACCCGCCGGGCGGCTTCCTTTAGAGCGTATTTCCCGTCGCCCCGGACCTTGAGTTCGGCGGGCATTTTCGCGGCGAATTCGACCACCTCGTGGTCGAGGAAGGGCACCCGGGCCTCGAGGCTGGCCGCCATCGTGTTGTTGTCCACCCGCTTGACGGGATCTTCGACGAGCATGATCCGGGAGTCGATGCGGAGGGCCTGGTCCACGGGCCGGTCCGCTCCGGGGGCGGCGAAGTGGTCGCGTACGAACTCAAGCGGGTGGTCGCGGCCGGTGCGGTGGCCGGCGGCGACCGTTCTCCGGTACTCGTCGAAATCGCGGTCGAAAAAGACCGAGGCGTAGTCGGCGGGGCCGTCCGCGCCCGCCATCATCTTCTCATACCAGAAATAGCCCGCGAAAACCTCGTCGGCCCCCTGTCCGCTCTGGACCACTTTCACGTGCCTGGCGACCTCCTTGGAGAGGAGGTAGAAGCCGACATTGTCGTGGCTGACCATCGGCTCGCTCATCTGCCGGACGCACTCGCGCAGGGCCGGAATCGTGTCGGCGGATTCGATGAACAGCTTGTGGTGGCTGGTGCCGAAGCGCTCGACGATGAGGTCGGAGTATTTGAACTCGTCTCCCTCCTCGCCGTTGACCGACTCGAAGCCGATGGAAAAGGTCTCGACGGCGGAGGAGTCGTGTTCGCACAGGAGCCCGACGATCAGGCTGCTGTCGAGCCCCCCGGAGAGGAGCACCCCGACGGGGACGTCGGCGACCAGGCGGCGCTTCACCGCGCGGCGCATGACCGACAGGGTTTCGTCGATCCAATCCTCCTCCGAGTAATCCCGGCGGCTTTCGTCGGCGCCGTAGGTCACGTCCCAGTAGGTCTTCGTCCGCATCGAGCCGTCGGGTTCGACGAAGGCGAGGCTGGCCGGCGGGAGCTTGCGGACGCCGTTGAGAATGGTGTGCGGGGCCGGGACGACGGAGTGGAAGGTCAGGTAGTATTGGAGGGCGACCGGATCGATCGAAGTATCGACTCCGCCGGCGGCGAGCAGGGAGGGAAGGCTGGAGGCGAACCGCAGGTGCTCCGGATTGCGCGAGAAGTAGAGGGGCTTGATGCCGAGGCGGTCCCGTCCGAGGACGAGGCGCCCGGACCCGCGCTCGGCGATGGCGAAGGCGAACATGCCGTTGAGGCGCTCGACGAACGACTCGCCGTAGGCGTGGTAGGCCTTGAGGATGACCTCGGTGTCGCCGTGGCTGAAGAAGCGGTAGCCCTTGGCCTCGAGTTCCGCGCGCAGCTCCTTGTAGTTGTAGATCGCCCCGTTGTAGGCGATGGAAAGGCCCAGCTCGGAATCCACCATCGGCTGCCGCGATGCCTCCGACAGGTCGATGATCTTGAGCCGCCGGTGCCCGAGGGCGATCCGGTTGGCCGCCCACATCCCGCTGCCGTCGGGCCCGCGCAGGCGCATCTCCGCACACATCCGGTCGAGGGACCCGGCCTCGACGGCCCGGTCTCCGAATACCATTTCTCCGCAAATTCCACACATGATTATTTTTCTCCGGCCTTGGCCGGGTCGGACGCACGTTACGGCGGCCTGGACGAGAGTGTCAAAGAAAAGCCCCTCCGACCCTCTCTCTCCGGCCGTCGCATTCCGGGACGAGGAAAGGGCGGTGCCGGCAGGGATCCGGAGGGTTCTCCCGCATGGACGGGACGGGGATCCGGCGCGCGGCGCGAAAGCAGTTCCGGCGGGGGCCGCGCGCTTTCCTGGTCCGAGCGAAGTCGAAGGCAGCCGCGGCTTGCGTCGGGCGAGCCAGCTCCGTTTCGCAGCATTTCGCTTGCGGTCGCTGGTGCCGTCGTCTCGACTGGCTTTCCATGATTCAGATTGAAACCCCCGCCTGTGAACCTCTCGACACCCAATGCGCCCGCGCCGCCGGTGCTTCCGCCCTGAAGGCCTTCGACGGCATGGGACGCGAATACGCCCGCGCGGCGGGGGATCGCCTCGATTTTACCGTCTCGGGCGCGCTGGGCTGGCAGGTGGTGGCCGCCTACGACGAGCGGGGCGTGGAGACCGCCCGGAC
>JBKHCX010000040.1:0-18275 GCA_046541615.1 Puniceicoccaceae bacterium
CCCGGCTATCCGGGAAACGAGCCGCCGGGACAGGTCCCGTTCAGGATCCGTCCCGGAGGGAAATGGTCCCCCCTCCGAAGCGATCGGCCAGCGCGGCGGGCAGGCGGACAGAGGATTCTCCGTCGAAACCGTTCTCCAGGATGGCCGCGAGCACCCGGGGCACGGCGAGCGAGGAGCCGTTCAGCGTGTGGACGAACCCGGGTTTCGCGCCCTCGGCGGCGCGGTAGCGGATATTCGCGCGCCGCGCCTGGAAATCCGTGAAGTTGGAGCAACTCGACACTTCGAGCCAGCGCTTCTGACCGGCCGCCCAGACTTCGAGATCGAATTGCCGGTGGTGGGGGAAGCCCATGTCCCCGGTGCAGATTTCCAGAACCCGGTAGGGCAGATCGAGGGCCGCGAGGAGGGCCTCCGCGTCGGCCAGAAGCTCCAGGTGGGCCGCCCCGGAGCGCTCGGGAAGTTCCCAGCGGACGATCTCCACCTTGTCGAACTGGTGGAGTCGGTTGAGCCCGCGGACGTCGGCGCCCCAGCTGCCGGCCTCCCGCCGGAAGCAGGGCGTGTAGGCGCAGTGTTTGCGCGGCAGCTCCGATGCGGCGAGAATCTCGTCGCGGTAGAAATTGGTAACGGGCACTTCGGCGGTCGGAATCAGGTAAAGCTGCTCCTCGCGGCAGGAATACATCTGCCCCTCCTTGTCGGGCAGCTGGCCGGTCGCCCGCGCGCTGTCCGCGTTGACCAGCAGCGGTGGCGCGATCTCCGAATAACCGCGCGCGCCGTTGTGGTCGAGGAAGAAGCCGACCAAGGTCCGGACCAGGCGGGCGAGCGGCCCCCGGTAGAACGGGAAACCGGCGCCGGCGACCTTGTTCCCCCGGGGGAAGTCGAGAAGCCCGCCGATTCCGGGCAGCTCGAAATGGGGTCTGGCCCCGGGAAACCCGTCGAGATCGTGCGCGCTCCGGCGGACCTCCGGGTTATCCGCCTCCCCCCGGCCCGTCGGCGAATCGTCCGACGGCACGTTCGGCAGCTTCAGGAAAGCCGCGCGGAAGGCCTCGTCGGCGGCCCGGGCCGCCGCCTCCAGCTCCTTCGTGGTGGCGGCCAATGCCTTCATCCCGCCGACCTTCTCCATGAACTCCGCCGAGCCCTTTCGGAGAGAGGCCATTTCCTTGTTGGCGGCGTTCTGCCGGGCGCGGGCGGCCTCGGCCGCGGTCACCGCGCCCCTTCTCTCTTCGTCGAGACGGAGAACCTCCGCGGGATCGGCGGGAAACTTTTTCCGCGCGATCCGTTCCCGGAACCAATCGGGATTCTCCCTGAGTTTTTGAATATCGAGCATCCGGCAATCCTTACGCGGCCTCATGCGGAAAGACCAGCGGGATTTTGGCCGCGGGCGAAAACCGCCGCCCGGCCGCGGCGCGACCGGCCAACGGGGGCGGGCCGCTAGATGACCCGCTTCTTGTGCCGGTTCGCCCTCAAGCGCTTGCGACGCTTGTGCTGGTTCATTTTGAGACGGCGCTTCTTGCGTAGGTTTCCCATGGTTGACTATAAAACTGGATTGGTTGGATCAGTGGAAAAACGATCAGAAAAGCCAATCCTCGCGGCTTTGTAAATCCTTTTCTTCTTTTAAATAAGCGGAAATCCATTTCGCCATCACCTTCGGCGGCGGAGACCGGAAGCGGCCCTGATCGAGCGACGGAATCTCCAGCCCCGCGAGATGGACGGCCGGGCCCTCGAGAAGGACAAAGCTCCTGCCCCCGGGGCGGCGGCCGCCGGGAAGATCCGACCGCGAAACCGGATCCTCGCGCGCGTAAACGGACTCGCCAGCGATGCGGATCCCCGACTCGGCGGCGTGGAGCCGGATCTGGTCGGGGCGGAGAAAAGAGGTCCGCGCCTCCCACAGCGAAAGCCCCGGCCCGTCCAGAAGCCGACGGAAAACCGTGGAGGCCTTTCTCCCCGTGCGGCGGGAAACGAGGGAACGCGGCTCGGAACGATGAACGGCCACCGGCAGGTCGCAGACCAACTCCCGCCGGTCGGGCGCGCCCCGGGCGAGAAGGCGGAAGCGCAGGGTCCACCGGTCCGACCCGTATTCCTCCCGGAGACGGGAAAGCACCCCGAGGTCTCCCGCGAACGGGACGGCCCCCCCCATGCCGGCCAGCGGAAAAACCGCGCTCACCCCGCTTCCCGGGAAGAGGGTGCGCACGGACGGGGCTCCCCCGGCCTGGCGCTCCCGCAGAAGACTCTCCAAGCGGTCCGAACCGAGGGACGGATCCTCCGCCGGCGGCGCGGGCTGGTCGAGGACGGCCCATCCGGGACCCGATCCGAGAACCGCAACCCTCCGCGACGGGCCGCCCCACTCGCCGGGCCGCAGGGAGAGCGAAGAGGGCCTCAACGCACCAGATCGGAAACGGAAGCCTTGTGGCGGCCCGCCTTGTTCGGGTGGATGATCGACGACTTCGCCGCCCTGTCGCTGGCGGCGACGTATTCCCGCGCGATCGACCTGGCCCGCTCGCCGTCGCCGGAGGCGCGAGCTTCTTTGACCTTGCGGCCGAGGGTCTTCAGACGGGACCGGACGCGCTTGTTGCGCTCGGTCCGTTTCTCGATCTGACGGATGTCTTTGAGGGATGCTTTCGTATTTGCCATCGGAATATAAAAACCTGCGAAGAAACCCGGGGCCCGCCCGGCTGTCAACCGGTTTTTCGAGGAACCCCGAAACAATCCGGCGCGGGTGCGAATTCCGTGCTTGCGTTCCCTCGGAATTCATCCATTTTCATTCCTTTTCGCAAATTCCAATCTACGACCCACAGTGAGAGACGATTACCTGAAAGCCGCCCGCAAGAAGATCCCGGATCCGAATATCCTGGTCAACGTGGTCTCCCGCCGCGTGAAACAGCTCAAGAGCGGACTCAAGCCGCTCGTCGAGTCCCTCGAGCGTCTCGACCCCGAGGACATCGCCCTGCGGGAGATCATCGACGAGAAGATCAGCTACCAGCTCTTCGATCCGGAAGAAGACAAAGTCTGACCGGCCCCGGCCCGGGCTGCACCGTCGGGTCCCGACGGCAAAGGGGATTGAGCCCGCTTCCTCCTCTCCCGCTCCGCACTCCGCATCGTGACCCGCGCCAACAAGAAGCCCGCACCCGTCGAAATCCGCAACCGCCGGGCCGCGCACGACTACCACATCCACGAGAAGATGGAGGCGGGCCTGGTGCTCCGCGGCACCGAGGTCAAGTCGGTCCGCCAGGGCAGGGCGCAGATCCAGGACGCCTTCGTCCGGATCGACAAGGGCGAGCCCGTGCTCTACCACGCGCACATCGACGAGTACGCCTTCGGCAACGAGAACAACCACCCGCCCCGCCGTCCGCGCAAACTCCTCCTCCACAGGAAGGAGATCCGCAATCTCCGGGACGCCGTGCAAATGGGCGGGAAAACCGTCATTCCGCTCCGCCTCTATTTCCGCCGCGGTCGTGCGAAGATCGAAATCGCGATCGCCTCCGGGAAGAAACTGCACGACAAGCGTGAAACACTGAAACGGAAGGAAGCCGAGCGCGAGACGAACCGGGCTCTGCGCGATTTCCAGCGACAAGGATAAGGCCATGGACGAACGAACCGTCGAACTGAGGCTGCCGGCCTCGACATCGAACTGCGGACCGGGGTTCGACACCCTGAGCGTCGGACTCTCCCTCTACAATTTCTGCCGGCTGACCACCCGCGAAGACGGGGCCATCCGCACGATCGGCGGCGACGCCGACGGGCTGGAGGAGATGGTCGCCCGCGCGGCCGGTTCCTTCTTCGCGGAAACGGGGGCCGCGCCCTTCGGGTTCGACTTCGAGGTCTGGGGCGAAATCCCGCCGGAGAGGGGGCTCGGATCGAGTTCGACGGTGCTCGGGGGCGTGTTCCTCGCGCTCAACCACCTGCACGGCACCCCCTTCGCCCCGCACGAGGCGATCCGGCATCTCGCCCGGCTCGACAACGCCCCCGACAACGTCTGCGCCCTGGTCCGGGGCGGATTCTGCGTTTCCCGGCTCGATCCGACCGACGGCGAGTACCTCGACTCGTTCCGCTTCCCGGTCGAGGACCGGCTGGGCTTTGTCGTCGCCTCGCCCGAGATCCGGGTCCGCACCCCCGACGCCCGGGCCGTGCTGCCCGAGTCCCTCGCCTTTCCCGAGGTGGTCTCCAGCCTCAACGGCCTGGCCTACCTGGTCGCCGCGTTCGCGAAGGGGGACTACGAGCGGCTCCGGGGCACGACCGCGGACCGCATCCACCAGCCCTTCCGCCGGGCGCTGAACCCCTTCGTGGACGAGGCGATCGAGGCGGGTGTCCGCGCGGGGGCCTACGCCGGGTGGCTCAGCGGCAGCGGTTCCAGCGTGGTCTGCGCGACGCCGGTCGGTCACGCACTGGCCGTGCGCGAAGCCATGGAAACCGTTTACCGGGGCAACGACATACTTTGCCGCCTCGCCAACCTCGCCGCCGACAACGACGGCGCGCGCGTTCTCGATGACTGAGCCCCTGCTCCATGTGGCCCTGCTCCGGCCGGAGATCCCGCAGAACACCGGAAACGTCGGCAGGCTCTGCGCGATCACCGGAGCGCGCCTCCACCTGATCCATCCGCTCGGCTTCGTGATCTCGGACCGGCACCTGCGGCGCAGCGGCATGGACTACTGGAAATCCCTCGACCTGCGGGAACACCCCGGCTGGGAGAGTTTCCGCGAGACGGAGGGCCGCCGCCGTGTCTGGCTCTTCACCACCCGGGCGACGCGCTCCTTCTGGGACGTCGCCTTCGCCCCGGGCGACACCCTGCTCTTCGGCAACGAGGGCCACGGCTGCCCGGAGGAAGTCCACCGCTGGATCGGACCCGAACGGAGCCTCAGCATCCCCCACCCCCGCCCCGGGCTGCGCTCGATCAACCTCGCGACCAGCGTGGGAATCGCCGTTTACGAAATGCTCCGCCAGCTGCGGCAACGCACTTTTGCTTCGCCATCCCGGGGGACGGGCGGCAATCTTCGCCCATCATGAATTTTTTCGAGTGGATCCTGACCGTCGCGTTCCTGGCGGCCGGAACGAGCCTGCTGCTCTACGGCGTGAACTGCTACTGGCAGATATATTTCTTCCGGAGGGGCAGGAAATTCCTCGCCGAACAGTCGGTCCGGGCCGACCGCATCGAGTCCCGGCTGTGGAAGAACCCCGCCGGGCTGCCCCTGGTCACCACCCAGATCCCCCTCTACAACGAATTCAATGTCGCCGAGCGTGTTCTGCGCGCGGTCGCGTCCATCGACTACCCGGCGGGCAAGCACCAGATCCAGGTGCTCGACGATTCCGACGACGCGACCCGCGGCCTGATCGACCGTATCGCCGCCGAACTGCGGCAGGAAGGCCACTGGATCGATGTTTTCCGCCGGGAGGAACGTTCCGGCTTCAAGGCCGGCGCCCTCAAGGCCGGCCTCGCGGAGGCCCGGGGGGAGTTCATCGCCATCTTCGACGGTGATTTCGTCCCGGGGGCGGATTTCCTGCGGAAGACACTCCCCCTGCTCGTCGATGACGAGGGGCTGGGCCTCGTCCAGGGCCGGTGGACCCATCTCAATCCCTGCGAGAACCTTCTTTGCCGCGCCCAATCGATCGGCATCGACGGGCATTTCGCGATCGAGCAGGCGGCCCGGGCCTCGAACGGCTTCTTCTTGAATTTCAACGGCACGGCCGGGCTCTGGCGGAAGAAGGCGATCCTGGACAGCGGCGACTGGCAGGGTGACACCCTGACCGAGGACATGGATCTGAGCTATCGCGCCCAGCTCGCCGGATGGCGGCTCGCTTTCCGGGGGGAGGCGGCGGTACCCGCCGAGCTTCCGGCCTCGTTCACCGCCTTCAAGAACCAGCAGTTCCGGTGGGCGAAGGGATCGATCCAAACCGCGAAGAAGCTGTTCCCGCGGGTGATCCGCTCGGACCGTTCCTGGATCGCCCGCCTGCAGGCTTTTCTCCACCTGACCCACTACGGGATCCATCCCTTCATCGTCGCTGTGGCCGCGCTCAGCCTGCCGATGCTTTTCCTCCTGCCCGAACAAATCGGCCTGCCGGTCCGGATGGCCGGCGCGTTCTTCATCCTCGGCGCCGCGCTGGGTCCGAACTGCCTCTACCTGGTCAGCCAGCGGAGCCTCCGCCCTTCCGGATGGCGGCGGCAGATCCTGCTCCTGCCCGCGCTGACCATCGTCGGCCTGGGGATCTCGCTCTCGAACAGCCGCGGGGTGATCGAGGGGCTCCTCGGAATCAAGAGCGGATTCGTCCGGACGCCGAAGCGGGGATCGAAGAACGCCCTGCGCTACCGCGCACGGGGGTCGTGGCTCGTCGGGCTGGAACTCTTCATGGGCGCCTACTGCCTCGTGGCGTTCATCCTTTACGCGGCGGGCGGAGCCTGGGGGATGAGCCCGTTTCTTCTGCTCTACGCCGCCGGCTACTCCTACGTCGGCGTCGGTTCCCTTCTGGACCTCCGGCGGCCCCGGGGCGACGAGATGACCGGGGCCGCGGAGACCGACGGTTCGCCGGCGGACCTGTCCTCGTCGCGCGTGGCCGGGTGAGCGGCGCCGCCGCCCGCGCCGCGGCGATCCGTCCCGGGTCAGCGGCGGCTCCAGATCCGCAGGATCCTGACCAGCAGCTGCTCGACCGCCGCGACGCCGTTGAAATTCAGGGCGAGCAGCCCGACCGTCGATTCGGTCTCGGCGACCGCCAGAGCGAGTTTGCGCACGCGCTCCGGAGCATCGGCGCCGACGCCGCCCAACCGGCCGACCACCCAGTCCCGCAGGGCGCTCTCGATCCCGGTGAGCAGATCGAGCCGGGCGCCCCTCCCGGCACCCGCCTCGATCGCGATCCGCTGCTCTTCCGGCAACTCCTCGGGCAGATCCGCCGTGGCGGCTTCGAGCCGGCTCTTCGTGACGGTCTCGAGCACCTGCTGGAACCGCTGGACCAGGCCGTACAGGCGCAGAACCGTCTCGGCCACGTCGCGCTTGTCGCCGGGCGGGCGCTCGATGCGCTCCAGCCACACCGCGAAATCCGCGCGCCAGCCCTCCCACTCCGGATCATCGATCGGCGCGTCGCGCCCGGGCACATTGAAGGCGAGGCAGCGGCTCCGGATCGTATCGGGCAGGTCGTTCGGGCGCGAGGACAGCAGGAGCAGGTAGGTTTCGGGCGGGGGCTCCTCCAGCGTCTTGAGGAAGGCGTTCGCGGCGGAAAGGTTGAGGCGGTCGGCCTCGAAGACGATGCCCACCTTGCGGGCGCCCCGGCTGGCGCTGTGGCTGACGGTGCGGATGAGCGACCGCATGGCCTCGATCCCGATCTGGCGCATCTTGTTGACGGGCCGGACCACGGCGCAGTCGGGGTGGCGCACGACCGGACCGTCGGCGGCCAGAATATCCGACGCCAGATCGAGGGCGACCTTTTCCAGCGTGGCCTCGGTCGGACCGTGGAGAAGGATGGCGTGGCCGAGCCGGTCCCGGCGGAGGGCCGCGGTCAGGATCCCGACGGGATCGCGGCGCGCGCCGGCGGAATCAGTCATTGCGGAAAAACCGCTCCTGGGTCTCCTCCCAGATTTCGTCTTCGATCAATTCCTTCGGCTGGGTCCCGTCGAAGACCGAGTAGCGGTCGGGCAACGATTTCGCCAGGAGCAGATACCCCTCGCGGACCGCGTGGTAGAACTCGATGTTCTCCTGCTCCATGCGGTCGGGCATGTCGCTCACCCGGTGGCGCACGCGTTCGAGACCGATCTCGGCCGGAACATCGAGAATAATCGTCCAATCCGGCATGAAACTGCCGACGGCGAACCGGTTGATGACCGTGACCGGCTCCTTGGAGAGCTGCCGGGCCACGCCCTGGTACACGGTGGTCGAATCGAGAAACCGGTCGCAGATGATGATTTTCCCCTCGTCGAGGGCCGGAAGAATCTTTTCGCGGACCAGCTGGGCCCGGGCGGCCGCGAACAGCAGCAGCTCCGCCTCGGGCACCACGGCGCGCCCGTTCTGCGAGTGCTTGAGAAGGTGGCGGATCTCCTCGCCCAGCTCCGTCCCGCCCGGCTCGCGGGTCACGAGCACTTCGTAACCGGCGTCCTCCAGCTTGTCGGAAAGAAGACCGATCTGGGTCGTCTTTCCGCTCCCTTCGGAGCCCTCGAAGGAGATGAGGAGTCCGTTTCGTTCCGGTGATTCTTTCGACATGGGGGGATTTCTACCAGCGCGGCACGGTGTTTGACGAGCGCCAAAATTCGGCGCGCCATGCGATTTTCTCCGGAGCGGGCGGCGCCCGGCCGCCGGGAAGACGCCTCAGGCGATGGTCGAAAACTCCGTGTTGCGGATGAAGGAGGCCGCCGCCGCGAGGGAGGGGCTGCCCCCCGTGCGGACATAGTGCCCCGAGAAGGCGCACCCGGCCACAAGCGAGGAGAGGTGCGGGGCGCCGACAAGCCGGGAACCCATGAACCCCGCGTTGAAATGATCGCCGGCTCCGGTGGTGATCTTCGGCTCGTCGGTGTAGAACCCCGGGGAGTAGAAGGTCTCGTCCTTCGTGGCGCAGGCGGCCGAATCGGTGGGGTGGATGACCACGCAATCCAATTTAAGCTCGGCGCGGATGGCGCGGGCCATGCCGCGGAGATCCTCTTCGGTGGATTCGCCGACGGGTGCGCCGAGCACACGGGAAACGTGCTGGGCCTCTTTCAGGTTCAACCCCAGCGTGGTCGAACCGTAGGCGCAGAAACGGTGCAGGAGGTGCAGAACGCCGAGGAGGTCGTCGTCGGCGCGCTTTTCCGGATCCGCCAGATCAATGAAGAAGGCCCGGTGGTCGCGCGGACCGAGGTTCGGATAGACCCTCTCCACGAGCGCGCGGAGAATCCGGGTCAGGTAGGGCAGCATCGTCCAGTTCACAATCGCGAACAAATCCGTCCGCGAGAGCAGGTCGAAAAACGCGCCCTCCCCCATCTTGTCGAGAATGCGGTCGAAGGTGATCTCCTCGAGGGAATCCATCAACCCGAGCAGAATCTTGCCGTCGCGGAACTCGAGGGCGTGGGTCACCCCCGGTTCGGCGAGGGAGACCGCCTCGGTCCGGCGGGCGAAATCCTCGAAGACGGGATGGATGGCCGGATCGCCCAGAGCACCGATGTAGCGGGTCGGGAACCCCGCCTCGAGAAGGGCGTTGGCCAGGATGGGGCCGTTGCCGCCCAATTTCTCCCGGATCTTCCCCATCTCGATGTTCGTGCTCTTCCCGGCCGCGGCCAGAATGCGGTTCGCGAAACCCGTCATATCCCGGATCGGTTCGTAGTTGTCGCCGGGGCCGAACCGCCGGTCGACCGGATTGATGATCACATCGACGAATCCGTCCAGGCCGACCAAAACACTTCGGCTGGAGGCTTCGTTTCCCCGGCGGGACAATTCTTCGGCGGCGGCTTTTCGGGTATCCATGGGGCGGAAAAAAACGCCTCCGCCCGCTTCCCGCAAACCAAATTGCCATCCCGAAGAAGGTTTCGCCCCCACGGCCGGGGCCGGGCGTATTCGTCCGATTCGGCGTATGGTTGCCGGTTTCGGACGCAAGCCCGGCGCCTCCGCCCGCGCCAAGCCCATATGCCGGATTCCACGGATGATTGATCGGGAATCGCTCCCGACAGCACACGCGTTCGCATCGATGCGCCGGAGCGAATCTCAGGTCCCGGCATCCACGGCCCGCCGGGCGGCGCGGCAGGCCTCGCTCTCGAAGAAGGCCCGGTCTTTGTCGCTGAGCTGCCCGACGCCCCCCGAGTGGGCCTCTTCGACGATGGCTTGCGGGAAGTACCTGCGGCGCAGCCGGAGGGTGACGTGGACCAGCCCGATGAGCACGGGCACTTCGATGAGCGGACCGACCACGGTGGCGAAGGCCACGCCGGAGGCCACGCCGAAGACGGCGATGGCCACCGCGATGG
This sequence comes from Puniceicoccaceae bacterium, assembly GCA_046541615.1. Lineage (GTDB taxonomy): Bacteria > Verrucomicrobiota > Verrucomicrobiia > Opitutales > Puniceicoccaceae > Puniceicoccus. Next base: position 9,899 of record JBKHCX010000040.1, read on the forward strand.
CCAGCTCGAAGTTGTTCCCCGAGGCGGTGAAGGCCAGCGTGGCGCTGCGGGAATAGTCCGCCCCCGCGAGTCTGCCCATGAAGAAACTGGCGGCGAACATCAGGACGAAATAGCAGACCAGCGGCACCGCGATGCGCAGCACGTCGAGGGGAAGCTCGACGATCGTGTCCCCTTTGAAAAGGAACATCACCACGATGGTGAATAGCAGCGCGATCAGAGTGATGGGCGAGATCCTCGGAATGAAGGTCGTGTCGTACCACTCGCGCCCTTTGAGCGGGATCAGGATCACCCGGCTCAGGATTCCGGCGGCGAAGGGGATGCCGAGGTAGGTCATGACGCTGACGAAGATTTCGCCGATGGTGACGTCGGCCACGGTCTTGCCGCCGATCCCCGTGACGCCGGAGAGGTCGATCCCGATCAGACCGGGCAGCCAGGTGATGAAGAACCAGGCGTAAACGCCGAAGAGCAGAATCTGGAAGACGCTGTTGAACGCAACCAGCCCGGCGCAGTATTCGGTGTTGCCCTTGGCCAGTTGGTTCCAGACCAGCACCATGGCGATGCAGCGGGCGAGCCCGACCAGGATGAGCCCCACCATGTACTCCGGATGACCGTGCAGGAAGATCGCCGCCAGGGCGAACATCAGGACGGGACCGACGATCCAGTTCTGGAGCAGGGAAACCCCGAGAATGCGCAGGTTCGAGAAGACCTTGGGCAGTTGCTCGTACTTCACCTTGGCCAGAGGCGGATACATCATGAGGATGAGCCCGGCGGCGATCGGCAGATTGGTCGTGCCCACCGTGACGGGAGCGAAAAGGGCTTCGGGATCGGGAATCAGGAAATACCCGATCCCCACCCCGAGGCCCATGGCCACGAAGATCCAGACCGTCAGGAAACGGTCGAGTAGAGACATTCTTTTCGCAATGGATTCTGGCATAATGAAGCTGTTCCCGTTCTTCCGCTGAGGCTACTTTCCGTCGGCGGCATATTCCAGCGCATGCAATTTCGGTCAAGGGCAAAGTCCTGGCCGCTTGTCCGGCACCCAGGGGGCGGCCCGGGCATCAGGCGGATCCACCGCAATCAATACAGGCTTCGATGGATCAATCGACAACACGGCCGGTTCATTCGCGGCGGGGTTTCCCCTGCCGGGGCGTGGAGGTGGATTCCGCCCGCGCTCGGAAATCCGCCCGGCCTACCCGGACACCGGGCGGGAAGCGACCCACTCGATCACCTCGCGGTCATCCTTCGCCGCCCGGACCTTCCGCAGAAACTCGACCGGGTGGATCCCCCGGTCGCGCAGGAAACGGCGGTCTCCTCCGCACCCGTACATGATCTCCGGCGGCAGCCGGCCCCGGAGCTTGGCCTTCGCCTTGACCAGTATCCTCGGCAACCACTCGACTCCATCGACGGACTCGGTCTTCGGCGGCAGATCCTCCTCCCGTATGCGGGCTTCCGGGAACCGGCCGCCGTCCTCTTCCAGAAAATGGAAAACGCGCTCGGCGGAAACGAGAACGAAGGTCCCGTAGTCGGGCTCTCCCGCGTTCACGAAATCCTCCACGTAATCGTAGATGTCCATGACACCGAGGCCGAGGGCGCTCAGCTCGGCGGATTCGCCCTGGTCGAAATACTCTTCCGCAGAGCGATTCCCCGTCCGGTAGAGCGCCTCGGCCTTGGTCCAGAGCCGGAACAAGGTCCCCGTGAATCCGTAGAGATCGATTGGTGCGTTCATGGGTCTCATTCGAAGAGGACGTACGGTCACAGGATCGGAAGGCGGAAGCCGCCCGTCCCTTCAGGCGTCGGATTTGGCGAGACGTTTGTCCCCTTCATCTCCATTCCGTATGGACAACCAATCGGACATGATCCGTATGCCTTCCCGAAGAACGATGTCCAGGGGTTCCTCCTCCTCCTCGCCGTCGGCGGCGGATTCCTCCGCGTCGTCGGCCGATTCCCTGGCATCGAGATCGACCGGGTCGAACGGAAAGAAGGATTCGCCCAATGACTCGCGGCGCTCGCGCAACGATGCCTGCAAATCGAGATCCCTTGTCCGTTTCCGCTGCCGTTCCTCGAGATCGAGGGAGACGGTCGTCTCGTCCCGCTTTTCCCGGAAGAAATCAATGGATTCCCGGAGAAGCGAAAACTCTTCGAGATTCTCCATGCGGGCCACGCTCTCCTCGCGCAGGGAGGCGATCGTGGAATCGTCGATGGTCACGAGTTCGTCGGCGTCTTCGCCTTCGATGCCGAAGGACAGGGGCTTGATCGTGTCCCACGGAAGCGAATTATCCAGATCCGCCTCGCCGACCGAAAGGTGGTCGTTCACCGAGGGAATCGGCACGTCGGAGCGAATGCCTTCGATCTGGGTGGATTCCCCGTTGGGAAGATAATATTTCTGAACGGTGACTTTCGTCGCGCCGACCTTTTCGTTCGAAGCCGAAAGCGATTGAAAGAGAGGAGGGGTCATCCGGAAAATGCCCTGGACGGTCCCCTTCCCATGGGTGGTCCGGTCCCCGACGACCAGCGCCCGCCCGTAGTTCTGCAACGCACCCGCCACGATCTCGGACGCCGAGGCGGTGAAGCGCGAAACAAGCACCATCAGCGGGCCCTCCCACGCCACATCGGGATCCTCGTCGTCGTGGTGGAGGAGTCGTCCTTCGACCGTCTTCACCTGGACGACCGGACCGCTCGGAATGAACAGACCGGCCAGCTCCACCGCCTCCCCGAGCAATCCACCGCCATTGCCACGCAGATCCAGAATCAGTCCCTCGACCCCCAGATCCTTCAGTTTCGCAATCAACTCCTCGACGTCGGAACTCGAATTCGGCTGGGAGGGATCCTCGGCTCCGTAGAAAGAGGGAAGATGGATGACACCGATCGAGACGGTCCCGTCCTCGCCGGGCACCTGGTAGAGCCGGGCGCTGGCGAGATTGGCGGTCAGCCGGACTTCGTCGCGGACCAACTCGACTTCGGCGCGGGTGGCGGGATCGGGAGCGTCCGCCGGGCGGATCTTCAAACGCACCGTGGTCCCCTTCTCGCCGCGGATCATTTTCACAATCTTCCGGAGCTTCATGCCGATCACATCGACGAACTCGCCGTCCTCCCCCTGGGCCACCGCGATGATCTGATCATCGACCCCGATCTCGCCGCTCAACCGGGCGGGACCGCCGGGAATCAACTCCCGGATCGTGCAGTATCCGTCCTGATCCGAAAGCACCGCCCCGATCCCCACGAGCGAGTTCTCGATGGCGATCGAAAGATCCTCGAGCGAATCCGCCGAAAGGAAAAGCGAATGGGGGTCGTAGGCGTTTGCGAGGGTCGTCAGGAACATCTCCTGGACTTCAAAGGCCTCGAACCGGTCGATCTCCGTCTCCAGCCGTTCGTGGCGCTCCAGGACCATTTCCTTGGCCTCGGCGAGCGCCTCGGAGAAAGAGAGCGGCTCCTCCGAACCTTCTTCGGCGTCCGTCTCATCCTCCTCCACACCCTCCGGCGGAGGCCGCAACCCGTCCCCCACGCCGTCTTCCGCGGGCTGTGTTCGCGCGAGAACCTCGTTCAAAAGCTCATACTGTATCCGGGCCTCCCAAAGCTCGTCCATCTCCGCGGCGTCCTCCGGCCACGTGGCATCCTCCCTGTCGGCCTGGTAAACCAGTCCTTCATCGAAGGAAAAATCGTTCTCCAGGTAGTCGCGCACCCACTCGGTCCGCTCCCGCACCCGCTGGCTGAAAACCGTGAAAATCTCGAAGGCCTGGTGAAGGTTGCCGCTGCGGATGTGACGCTCCATCGGAGGGGCGAACCGCGAACGGAACCGGTCCAGGTCCGATGCGGTGAAATAGAGCCGGTTGTTGTCAAGATTCTCCATGAAGTTTTCGATGACCGACGACATCTCGATGTCCTCGAGCGACATCTCCGAAAAGTGGAGCCTTTCCAGGGTGTTCACGAGCCAACGGGTCTCGGCCCGCATCAGACCCGAAACCTCGAAATCCTCATTCTGCGCGGACACGGGCGACGCAAAACCGTAAAAGCAGAAAAAGAGCGGAAGAATTTTTTTCATGAGCCTCACCCGGGAAAGAAAAAAGCAGTTCCGTGGATTCGTCAAAGCCTCATCTCGATTTCCGGGGTGCGGAGCAGGCGGAATTTTCCACGAGATTCTTCTTGCGGAAACCTTTCCCTCCTCTATTCTCCCCCGCTTATGTCTGAAAACGAAGACTCCCAGAACACCGTCAAGAACCCGACGGATTTGACTTTCCAGGATACGGATGAGCTGTCCCGGTTCGTGACCGACACGGGCAAAATCCTTCCGCGCAAGTACACGGGCCTGACGTCCAGGCAGCAGCGTCACGTCTCCCGCGTCATCAAGCAATCCCGGTCCATGCTTCTGATGAAGTAGGAGCCCCTGCCCTCCTTCCTTGCCATGGAGCGGTTGCGGGGCGAACAACCGGCGGACCGTGCGCGGGCGGCCCGGATCCTTTCGACAGGTGGATTGGTCGCCGTTCCCACCGAAACCGTTTACGGACTGGCCGCCCACTCCCTGGATGCGGCGGCCGTCCGACGCGTTTTTTCCGTCAAGGGCCGTCCCCTCCTCGATCCGCTGATCGTTCATTTCGCTTCGGCGGACGCGGTGGAGTCCTTCTGCGAAATACCCCCGGCGGCCCGTGCTCTCGCCGACCGCTTCTGGCCCGGTCCTCTTACGCTCGTCCTGGGAAGGCGGCCCCGCTGCGGAATTCCCGATCTGGTCTCGGCCGGCCTGCCGACCCTGGCCGTCCGCGTGCCCGCGCATCCGACTCTCCGGGCTCTGCTGCTGGAGTCCGGTCTGCCCCTCGCCGCACCGAGCGCGAATCCATTCGGCTACATCAGCCCGACCCTCGCCGAACACGTGGAGACCTCGCTCGGCGACCGGATCGACGCCATTCTCGACGGGGGTCCGTGCCGGCACGGGCTGGAGTCCACGATTGTGGCGGTCGGTCCGCATGGATCGGTCCGCCTGCTCCGGCCGGGACCCGTCTCCCGCGAGGCGATCGGAGCGCTGCCCGGCATCCGCTTCGCGGAGAAAGAGCCGTCCCCCGCGGCAAATCCCGAAGCGCCGGGCATGCTCGCCAGCCACTACCGCCCGGCGAAGGGAATCCGGCTCTTTCCGGAGGGGGAGCCGCCCGGCGCCGCGGATGCGGACCAAACGGCAACGGTCTTCCTCCGCCGGCCGGCCGATCCCGGGCCCGGCGTCCATTGGTTCAGCGAGGACGGCGAAAGCACCTCGATCGCCCGCAACCTCTTCGATCTGCTGCGCAAACTCGACCGCGATCCGGATGTCCGGTGCATCCGGGTCGAGTACCCCTCCGCCGGGACAGGGCTGCTTCCCGCCATCCGCGACCGCCTCTCCCGTGCGGCGGCACCGCTCCCGACCGAACCATCGCCGAAGCAGGATCGCTGAACAGCCGGTGCCGGTATCCGCGCAAAACTTCCGGAACCGGAGGCCCCCCGCCGGCCTCGACGGTCACCCGCCCCGCCACCGCCGGATCCGTCCCCGTTTTCCCTTGATTCGAAGCGCGGCCGCTGCCGGGCACGAGACCAACTTCCCCGGCCGGTTTCGCCCGCAATCCCCCTACCACCCGCCGATCGCCGAACGGATCAGCCGCAGGTCCTCCGAATCCTTTTCCACCGACCAGAACATCAGCCCCCGCAGGCCCGCACCGGCGGCGAAGGCCGCCTTCTCTTCCGCCGATCGAACCGACTCGAAGCTGATCAGGGTGCCCGAGCGAGCCGAAGTCCAGTAGGAAGCCCGCGCGATGCGGTCCCACCCCAGAACCCAGTCCGACCCGCCATCGACGGGGAGCGCGACCACCGGATCGAGGTTCCGGAAATCATCCGCTCCGGAACCACCCGCCTCATCCGCCACCGATTCATAGTCCGCTCCCAACCAGCCGGCCCCCTCCGGGCGGACTCCTTCGAAGCGCACCCCGGACAACCCCATGCCCAACACGATCTTATCTGGCGGAACCCCCTGGAATCGAAGGGACGCCACCGCCCCCTCCGCGCTCGCCGCCTCGTGAAGAGGGGTCCGGTCCGCGCGAAGGGGCGAATAGTGGGCGGTCCGCGGCGACCAGCCGCCCGCGTAGTCGTAGGCCATCAGGTTGAACCAATCCACATGGCGCCCGAGAACGCGGATTCGGTAGCGCTCGACCAGGGCCCCGTGCGAACCCGGTATGGCGATGGTCAAAAGCGACGGGCTTTCCCCGTGCGCGCGCGGAAGATCATCCAAGGCCCCCCGCACCGCCCGCGCCAGTTTCACGAAGTTGGCCGCGTCCTCGGGCCGGTGAACCATGTTCTCCGCTCCACCGGCCACCGGATATTCCCAATCCAGATCGACTCCGTCCAAGCCATGGTCCGCCACCAGCCGGGCCGCCTCCTCCGCGAAGGATTCGCGGGCTTCCCCGCTCGCGGCGATGTCGGAAAACGATTCGGAGAGACCCCACCCGCCGATCGAAAGCAGGCGCCGGACATCCGGACCGGCATTGGCGAGAAACGATTCGAACGCCTCGCGCCCGCGGCCGCCGGAGAGGCCGTTCCCCTCGAAATCGAACACGATCCGCACCGCACCGGATCCGGGTTCGTACTCCGGTTTCGCAAAGGCGTAGATCAGATGGGTCAGGCCGGCCGCGGCCGGGTCGCGGGCCGCCATCCCTTCGACCCCCCAGGCCGGAACATACCCGGCGAAAACCGCAGATCCACCTCCCGGTCCGGACCGGTCAACCTCCGCGCCGGCGAAGACCCCCGCACCCGAGAGCCACACGGCGGAGATCAATGGCGCCAGCCGCACCATCTCACATCGCGTGCAGCGCCCTCCCGTCGACCGCCAGGGCCGCCTCTTTCAAGGCCTCCGATAGGGTCGGATGAGCGTGAACCGTGCGGGCGATGTCCTCGGCGCTGCCGCCGTACTCCATGTGGGTGACGGCGGCCGCGATCAGCTCCGAGGCGTTCCGGGCCAGCATCTGGATCCCGACCACGCGGTCCGTCTTTTCCTCGGCATGGACGAGGATCACCCCGTCGGTCGCATCGGTGGCGAGCGCCCGGCCGTTCGCCGAAAGCGGGAATCTCCCCGTCCGGACGGCGATTCCCCGCTCTTTCGCCTCTTCGGCCGCGATGCCGACCGAGGCGATCTCCGGATCGGTGTAGATCACATTGGGAATCACCGCGTAATTCACATGTCCCGGCCTGCCGGCGAGCATCTCGGCGAGGGCGACACCCTCCTCCTCGGCCTTGTGCGCGAGCATGGGTCCGCGGATCACATCGCCGATCGCGTACACGCCTTCGACGTTCGTCGCGAACCGGTCGTCCACCCCAACCCGATTCCGGTCGTCGAGTTCAATTCCCGCCTTGTCGAGGCAGAGCCCTTCGGTATTGGCGGCGCGGCCGACGGAAACGAGCACCTTGTCCGCTCCGAATTCGACCGAACCTTTCGGCCCTTCGGCTTCGAGGATCAGTGATCCATCCTCTCCCTCGCGCAATCCGGTGACTTTCGTGGACTTGTGGAACCGAAGCCCCTGCTTCTTGAAAATGCGTTCGGCGAGCTTGCTCACCTCTTCGTCGAAGGTCGGGGCGATCCTGGGAAGGAACTCCACCACATCGACCTTCGCTCCCAGTCGTTGCCAGACCGACCCCAACTCGAGCCCGATGGCCCCTCCCCCGACCACCACCAACCGAGCCGGGACGGAATCCAGGGCGATGGCTTCATCGCTGCTGATGATCCTCTCCCCGTCGAAAGGCAGAAAGGGCAGCTCTACCGAGCGCGATCCGGTCGCCACAACGATATGGCGACCCGTAAGTCCGGTTTCCTTCTCCCCTTTGACGAGGATCCGGTCCTTCGCCGCGAACGAGGCCGTCCCCTGGAAAATTTTGATTTTCCGAGCCTTGCAAAGCTGCCCAACTCCGCCGACCAGCTTCCCGACCACCGAGTTCTTGTTCTTCATCAGATTCGGCAGATCGACTTCGATCGAACCTCCGATGCCGTGCTTCTTCCCGTGGTCCCGGGCGGCGACCAGCACCTCGGTCGAATGCAGAAGCGCCTTGCTGGGAATGCAGCCGACATTCAGGCACGTTCCGCCGAGGGTCGGACGTTGATCGACGAGCGCCACCCTCATTCCGAGCTGGGCCGCGCGCAGGGCGCACACATACCCCCCCGGACCCGCTCCGAGAACGACGAGATCGAAGTTGGAATCGGTATCGGACATGGTGGAAGCGCAATCGCAAAGCGGCGCAAGGTCAATCCCGGTATTCCGGATTCGGACTCATGGGCGAGAGGCGATCATTGGAAGACATCGGATCGGCAGCCTTTGCCGACCATCATCCCGCCCCAGTCGGCGCCCTTCATCGGTTTGGGCCGGGCGGGGTTCTTCCG
>JBKHCX010000041.1:0-18132 GCA_046541615.1 Puniceicoccaceae bacterium
CCGGCTCGGGAAGCTCTACCGGTCTCGGTCCCCAGCCGATGTCGCAACGGTCTCCTTCTTGAACAGACGGAAGACGCGGATAAAGAAGTAGGGGGCGAAGACGACTACGAAGAGGGTGGTGGTGGTGATACCCCCGAGGACGCCCATGGCGATGGCGTTCTGCGCGCCCGATCCGGGGCCGCTTGCGAAGGCGAGGGGCGTGACTCCGAGGATGAAGGTGAGCGAAGTCATGAGGATGGGACGGAAACGCTGGCGGGCGGCTTCGTAGGCCGCGTCATGCGCGTTCATGCCTTCCTCGAAATTGTTTTTGGCGAACTCCACGACGAGGATGGCGTTCTTGGCGGCCAGCCCGATGGTGATGAGCAGACCGACCTGGAAATAGACATTGTTCGCCTGCCCGGTGATCCAGGTCGCGAGCACCGCGCCGAAAATGCCCAGTGGCACCACCAGCAGGATCGAGGCGGGGATGGCCCAGCTTTCGTAAAGGGCGGCGAGGATGAAGAAGACCGCTAGGACGGAGACAAGATAGAGGAGACCGGTGTTCGCGCCGGCCTGTTTTTCCTCGTAGGAGATCCCGGTCCAGGCGATGTCGATCCCCTCCGGCAGCTCGGCGGCGAGGCGATCGATTTCCCCGAAAGCCTGACCGGAACTGATCCCGGACCGGGTCGAACCCTGGATTTCCATCGAGGAGGAACCGTTGAAACGGGTGAGGTTCTGCGGGCCGAGATCCCATCTTCCGGAGGCGATTCCGGCCATCCGGACCATGCCGCCGCTTTCGTTGCGCACGTGCCAGTCGCCGATGTCATCGGGCAGCATGCGGTAGGGGGCGTCGGCCTGGACATAGACGCGCTTGACGCGCCCCTCCTCGAGGAAGTCGTTCACGTACGTGCCACCGAGGGCCGTGCTCAGGGTGCGGTTGATCGTGGCGAGGGGGACGCCGAGGGCGCGGGCCTTTTCGGCGTCGATGTCGAGGTCGTAGCGCGGGCCGTCGGCCAGGCCGTTGAAACGGACCCGGGTCAGGCTTTCATTCTGATTCGCCCGTTCGAGAAAGCGGTCGGTCGCCGCCGAGAGCGCCTGTTGTCCGAGGCCGGCCCGGTCCACGAGTTGGAGTTCGAAGCCGCTGACGTTGCCGAGGGCGCTGATCGACGGAGGGACAATGGGAGTGGCGGCGGCATCGGGGATGCGGGCGAGATCGCGCGCGGCCCGGTCCCGGACCGCGAAGACGGAATCCGCCTCGTCGCGGTCCGCCCAGTCTTTCATCTTGATGAAGGCGATCCCCACGTTCTGGGCGCGCCCGGAAAAGCTGAAGCCGGCCGCGGCGAACAGACCTTCCACCGCCTCGCCCGCCTCGTCGAGGTAGAAGTCCTCAACCGCCTCCACCTTCTCCAAAGTCTGTTCGAGCGTGGAACCCGGCGGCCCGGACACGAGGGTGAACATCCGGCCCTGGTCCTCGTCCGGGAGGAAGGCGGTCGGGATGCGCCCGAAAACGAGCGCGGTGGCGGCGATGAGGACGACGAAGATGAGCGGGAGCACCACCCGGTTCTCCAGCAGCCGGTCCATGAGCGCCCGATGGCCCCGGCGGACTTGTTCGAAGGCCCGGTTGAAGAGACCGAAGAAACCCCGCTCCTTCACGGTCTTTCCGGCCTTCAGAATCTCCCCGCAGAGGGAGGGCGAGAGCGTCAGGGCGATGAAGAGGGAAATGCCCATGGCGACCGAGATGGTGACCGAGAACTGGCGGTAAATCACACCGACGGAGCCTTCGAACAGGCTCATCGGCAGGAAGACCGCCCAGATCACCACCGTGGTCCCGAGCAGGGCGCCGGAGATTTCCTTCATGGCCGCTCGGGCGGCGTCCTTGGGCTGGAGGTCGGAGTCCTGCTCGAGTTTCCGCTCCACGTTCTCGGTGACGACGATGGCGTCGTCCACCAGCATGCCGATGGCGAGCACGAGGGCGAAGAGGGTCAGCACGTTGATCGAGTAGCCGAAGGCGAACAGAAAGCCGAAGGTCCCCGTCAGGACGATGGGAATCGTGATCGCGGGGATGAGGGTCGCGCGGATCGTCTGGAGGAAGACGAAAATCACGAGCACCACCAGCGCGATGGCGAGACCCAGGGTGATGGCGACGTTCTGGATCGAAGCCCGTATGAACGGAGCAACATCGACGGGGTAGGCGATCTCCAGACCCGCGGGGATGATCGGGTCGAAGTCGGCCACACGATCCTTGATCGCACCGATGGTTTCGAGGGCGTTGGCTCCCGGGGCCAGCTCGATGGCGATGCCGGAGGCGGGTTGCCCGTTCCACCGGCCGACGATGTTGTAGCTCTCCGCCCCGATCTCGATCCGGGCCACGTCGTCTAGGGTGACGCGCGCGCCGTCTTCGGTGACGGTCAGAAGGATGTCGCCGAATTCCTCCGGGGTGCTCAGGAGGGATTGCGCGGTGATGGTGGCGTTGAGTTGCTGGCCCTCCTCCGCCGGCGCCCCGCCGATCTCGCCGGTCGCGAGCTGGACGTTCTGCTCTCCGACCGCATCGATCACGTCGATGGTGGTGAGGCGGTAGCTGTTCATGCGGTGCGGATCCAGCCAGATACGCATCGCGTGCTCGGGTCCGAAGGTCTGGATTCGTCCGACCCCGCTGACCCGGCTCAGCGGCTCTTCGAGGTTCGAGGCCAGGAAATCGGAGATGTCGTTCCGGTTCATCGAGCCGTCGGCCGAATAGAACCCGACGATCAGGGCGTAGCTGCTCCCCGCCTTTTCGACGGGAACGCCTAGTTCCTGGACGATGGCGGGCAGGGCGGAGAGCGCCTGCGAGACTTTGTTCTGGGTCTGGACCTGGGCGATGTCGGGGTCGGTTCCGGGATCGAAGGTCAGGTTGATGGAGGCCCTCCCGGAGGAGGAGCTTTCGGACTGGATGTAGCGGAGGTTGTCGATCCCCGTCAGATTCTGCTCGATCACCTGGGTGACGGTGTTTTCGAGCGTCTCGGCGGAAGCACCCGGATAGGTCGCGGAGACCGATACCTGCGGCGGGGCGATGTCCGGATACTGCTCGACGGGCAGTTGGAAGAAGGCGAACGCGCCGAAGCCGGTGATGAAGAGGGCGATCACCCGGGTGAAGATCGGGCGGGCGATGAAGAAGCGCGAAAACATCGCTCAGTCCTTTGGATCGATCTCCTCGGGCCGGACCTCGTCGCCGTCGCGGAGTTGCATTCCGCCTTCGACCACCAGGCGGTCGCCGGATTCGAGCCCGTCCCGCACGATCCAACGGTTGCCGTAGGTGCCACCGGTGCGGATCGAGCGCTTGCGCGCGCGGTCCTCGGAATCGACCACCCAGACGCTGCGCTCGTCGTCCGGGCCGATCGTCACGCTCTTCTGGGGGATCACGATCTCCTCGCGCCGGTCCGCCGCCTCGACCGAGGCGCGCACGAACATCCCGGGCAGGAGGGCCTTGTCCGGGTTGGGGAACGTCGTCCGCAGTCGGATCGCGCCGGTCCGCGGATCGACCGCCAGCTCGGCCACATCCAAGGTGCCCTCGTGCGGGTAGGGCTCGTCGGCTCCGGGCGGAAAAAGCCGCACCGAGAAGGTGTCCCTTCCGTCGTCGGCCAGCCGGGCGGCGACCAGGCGCTCGCGCAGATCGTCCGTCCCCTCGTCCGACTGGGACAGATCGACATAGACCGGATCGAGCTGGCGGACCGTGGCCAGGGGTGTGGCCTGCCCTTCGGTCACCAGCGCCCCCCGGGTCACCGAGGAGGGGCTGATGTACCCGCTGATCGGCGCGCGCACTTCCGTGTATTCGAGATTGATCCGGGCCCTTCCGACTTCCGCCCGGGCCATGCGGATCGCGGCCTTGGATTGTTCGAAGTCGGAGATCGCCTCGATGTGCTCCTGCTCGCTGACGGCTTCGCTCTCGATCAATCTTTCCGCGCGGTCGGCGAGCGCCTCGGCGCTGAGCCGCCGCGCCTCGGCGTTTTCCAGATCGGCCTGCGCCATCTCGTGGTCCGCCTCGTAGCGCGCGGGGTCGATCTGGTAAAGTCGCTGTCCCTCCTCCACATAGGCCCCTTCCTCGAAGTGGCGCGACAGGATGATGCCGCCCACCTGCGGACGGATCTCGGCCACTTCGTAGGCCACCACCCGTCCCGGCAGAGTCTCCAGCCGGTCCAGAGACCGGGGCCGCACCTCGATGTAGCCGACTTCGGGGGGCGGACTTTCCCGTTGTCCTTCCTCCCCGGATCCGCCGGACGGCTCCGCGCATCCCGCCAGCAGGAGCAGAGCGCAAAGGGCGGGAAGAAGGAGGAGTTGCCTCCGGCCCCCGACCGGGGTGGTCGATGATTCTGAAGTGGGATTCGGACGGAAAGGCATGAGCAATGATTCGCGGGCTGGTTTCTGGCGGGTTGGAAAAACCGGTGAATGTAATGGGTCGCGCGCAGCTCTGGTAAGTCAACCCAAGGACGCGGTTTGGGCGTGGCAATAGGACGGGCGATGCAACGTCTGAGACCGTAAAGTGCGGAGATCCGTAAACCGGCCCGGTGGCCGGGGACCGGTGGACCCGTTGGTGGCGCTCCCGACCCGCTCGCGCCTACCGCGCAGCGGTCCCAATCATCCCTTGTTTTCCTCCGCGGAGGTCCTCGCCTGCTCGAGGAACGGCTTCAGAAGATCGACGGCGAGGGGGAAGACGATGGTCGAATTCTTTTCGGCGCCGATGGAGCGGAGCGTCTCCATGTAGCGCAGATTGATGGCCTGGCTTTCCGTGGCGAGGATCTTGGCGGCCTCGGCGAGCTTTTCGGCGGCCTGCTCCTCGCCCTTGGCGTGGATGACTTTCGCGCGCCGGCCGCGTTCGGCCTCGGCCTGCTGGGCGATCGCGCGGATCATGCTTTCGGCGATATCGACATGCTTGATCTCGACATTGGTCACCTTGATGCCCCATTCGTCGGTCTGGGTGTCCAGGATCTCCTGGATGTCGGCGTTCAGCTTGTCCCGTTCGGCGAGCATTTCGTCGAGTTCGTGTTTGCCGAGCACGGAGCGGAGGGTGGTCTGGGCGAGCTGGCTGGTCGCGGTGATATATTCCTCAACGTTGATGACCGCCTTCTGGGGATCGACCACCCGGAAATAAATGACCGCGTCCACCTTGGTGGTCACGTTGTCCCGCGAAATCACGTCCTGGCTGGGCACGTCCATGGTCACGATCCGCAGATCCGTGCGGACGATCTGCTGGATGAAGGGGATGACGATGATAAAGCCCGGCCCCTTGACCTTCCAGAAGCGGCCGAGCTGGAAAATAACGCCCCGCTCGTATTCGCGCAGAATGTGGATGGCCGAGGCGAGAAGGAGGATGACCACCAGGACGACGGGTCCGATGGTGTAGATGTTGTTGATGATATCATTCATGATGGTTTTTCTTCCGGTTGGTGGTTTTCGAGAGGTTCGACCGAAACGGTCAGACCGTCGAGCTGGTTGACCTTTGCCCGATCACCCCGTTTCAGCGGGGCGGTCGTTCGGGCTTTCCAAATTTCTCCTTTGAGGCGGACGCGTCCTTCGCGCTCGAAATCCTCGAGAGCGGCGGCCTCGGCGCCGATGATGGCCTCCCTGCCGCTGACCATCGGCCGCCGCCAGGCCTTCAACGCCATGGCAAAGACAAAAAGGAAGACAAAGGCACTGGCGATGGTCACGCCGATGATCACCGACGGGTGAAGTTCGAAACCGGGCGCGTCGGTATCGATCAGCAGGATCGAACCGAGCACGAAGGCGATAATGCCGCCGACCCCGAGCGCGCCGAAACTCGGCGCGAAGGCCTCGGCCAGCATCAGGAGAATTCCCAGCGAGATCAGGGCGACGCCGGCGTAATTGACGGGCAGCAGATGGAAAGCGAAGAGGGCCAGCAACAGGCAGATGGCACCGGCGATGCCGGGAACCAGACTTCCGGGGTTGGAGAATTCGAAAATGATCCCGTAGATGCCGAGCAGCATCAGGATGTAAGCCACATTGGGGTTGGTGAGGATGGAGAGCAGTTCCGTGCGCCAGTCGGTCTCGATCAAGCGGACCGTCCGACCCTCGGTTTCGAGCACTTGCCCGCGGCCGCCGACCTCGACGGAGAGGCCGTCCATCGCCGCGAGCAGGGCCTCGACATCCGGCACCCGGAAATCGATGACATTTTTCTCCAAAGCCTCGCTCGCGGTCAAAGTAACGCCCTGGCGGACCGCCTCTTCTGCCCATTCTGCGTTGCGACCGCGCAATTCGGCGAGTCCGCGCAGGTAGCTGACCGCGTCGTTGACCGCCTTGCGGCGCATCGCCTCCGACGAAGGGTCCGCCGTCTCGCCGTCCGCTTCCGCCTGGTCGCCCCCGTCCGCCCCTTCGGTTTCCTTTCCGCCGCCGGATGCTTCCTCCGTATTGCCGTCGGTCTGGACCCTGCCGCCGCCGCCCGGAGATCCGCTCATTTGCACAGGGGTCGCCGCGCCCACGCTGGTGGCGGGAGCCATCGCGGCCACGTGGGCGGCGTAGAGAATGTAGGTCCCCGCGCTGGCCCCCCGGGCGCCCTCCGGAGCGATGTAAACGGCGACGGGAATCGGCGAGTCGAGGATCTTCCGGATGATCGCCCGCATGGAGGTGTCGAGACCGCCGGGCGTGTTCATCCGGATGATGACAACCGGCGCCTCCGACTCTTCGGCGCTCTCGAAAGCGCGTCCGATGTAGTCGTCGATGGCCGGACCGATCGCGCCCTCCACCTCGAGGAGAACCGCGGGAGAGGTTTCTTCGTCAGCATCGCCGGATGTCCCGTCCGCGGCGTCCAGGCGGGGGTGGAGCGAAGTCAACAGCGGCAAAGCCAGAAAGGCAATGAAACCGTGTCGTAGGAACGCCCGCCGGGTATACGCACGCCGAACAAAAAACCCGCACCAGCGGGTGATCTGTTTCACTGGAAAGATTCGTTTCATCGCGTTTCCCCGGGGTCGGCGCCGATGCGGCAAGCGTGTTTTTCCTCGCGGAAGCGGTCGATCCGACCCAGCACCTCCCGAACGCTTTGCCGTCCCTCCAGCACCTGGCAGGTGGCATGAAGCAGGGGAAGACGGTTGGCCCAGTCGCTGCCAAACGTTTGAACGGCGTAGTCAACCGCGCACGCCGCCGCATCCCGGCCCTCGATGGTGCCGGCGCCCTCGCTTGCGAGCGCGTCGGCGGCCTCGTCGGGCGACTTCCCTTCGGCGAGCAGTTGCCCGAATCGACCATTGCGACCGCCGCCCGCCGTGGCGGCGAGGTCGCCGAGACCGGCCCATCCGTTGGCCGTGTCCGGATTTCCCTGCCGGGCCGTGATCAGGCCGCGAAGTTCGTCAACGGCTTGCAGGAGCAGGATGGCGGCGAGATTCCGGGATGCAGCCACATTGTCCGATCCTCTCAGGCCCTGCGGCCACGACAGGGGTATTGCGTACACGTTCTTGAAGGACAGGCAGATTTCGAGGCCCAGTTGATCGTGGACCGGGTCCAGCCAGAAGTACGGGGTGGCGAGGGCTTCGCAAAGTTCCTCGACCGAGCCGGGATCTTCGCCCGCGACGGCGGCGGCCGTGGTCTGGCGGCGGGCGAGTTCGCCCGCGATCGAGGGGCCGGCCAGGCTGAACACGGACGGTCTGGATTCATCGAGCAGCTTCTGGAGTTCGCGCTGGACGCCGGACGGGACGGGGTCGGCGATTCCGTTGTTCGAGACAAAGCCCTTTGCCACCGTGAGGATCGGAGTGGACGCCGGGAGATGAGGCGCCGCCTGCCGGAGGACCGGCAGAACCCCCGCCGTGGATACGCCCAAAACGACCAGATCGGCCTCCGCCAAGGCCTCCTCGATTCGGTCGGGCGGGTGGAGCCGCACCGATTCCGGGAGGATGACGTCCAATTTTGGATGCGCGTGGCCCGCCTCCAGTGCCCGGCGGATATCGCCGTCGTGCTCCGTACACCAAAGAGCCACCGTCTGCCCCCGTTCGTTGAACGGAATCGTGAGAGCGGCCCCCATGGCGCCCGCGCCCAGAATGGCGATCTTCATGATGTGGTTTATCCCTCGCCGGGAGCCGAGATATGCTTGGAGATGTAGGTCGGCTCTCCCAATTTCCTGATCAGGTCGAGCTGGAGTTCGAGCCAGCTCATGTGGCCCTCCTCGTCGAGGACGATCCGCTCGAAAATCAGCCTCGTCCCGATGTCCGCGTCCTCGTCCGCCTGACGCGCGGCCGAGGTGTAGAACCCGATGGCCTCCTTCTCATCCTCCAGATCGGATTCGAACATCTCGACCAGTGATCCGGCGAGGACCGGAGTTTTGGCGAGAACCAGGTTCGGTTCGCCTTTGAGGAAGATGATCCGGTCGATGTAGTCATCGGAATGACCCAGTTCCTCCCGCATCTCCTCGCGCATCTTCGCGGCCAGTCGGTCGATTCCCCAATCGGTGAGGGTGCCGGCGTGGAGCTGGTATTGATGGGCGGCGGTCAGTTCCATGGCCAGGGCCGTCTGCAAGTTCTTTAGTGTGGTTTCGTTACTCATTGGATGGTTCGGTTTTTTGTTCGTGATCGTGTTGAGATGAAGTTCGGACAGTCCCGGACCTCGTGGGAGAACCGCGCAAAAGACATGCCAGATGCGTGAAATGAGGAATCTCGAAACCAGAATGAGGACCGCTGCCATCGAGCGAAGCCCTGCATTTCGGAAAGGAATTATCGGATGATCCGGACTCGACTTGGCTCCATGTGCTTTTGCAAATTGCAAAGTCCGGCCAACGCGGCATTGCAAAAAGCATCCGACGGTCACCGTCACAGTCGCTGCTTGCGCAGGCGCAGGGCGTTGCTGATGACGGAGACGGAACTCATGCTCATGGCGGCCGCGGCGATCATGGGACTGAGGAGAAGGCCGAAGAAGGGGTAGAGGATGCCGGCGGCCACGGGGACGCCAAGGGTGTTGTAGAAAAAGGCGAAGAACAGGTTCTGGCGGATGTTCCGCATGGTCGCGCGACTGAGGCGGATCGATTTCTCGATGGCCCGCAGGTCTCCCTTGACGAGGGTGATCCCGGCGCTCTCGATGGCGACGTCGGTGCCGGAGCCCATGGCGATGCCCACGTCGGCGGCAGCCAGCGCGGGGGCGTCGTTGATGCCGTCGCCGGCCATGGCCACGCGGGCGCCTTCGTCCCGGAGTTTTTGAACGGCCTTTTGCTTGCCTTCCGGATCGATGCCGGCGGTGAAGTCGTCGATACCGAGTTCCTTGGCGACGGCCCGGGCCGTGCCTTCGTTGTCCCCCGTGAGCATGACAATGGCGAGGCCGAGCTTGCGGAGCCCTTTGATCGCCGCGCGGGTGCTTTCCTTGATGGGGTCGGCCACGGCGATGAGGCCGGCCAGCTTGCCGTCATGGGCCACAAAGACTACGGTTTTGCCCTCGCCCTCCAGTTCCTCCGCCCGGGCGGACAGTGCGTCGAGGCCGGAGACGTCCCGCTCCTTCAAAAAGCCGGGCTTGCCGATCCGGACGGTCTTGCCGTCAATCTTGCCGGTGATGCCCGCCCCCGTCGTGGAATCGAAGTCCTTGACTTCCTGTAGCCCGATCCCGGCGTCTTCCGCCGCCTCCACGATGGCCGCGCCGAGAGGGTGTTCGCTTTCGTTTTCCAGCGAGGCGGCCAGGCGTAGCAGCTGTTCTTCGTCAATGCCTTCGGCGGCCACCCGATCGGTTACCCTGGGTGCGCCCTCGGTGAGAGTGCCGGTCTTATCGACGACCAGTATGTCAACCTTCTCCAAGGTTTCGAGTGACTCGGCCTCCCGGATCAGAACCCCCTCGGAAGCGCCGCGCCCGACCCCGACCATCACGGAAATCGGGGTGGCGAGACCGAGCGCGCACGGACAGGCGATGATCAGCACGGCGACGCTGTTGACCAAAGCGTAGGTGAAGGAAGGATCGGGCCCCCAGATCGCCCAGACAACAAAGGCGATTACGGCTACGGCGACGACCGTCGGAACAAAATAGGCGGCCACGCGGTCGGCCAGACCCTGGATCGGCGCCCGGCTGCGCTGGGCTTTCGCGACCATATCGACGATCTGGCTGAGCATGGTGTCGCCCCCGACTTTCTCGGCCTTCATCTTGAAGGCGCCGGTTTTGTTCACCGTGCCGCCGGTCACGGTGTCGCCTGCGGATTTTTCGACGGGCTCGGGCTCGCCGGTGATCATGGATTCGTCGATCCGGGAGCCGCCCTCGGTCACGCTGCCATCGACAGGCACCTTCTCGCCGGGCTTGACCCGCAGGATGTCGCCGACCTCGACCTCATCGACGGGGATTTCCTCCTCCGATCCGTCGTCCCGGATCCGCCGGGCGTTTTTCGCGCTCTGATCCATGAGCTTGCGCAGCGCTTCCCCGGTGCGACCGCGGGCGCGGGCTTCCAGCATCTGGCCGAGCAAGACGAGTGTGAGAATGACGGCGGCCGATTCGAAATAGACCGGGACGACGCCTTCCCGCTTGAATGATTCGGGAAAGGCGCCGCCGAAGAGCAGGGCGGCGATACTGAAGCCGTAGGCGGCACCGGTGCCAAGCCCGATCAGGGTCCACATGTTCGGGCTGCGATGGAGAAACGACTTCCAGCAACGTTTGAAAGCGAAGGCGCCACACCAGAAGACGATGGGGGTGGTCAGGACGAACTGCGCCCATCGGTTCCAGGTATGGGGGATCCATTCGCGTATTCGCAGGCCAGGGACCATGTCGCCCATGGCGAGGACAAAGACCGGCAGGGCGAGGGCCAGGGCGAGCCAGAAACGTCGGGCCATGAATCGGTATTCCTCCGACTCCCGGGCGGCCTGGGGGGCCTCCGGCTCGAGGTCCATCCCGCACTTCGGGCATTGGCCGGGTTCTTCCTCCCGCACCTCAGGATGCATCGGGCAGGTCCAGACCCCGGCCCCTCCTCCGGCTTCCGGATTGCGCTCCAGCGCCATGCCGCATTTGGGGCATTCGCCGGGCTCGTCGGATTCGACACCCTCGCACATGGGGCAATAGTACGCCTTGGACGAGTCGGAGTTCCCTCCCCGGAGTTCTTCTTCTTGGTGGCGTTGCTCGCGCTTTAGGATCATTAATTTTTTACAGAGGGGAGGGTAAACGGAAAGGCGGTCAGGTGTCCATTGCTCGGATCAAGTCCCGGAGCCGTCGGGCATCACCGGGGGCGCGGGCTTTCTCGTCGTTGTCGAAGTAGCAGAATACGGATTGGCCACTCTTGCGCCAGTTCAGAATCTTGCGAGCCCACTCTTCCATGGCATCATCCGAATAGCTGCCCTGGTAGGCCTGCGCCTCGGGGCCGTGAAGGCGGATGTAGGCGAAGTCCGTGGTCATTTTCTCGGGGGACTGGCGCTCTTCGTAGTCGTAAAAGCAGAGTGCGGCGTCGTGCCCGGCGAGCAGTTCATAGACGTCCTCGCAGTGCCAGCTGTCGTCCCGGAATTCGAAGGTGTATCGGTAATCCCGAGAGAGGCATTCGAGAAACTGTTTCAAGCGTTCCGGATTGCGGTTCCAGGACGGCGGCAACTGAAAGAGGACAGGTCCGAGGCGGTCGCCGAAGGCCTCGAGGACACGGTAGAGTTTGCCGAGGGGCTCCCGCGGATCCTTGAGCTTTTTCATGTGGGTGATGTAGCGGCTGGCTTTCACCGAAAAGATGAAATCGTCGGGCACGCGGCCCGTCCAGTCTTCGACGGTGTCGGCCTCGGGCAGGCTGTAGAACGTGCCGTTGACCTCGACCGTGCCGAAGTGCCGCGCGTATTCGTCCAGCATGCGGGGGCCGGTGGTTTTTTCCGGATAGAAGGCGCCTTTCCAACCGTCGTAGTTCCAGCCGGAGGTGCCGATGTGAATGCCGCTGGGGAGCTTCATGGGAAGATCGGTGGGGGTGAGGTATTCGGTCGCGCAACCATCGTGCCAGACGCTGATTCTTTCAGGCGGAGCCAGGCCGGGTAATCCGTCGGCTCCGTTTGATCCAGCACTTCCCCCAGTCCGTGGTCCAGGAAAATCTCCAATACGCTTTCCAGCAGGGCCCGCCTGTCCGGGCCCTCGCTTTCGAAACACAAGGTCCAGGAGGGCCGGGGATCCGCCGCGTCCGGTTGCTCGATCTCGACCCGGGCCACCTCGACATCGCAGCGGGTCGCCCGCTTCGTGATACCGGGCAAGGGGCGGGCGCAACCTTCGGACCACGTCCACGGGCTGGTCCGCCGTTGCTTCCGGACCGGGAGCCAGTCATCCGGTGGCGGCGCACCGGTCTCTTCGCCGCGGGCGACGCTCCATTTGCGCCAGCAGCCGAAGCGGTTGAGCGGAGGATCCGTTTCCACGCCGGGCAGATGGCGCAGGAGCCATTTGTGCTCCAGGCGGTTTTCGCGCAGTTTGATTCCAATGCCGTCGGAAAAGGGCAGGCGCAGATAACGGTCGGTGCGGGACTCCTCCGCCGCCGCATCGAATCCGGAAGCCCTTCGGAGCATCTCCAAGGCCTGCCGCCGGCCGGGGGTTTCGAAGAACCACCGAATCTCCATCGTTTCGCAGAGCATTTCGAAAAGCTTTCGGTTCAGAGCATTTGAGGGAAGCGTGGTCTTTTCATCGCGCTGGTCAATGTATGGTCGCAAATGGACAACAGGTTCGTTTCCGTGCCCGGCGATCGCCCTGCAAGGACGAGGCTCTCCATTTTCCGGGCCGGATTCTGGCAGGGCCGCGTGCTCTTGACGCGGCGTAGTCCGGCAGCCGCCGGACGAAGACGGTTGCGCGCGTGCCGCGGCCTACCCGTTCTCGGCCGGCCCGCGAAGGGTGAACGCCCAGGGGTCGTGCGCCGCCACGAGACTCGCCGCGAGCATCACCGCGTTGATGTCGCCGTGCGCCATCCAGCCCGGGGACGCATGGTTCTCCGGGTCGGCCCAGAAGGTTTCGATCTCCTCGGCGAAAGCGGCGTTCGCCTTCAGGAGGTCGGGCTCGAACGGGTCGGGCCGGTCGAAGCGCACGCACGCGTCGAAGACCCTCAGGCCCAGCGAGAGACCGCATTCGCGGAAGGCGATGCGCTCCCCGGCCGAGCCCTCGGGGCGGTGGTTGCCGCGGGCGATGTCGAGGCTCCGGATGGCGTCGAGGAGGATATCCTCGGTCCGCAGGGGCTTCGGCTCCGGTTCGCCTTCGGCAGCGAGCAGCGAGAGATGCGAGAGCGCCAGAAAGAGCCCGCCGATCCCCAGGGCGTCCGGAGTGGCCCAACTCCTGCCCTCGCAGAGGGCGGCGAACCGCGATTGGAGGGAGGGGAGGGAGGGGCTCGGGTTCGGTGCCCGGCGGCGGATTTCATCGACGCAGATCAATCCCTCGAGCGGATCGTGCGCACCCATGCCGGAGACGAGCGGCCGCGAGAGATCGATGCTCATCTTCCAATACATCCGCGGCCGCCCGCGGGCTTCGCTCACAAAGGCGGAGGACGCTTGGGCCAATTCGGCCGCCCACCGGACGAATCTGTGGTCGCCGGTTTCCCGCCCGGCCCGGAGCAGGGTTTGCATCCACCGGGTGAGGTAGTGGAAGTACTGGCCGTCCCGCTCCCATTCGAGCCGCTCGTCGGCGGTCCCGCCGGGAGGACGCTCCGGTCGCGGCTTGCCGATCCGCAGACCGCCCAGGGTGGGATGGTGGACGCCCTCTTTTTCCGGAAGGCCGCTGATCCAGCCTTCCCGCCCTTGGGGATCGTCGCAACGGTGCCGGCCGAGATGGACGTGGACGGCCTCGATCAGCGCCAGCGCGTGCTGGCGGTAGATGGGTGCGTCGAGGCAGCGGGCGAGCCCGAAACAAGCCTGCGCGCCGAAGGCATCGGTCCAGAGGTAGCGGCGGTCGCGCCAGGTCACCGCCCCGGTGATCCCGCTGCGGTCCAGAAAGGCGTCGATGAGATTCTTCGCCCGGTCCAGACCGGTCTCCGCGAGGGTATCCATAACCAACATCCGTCCGGCCGGCTCAGGCCATTTCTTCCTGGATCTCGAGCGGCAGGGCGTGCTTCACGTGGCGATACTGGCCCTCGTCGATGTGGCTTGCGAGAACGGCGCTGACCGTGTGGAGGGCCGCCGCCGGATCCGGGGGCGGGTCGGTTTGACCGGTCTCGTGGGCGATCTTCTCCAGGAAGTCCCCGAGGTTGCGGATCCTCTCCGGCTTGCCGCCGTGCCGGTAGCTCTCGTAGTAGAGACCCCGGACAAAGGTCGGCAGTTGGTCTCCGAGGTGAGCGGCTTCCTCCGGGGGAATGCGGTCCCGGAGCGCGAAGAGCACGCCGCGGAGGGCGTGGTAGGCGCACCTGGGCGGGACGCCGCCGAGGTCCTCGGCCACTTGGTTGATCCAGTGATTGGCTTCCTCGAACGCCGTCCGGAGCAGGGGGATTTCTTTTTCTTTCTGGCTCATATGCTTTGGGGATGGTTTGGGTTCTTCGGCCGGGACAGCTTCCGCTTCAGACCCTCGGGCCGGGCCCGGTGGGCGGCCGCCCTTTTTCGCGAGAATCTCGATGGTGGAAGCGCGGGAGCCGTTCTCGCCGGGTTGGTCCTCGTACCGGACCGCCGTCCCGATTTCGATGCGGTCGAAGGCCTCGTGGAGAACGGCGCTCTCCGCGAAATAGATGTCGCGTCCGGCGAGTGTTTTGACAATGCCGTAGCGCTTGTCCTTGTCGATCACGATCACCGTGCCGGGCTGTTCGTCCCGGGCGCGCCCGGGACTGCCTTCGCGCAGCCGTCCGCTGTGTTCGTTGATGGGGAGAGGTTCCTGCATTGGCATCCTGTTTCGCGAAATCCATGCCAGTTTGGCCGTTTCGCTGAAAAGGAGTTCCCCTCCTTCGGAAAGACCGTATTTTGCGCGGTAAATAGGGGGTGGAGCCTGGGGGTGTCGGAATCGAAAAATCCCAGGTGTTTCTCAAATTGCATGGTTGGCCAGCGGGTGGGATTGCAGTTTGCTAATTTTTGTTCCAAAAATGTAGCGTTGGCTGCGAGGCCGATGGGAAATGAGGCTTCGCTACCCTCGGCCGGCGCATCGCCGATTGGCACCCCGCGGCGGCCATCGCGCAAGCGCGAGGCCCCACACGAATTCGGATTTTATCGTCCGGATTCCGTCTCTACCGTTTCTTTCGCCCGCCGTTCCCCGCGAATAACTTTGCCAGCAACTCCTGCCTTTTGAAGGGCTTGGCGAGGTAGTCGTCGAAACCCTTTTCCAGGAATCCCTCTTTCTGGCCGGGCAGGCAGTGCGCCGTGAAGGCGACGATCCGCAGGTCGCGGTATCGTGGATCGGCCCGCAGCTCCCGCATGATTGCTATGCCGCGGTCCTGGCCGTGCAGGTTGATGTCGAGCAACAGGGCCCCCTTGCCCGGGAGGTTCCGGTAAAGATCGGTTTCGTTGTCCACGACCGTTACCGGCTCCTTGGCCAGCATCCGGCGGAGGATGCGGCAGGTTGTCCCGTGGTCGTCGCAGATGAGTGCTGCCAACCGCCCCGCGGCCGCCGCGGCCGCTTCTTCCGCCGCCCGCGCCGGCGCTTCGACCCGATCCCCCCCGCTCAGCGGCAGGCGGAGGATCATGGTGGTGCCGACACCCTCCCGGCTGCGGACGTCGATGGTGCCGTTCATCATGCCGACCAGCTCGTGCGTGATGCTCAGACCGAGCCCGCTGCCGGGGGGGCTGTTCTTCTGTTCGCGCCTTTCCTGCGTGAAGGGCTTGAAGAGATCCTTCTGGAATCCGGGACTGATGCCGGGCCCCCGGTCGGCGACTTCGATGCGGGCGTGGCCGGCCTCGGCGGCGACCCGGATTTCGATCGGCTCGTCGGGGCAGAACTTGAGGGCGTTGCCCACGAGGTTGCCGATGGCGCGGAGCAGGGCGCCCCGTTCCGCCCGCACCTGGATCGGCTTGTCCGTTCCCGTCAGACGGATGCGTTCGCGCCCGTCGCCGGGGTGCCGGCGCGGGGCGAACACGGTCCGGATCTCCTCGAGGACGCCGGCCAGAGCGATCGGTTCGAGCGGGAGTTCCCTCCCGCCGGACTGGAGACGGGCCAGGTTGAGGACCGAGTCGAGGGTGCCGACGAGGTGGGTGCAGATCTTGTGGATCTCGCGGGCCGTTTCCCGGTGCTCGTCGCCGGGCGAATCGCCGAGCATCTCCGCGAGACTCATGATCGAACCCAGCGGCGTGCGGATATCGTGGCTCATGCCGGCGAGGAACCGCGACTTCGCCCGGCTGGCGTCTTCGGCGGCCTCTTTGGCCTGTTCGAGTTCGGCTTCGCGTTTGACTCGGGCGGTGATATCGACGCAGACCCCATAGAGCCCCGATACATTCCCATGCGCATCCCTTATGCACTTCAGCATTACATCAAGCCAAAGAGTTTGTCCCTGCTTCGTGTTGATCCGCATGGTCTCCCTCCGGGGGTTGCCGCTCTGGAGAACCTCGCGCTTGACCGCTTCGATTTCCCGGTGGTTTGCGGGGGCGATTTCCTTGTCGGTTTTGCCGATAATATCATCGGTTTCGTACCCGGATGGCTGGTTCAGGATGTAGGTGTACCGGAGGCCGGAATCCTGGGCGAAAATGATGACCGGGGAATTCCCGATGGCCAGGCGCAGGTGTCTCTCGGCCTGGATCAGGTCCTCCCCGGTTTTCCGGAGTTCGGTGATGCCGTCTGTGGGCGGGTTCGAGGACATGTTTGAAAACGGGAGAGGATAACCGCAGGGTGTTGGGACGCGAGGGTTTTATCCGCCCTGGTTCGTAGGGCCGCGTGCTTGCGCGCGTGCCGCCCGCCGGAAACCCGTTCGCGACCCTTCGACCGGGGGTTGTGGCGGGGCGGTTTCTGCCCTCTGCGCGGCCATCGCGCAACTGTTTTCGCCCCGCGGGCTACGCCGGGTCCAGAGCGCGAGGCCCTACACGGATTGACAATTTTGATACAAAATGGGGGTTGCGCCGCGGCAATCGGGCGGCGAATCTTGTGCCCTCCATGGCATCCGAACATTTGGAAAACCCGGCCCTCCCGGGCTATTTGCGGGCGAATCGATCCGCCATCGTCGAGCGGTGGGTGGCGGTCACGCTTCCGCGGCTGGGTTCGCTTCCGTCGCGGCGGCTCTCGTTCGAGGAGTTCCGGGACGACGTCCCCAAAGTTCTGGCTCTTCTGGAAAGATTCCTCGATGACCGCCGGGACGGCGGGGGCCTGCCCGGTCTCGACGAAACCGCGGCTGAGCACGGGCGCTATCGCCTGAGGCAGGGATTCAACCTGCGGGATCTGATCCGGGACTGGGGGAATCTGCAGCGGGTCGTGCTGGAATGGGTGAACCGGTTTTACGAGAGCGCGGAAGCCGATCCCCCGGAAGAGATGGATCATCCGGCGGCTGTTGAAACCGTGGCCGCTTTCTTTACCGAGGTGATCGGCCTCAGCGTCAACCGGTTCGACGATCTGCGGCGGAAGGAAGCCGCCCGCCTGGGGTCCGAACTCGAGCGGGTGCGCCGGCACTTTGAACAGATCGACAATCTCCGGAAACGGCTGTTGAAAGATCTTTCCCACGACATGCGCAGCCCGTTGACGGCGATCTCGGGCGCTTCCTCCGTTCTGAAAGCCGAGGAGGGCGGGGAAGTCGGCAGGGACGACGGGATCTCTCATGAAATGGGAGAAATCATCGACGAGAGTGTCTCCTCCGCATTGGAGCTGCTGGGCGCGCTGCAGGATTTGAGCGAAATCGATTCCGGCCTGGCGACGCTCTCTCCTTCCCGCGTGGATGTGGCCGCTCTTTTGCGGGAGGTGCTTGACCGGCGTCGGTCGCCGGAGGGTTCCGGCCGGCCGGTCGTCGAGTTGTCCGGTCCCGGTCGCCTGGAGGTGGAGGCGGACGCGGCCAAACTGCGGAGAACGTTCGAGAGCCTCCTCTCCGACCGGGGGGCGGATGGGGCAGCATCACCCGCGCCGGTCGAGCGGATGGTCCTCCGTCCGATGGAAGACGGATGGGAACTGGAGGTGCGCTACGCGGCACCGGTTGCCACCGGAGAGGCGGATGCGGAATCGCCGCGCGAGATGATGGACGTCGTGGTTCTCCGGCGGCTGTGCCTGGTGCAGATAGCCGGTTTCCGCGCCGAGGATCTTCCCGGAGGAGGAGTGGTCGTCACCCTGAAATTTCCGCTCGATTATCGGGTGGTGGAGTAGGGGGCGTGCGCGAAATCCGAAAAAATGTAGGGCCTCGCGCTC
>JBKHCX010000042.1:0-17779 GCA_046541615.1 Puniceicoccaceae bacterium
CATTGGCCCAGACAATCTCGAAAGGAAGCCTGGGATAGTGCCCCCCAAGGAAATCGAATCCTCCTTGGAAGCCTAGATCCATGCCACCGCATCCGGAAAAGAGGGAAACCACCGAAGCTGATTCGGGAATACTGTCTTCCGGTGGCGATTCAGATGGTTGCATCCCATGCGATCCACGCTCCAGCCCGTACGGGGATGCGCTTTCCAGCACCACGCCATCACCAGTCGAAGCCAGATAGGCCTCCGCCTGCTGGGTGAACCATGCCTTCATGTTCATCCCGGACAGGGTGAGTTCGGTGTACAACCGTTTCTTCAGCATCGGATTCATCTCAATCACCACGCGTCCTGAATTGCTTTTCGCCATAGGCCGAATCAGAAACTATGTTACATCGCTGCGCAAGCTTTTGCTTGCATATTTGTTCATCTTTTTCGATCTCCACTGCTTCCGTCCGATTGCTCCCGCTTTTCCGAGCAGGTCCGCGGCCCGAAAGGGGCGTCGGGGGGGCTCGGAATCCGGAAAGGGCCGCCGGCGCCTGGCCGATCCCCGCGCGGGCTACTCGGCCTTGAGCCTGCGGGTCATGAGGTCGCGGAGCGCTCTGGCGGGCTCCTTGTCTTCGAAAACCAGGGCGTACACCTCGTCGAGAATGGGGGTGGAGAGATCCATTTTCCGGCAGCGCTCCCGGTACCAGCGGACGGACAGGGCGCCTTCGACGACGGTCCGCCGCCCTTCGAGCTGCTCGCGCACCGGTTTGCCCCGGGCGAGATCCTCGCCGAAGGTGCGGTTGCGGCTCCAGGCGCCGTAGCTGGTGGCGACCAGGTCTCCGATTCCGCTGAGTCCGGAAAAGGTTTCCCGCCTGCCGCCGAGGGCGGCGCCGACCTCGACCAGTTCGGCATGGCTGCGGGTCAGGAGGGCGGCCTTGGCGTTGTCGCCGAGCCCGAGCCCGTCGCAGCATCCGCTCGCGATGGCGTAAACATTCTTGAGGCTGCCGCCCAGGCAGACGCCGGTGGGATCGTCCGAGAAGTAGAGGCGGAAAATCTCGTTGCTCCAGGCCGCCTGCAGCTCCCGTGTCCACGGGGTGTCCTCCTCGAAGGCGAGCACCGCCGCCGCCGGCAGTCCCCCGGCCAGGGAGCCGGCGTGGGTCGGGCCGCTCAGTATCCCGGCCGGGTGGAAGGGCAGTACTTCGCGGACCACTTCCACCGGGAGCTGGAGCGTGCGCGGGTCGAGGCCCTTGCAGACGGTGACGACCGCTCCGATCCCCCACGAGCTGTCGCGGGTTTCGGCGATCTGCTCGCAGAGATCCCGCAGGCCTTTCGCCGGGGGGGCGAGCACGACGACGTCGGCTTCCATGAGGGCGGGCTTGATCTCGTGCCCGATCTGGAGGTCGGCCGGTATGGCCGCCCCGGGGAGGTACTCGCGGTTCTCCCGCTCGGAGGCCATCGCGGCGGCGTGCTCGAGCCGGCGGGAGGTCAGGGTGACGGTGTGTCCGCAGCGGTGGAGGTGCAGAGCCAGTGCGGTGCCCCAGGCCCCGGATCCGAGAACGGCGAAGTTCATGAGGGAAAGCGTCCGTGGATCACGTCGTCGCGGTAGGCTTCGAAAGAGCGCCGGATCTGCCGGCCCAGCTCGGCGTACACTTTGACGAAGCCGGGTGGTTTTTCCGTCCCCAGGCCGAGAAGGTCGTGGCTGACGAGGATCTGCCCGTCGCAACCGGCACCGCAGCCGATTCCAATGAAGGGGATTCCGATCCGGGAGCGGATTTCGGCGGCGGTGGCCGGGTCGATCATCTCGCCGATGCAGGCGAAACAACCCGAGTCCTCGACCGAAACGGCGTCGGCGAGGAGACTTTCGGCTTCGCCGGGATCGCGGCCGTAGCGGCGGTAGCCTCCTTCGACGCGGACGTGCTGGGGGAGCAGGCCGATGTGGCCGAGGACGGGAACCCCGGATTCGACGAGAAAGGCGCGCAGCTCCTCGCACGGGCGGCCGCCTTCGAGCTTGACCGCCCCGGCCCCCATGCGGAGGAACTTCCGGGCGACCCGCAGGACGTGCTCGCGGCCGAGGGAGGCCTCGCCGAAAGGCAGATCGACCACCACCAGCGCGTCGGGCACCGCCCGCAGCACGGCGGCCGTGTGGTGCTCCATCATTTCCAGGGTCACCGGCACGGTGTTGGGGAAGCCGAGGACGGTCGTGCCGACGGAATCGCCGACGAGGATAAGGTCGATCCCCGCTTCGTCGGCGTGGACGGCGGTGGGGAAGTCGTAGGCGGTCAACGCGGCGATCGGCCGGCGGCCTTTGAGTTCGCGGATGGTCTTGGTCGTGGTTTTCACTCGATCCGAAATGGACAAAGTCATAGGGTCACGGTTTCCGAGTCGTCCTTCAACATGATTTTTCTCCGCAGATTCTACCGCTGGCGCTACTTCCGGCGCGAACGCGCCCGGTCCTACCGCCTGTTCCCCGGAGGCGGGAAGGGTTTCGGACTCTCCTTCGGCCGGCACCTCGCCCGCTCGACCCGGGAGGGCCGCGGGTTTTCCGGGTTCCGCGACCGCGGCCAGCGCCGCAAGCGCCGGATCGTGAAGGCGGTTCTGGGGGGCGGCCTTCTGCTCTTCCTGGGGTGGGTGGTGTACGAGAGCGCCTTCGGGTTGTCGTTGTTCTAGTCGTAGAGCCCCTCCCATTCCCAGCTTCCCGTCGAATGGCGCACCAGCCGGCCGAAGCGGCCTCCGTCCCATTCCACGTCCCACTCCTCTCTCGCCCAGAGGTGGCGGGGATCCCACCAGTCGCCCGAGATCCGCCACGGCCCCCGGGCCGCCCGGATGGCGAAGGACTGCTTCTCCCACAGGAAGCGCACCGGGCGGCCCTCCCGGCACCAGACCCGGATCGCCCTCGCCGGGCGGAAGCGGCGCAGGGCCGGTCCGCTTCCGCGGCGGTAGGGGGCCGCTTCCTCGCGGGCCTCGAGCCGCGCGGGCGGAGGCTGCATCCGCCACGCCTCCGGATGGTGGGAGGAGAGGCGGACCGGCGCCCCGGTCCGATCCCCGCCCACGATGCCGCGGATGCGGGAAAGGGTCTCCTCGAACCGGAAGGGGTTCTCCGCCGAGACTTCGAAAAAATCGCGCTGGGCGGTGACCGGATCGGTGGGTTCGGCCTCGATCCCGATAAAGACCAGGGCGGCCTCCGTGGTGACCCCGGAGAGATGGCTCTCCAGAAGGGCGAAGAGGACCGTCGCCCGGTCGGTGGGCTCGGGCAGGACGAACCGGCGGCCGCCCTTTTCGCCGCTTTCGGTCCGCCAGGCCAGCCGCAGCCCGCCGGCCGCGCGTCCGGCCGCCGCCAGGGCCGGGCAGATCTCCCCGAGCAACCGGCGGATGAGAAAAAGCGCCTGCTCCAGTGTCTCGACCGGATGCTCGAGGTCGGCGGCGCTGCGGAAGCGCGGACGCTCCCCGACCGTCCGCAGCAGGCGGGCCCGGCGCCCCTTCATCTCCTCCCACAGGCGCATTCCCTCCGGGCCGAGCCTGCGGGCGACGTCTTCTTTGGCCATCCTCGTGAAAGCGAGCAGATCGGGGAGCCCCCAGTCGAGCAGGGTGCGCCGGATCGCCCCGGGCAGGGGGGCTTGCGCCGGGGGGAAATTTTCGAAGAGAACCTCGTCCGCGGTGGTCTCCACCGTGTCCTCCGCCCGGAGGGCCGCCCACCCCGAGCGTTCGGGAGTGTCGGAAATACCGATACGGATCCCCGGACAGTCCGCCCGCGCCTGCCGCAAGCGCCGCCCGGTCGCCCGGCGGTCCGTTCCGCGCAGGTCGATCGTCACGACTCCGGCGGCGGTGGCCTCCACCCGCGGCGAGATCCCCGCGCCCGCGGCCAGCAGCCAGTCCGCGGCCGCCTCCTCCGCCCGCGGATCGGGGGCGACGAGGGCGAGGGCCGGGCAGCGGCCCAGGGCGCGCGCGGTGCTCATTCCGGGCGCGACCCCCGCGCGCCGCGCCCGCTCGTCGGCCGCGCCGACGACCGAGGTCCGTCCGCGGGAGTCGGCGGTCGCCCGCGGGGGCGGAGGCGGATCTTCCATCCGGCGGAGAGCCGCCGCCAGCGGAAAGTCGGGGATCAGGAGAGTGGCGAACACGCCGGGGTCCTCGTGCGGGGGGCGTCTCAGGCCGGACGGCGGCCCTCTCCCGCCCGGGTTTCCATTTCCGCTCCGTCGGCGGGGGCGATGCGGATCCGCGCCCGGAGTTCCTCCGGCGAGCGATCGAAGAGGTGCTCGAACGACCACTCGCTCGAGAGGGTCCAGCGCCGCGAGGCCGCGGGGATCGCGAGCGGGGGCGTCCACAGCAGGAGGGTCGCCTGCCTCCGCGACACCAGGCGCTGCAAACGGTACCAGCGCGACAGGGGGATGCGCCGCCATTCCGCCGCCGGGAGAAGGACCCCGTCCAGGCAGACGAAAGGGAAATCGCCGTCGCGGAGGATGGCGTCGGCCACCCGGAGCGCCCCCGGCAGCCCCCCGCCCCGCGCCCAGAGCAGATGCGAGGGGGTGCGCTCGAAGGCGGTGGCCGGATCGAGCGAGTCCGCCGGATCGATCCAGACCATCCGCATGGGCCGGGCCCCCGTCTCGGCCACCAGGCCCAGGAGAACCTCCAGGCTTCCGCAGCCGCCCTCCGCCCGGATCTGGTGGAACCCCGGGCGGTCGGGGCAGCTGGCCATCCATTCCGTGATCTCCCCGGCCGCCGGGGGAGGTTCCTCCGGCTTGGAGGCGAAAGCCGCGGGGAAGCGGCTCCGCACCTGCCGGCATACGGTTTCGAAGGAGCTGGAAGACGCGGAATCCATGAGGAAGCAAAGTGAACAAATGTTTAGCTTTCCGGCAAGGAGAAAATCGCCCTTTCCGCCGGAGGGGGGTGCAGCTTAATCGGTTCGCCTTTTCCCGCCGGGAGGGTCAGCTTTTCCTTTCGAACCGATGACCCACGACCGCGCGCAGACCCATATCGCCTGGAACGGACGGATCCGTCCGGCGGGGGAGGTGTCGGTGGACGCCCGCGGCGACGGGTGGCTGTACGGGCTGGGTTGTTTCGAGACAATGGGGCTCGCCGGAGGGCGGGTCCGTTTCGCGGAGGACCACCGGGAGCGGCTCCGCGGGGCGGCCGCCGCCCTCGGGCTCGCCTGGCCCGCCGGGTGGGAGGCGTTCATGAGCGCGGTCGCGGAGCTGGTCCGGCTCGACTCCTGCGCCGACGGGGTGGCCCGCCTCTCCTTCCACGCGGGGCCGGAGCGGGTCGATTGGATGGCGCGGGTGTCTCCGGCGGGGTTGATGGCCGGGGACGCCCCGCTGTCGGTGGGATTCTCGCGCTTCCCCCATGGCGGGCCGTCTCCGCTGAGCCGCTGGAAGCACAACAACTACGCCGCGAACATCCTGGCCTTTCGCGAGGCCCGTTCGGCCGGGCGCGACGAGGATCTGCTCTGCCGGGGCGGCCGGGTCGTCGAGGGCTGCCTTTCCACCCTGTGGGCCGTCCGCGGCGGGGCGATCCTGACCCCGCCCCTGGAGGAAGGCGCTCTCGCCGGCGTGGTGAGGGCCCGTCTTCTCCGGGCGGGAACCGCGAACGGGCTTCCCGTCCGCGAGCAAGCCCTCACCCGCGGCGAGATCCTCTCCGCCGACTCCCTTTACCTTTCCAACGCGGCGATGCTCGTGCGGCCGGTCGGCGTTCTGGACGGGGCGCTCCGGCCCGCCGACGCGGATGGGGCGGCGGCCCTGCGGGCGGCGGTGACCGGGGGTGCGGATGGCTGATCCGGGCGCGCCCCGGAGGTCGCTTGCGGCCGCCGCCCGGCGCGGAGCCGGGGAGGCGGCCGTCAGAGCCACCCTTTCCTGCGGAAGAAGAGAACCATGACCCCGGCGAAGACCGCCATGCCGCCCAGACAGATCGGATAGCCGTAAGGGGAGTTGAGCAGGGGCATGTTCCACGGGCTCACGTCCGGGTTGAAGTTCATGCCGTAAACGCCCGCGACGAAGGTGAGGGGGACGAAGATGGTGCCGACCACCGTCAGCAGCCGCATGGTGCGGTTGATCCGCTGGTTCTGCCTGGCGGCGTGGAAGTCCTGGATGTCGTGGAGCATCACCCGGGCGTGCTCGACCCGTTCGGCCGCGCGGCGGGAGTGGTCCAGCAGGTCGCGCAAAAAGATATCCATGGACGGCGCCATCACCTCGGGGGACAGATCGCGGAGGTCGTGGATGGCGTCCCGGAGCGGGAAGGCCAGCCGGTTCAGCCGGAGAACCAGCCGCTTTTTCCGGTAGATTTCGTCCACCGGGACCGGTTCGTCCTCGGACTCCTCCATGATCGCCTCCTCCAGGCCGACGACGATCTCCTCCACCGCTTCGGTGAGAACGAGGAGGCGGTCCACCAGGACGTCGATCAACGCGTAGGCCAGAAACGAGGATCCCTGGGTCCGGATACGGCTGCCCCCGGTCTTCATCCGCGCCTTCACCGGGCGGAAGATGTCTTCCTCGTTCTCGGCGAACGAGAGGACCATGCGGTCCCGGAGAACGATCGAGATCTGCTGTCCCCCCGGCAGGGCGGCGGTGGGATCGAGCCCGACGGCCCGTCCGGTGAAAAAGAGTTCGCCCTGGTTGATCTCGACCCGCGGGCGGGTCCAGTCGCACATCACGTCCTCGATGGTCAGCGGGTGCAGGCCGATGCTGCTGCCGAAAGCGCGGAGCTTTTCCGCCGAGTGGATCCCGGTGACATGGATCCAGACGTTTCCCCCGGAGGCCGCCGCCGCGCCGGCTTTTTCCGGATCGTCGGTGTGTTCGACCTCGTGGGAACCGGCCGAGAAGCGGCAGATTTCGAAGCTGGTGTGGCAGCGCCGGGAGAAATCGCTGGAGATCAGCGGCAGATCCTCTCCGGGGGGAAGCCCGATCCGCTGGATCTGTTCGTGGAGCAAGGTGCGGAGCCGGTGGGGGGAATCCTTGCCGGCGGGCGCGCCTTCGCCGACGTGTGCCTGATCGGATTCCTTCATGGTCCCGGGAATCTGACCGATCGGAGGGATTCATCCAACCCCAAAAGCCGGGAAAGCCCTTGATTTCAAGTGCCCCCCCGTCCATTCTGCGGGCATGGGAGAGCATCCGTCCGCATGAACCAGTCCGACCCGGGGGAAATCCGGCTCCTTGAGGGCGTCGGCTTGTTTCTGGAGTGCCTGGACTTTCCGGAGGGGGTCCCGGACGCGGAGCTGCGGCAGGCGCTCTCGCTGCACCTGGAGGCGGAGTCCCCGCTGGCTCTCGAGAATCTCCTGTGGGGGTATTACCGGGGCCGCGGGGGGCGGGTCTGGCTGTTCGCCCTGCCCCGCGGCGACGCGCGCGCCGCCGGGTACGACGGCAACGACCCGGCGGAGGTGCTCCCGCCGGTCCTGCCCGCGCTGGTGTATTTCGAGTCCGCCGGGGCGGAGACTCCCCTGCTGGTCCGCGGGGCGGGCAGGAGCGTGCTGTTCACCCGGGGGGCGGACGGGAACCCCGAGGGCATGGCCCTTCCGCCCGAGAGCGAGGAGCGTTTCGTGCGGTTGGCGGAGGCCGGCCGGGCCGGACCGGGGGAGGCGGGGGAGGCCCCGGGGCCGGTCGTCCGCCTGTTTGAATCCGCTGATTTCGCGGACCGCCGGAAGCTGAAGCTGCTCTTCCGGGAGGGCGACGGGCCGGAGGCCGCCGTGCGTGAGATTCCGTTGGAGGAGCCGGATGTGCGCTCCGCCGACATCCGCCCCGAGGAGGAGCGCTTCCACTGGGAGAGGGCTTTGCGCAAGATGGCGCTGTACCAGCGGATCGCCTGGGCCGGTCTGGCCGCTCTGCTCCTCGGGGGGCTGGTACACCTGCTTCTGCTGATCCCCTTGTCCGGCGAGGAAAACCGGCGGAAGGATCTCGAAGAGCTGGCCGGGCGCGCCCGCCAGGTGGAGGAGGCCCAGGAGCTGGCCCTGTCGCTGCGGCAGATCGGGAGCGGCGGATTCCGCCCCTTTCACATACTGGCGAGGGTGAACCAGGTCCGGCCGGATGCGGTTTATTTCACCTCGGTGCAGGTGCGGAATCCGAACCGGATGGACATCGGGGGGCTCTCGACGACGGTGGCGAGGGTCAACGAATTCGCCGAGCGGGTCCGCGAGATGGATGAGTTCAGCGGGGTCGAGGCCACGGTTTCCAGCCGGGCCGGGCAGGTTTCCTTCGAGCTGGCCGCCGAGTATTCGAGCCGGGGCGGGTCCGCGGCGGAAGAAAACCGGGCCGGTGGAGCCGGGGGGGGCGGATCATGATGCGGTGGGTGCGGACGACCCGGGAGATGTTTCTCCTGATCCTGGTGGTCTGGGCCTTCGCCTTCGTGCTGCTGGGGACCGGCTTGTCGCGCTGGAACCAGTACCGCGAGGACCGCCGGAGCGAGAGGGCCGAGCGCGACGCCTACCTGGACATCCTCTCCATGCGCGACGAAGTCTGGCGCGAGCTGGAGCGCGGGCTCGCCGAGTACGATCCGGATACGTCCCCGGATGTGGCCGAGTTCGTGGAGGGGGTGGACGGAATCCTGCGCAAACTCGATCTCCGGCCCGACATGAGCGCCCCGCGCACGCGGGACAGCGAGTCTTTCCGGTTCCACACGCTGCAGGTCCTTTTCCGCAACGTCGGGCTGTCCGATTTGATCGCCTTCAACCGCGCCCTTTCGACGGAGTTGCCGCTGATCGGGATCGAATCGGTCAACATCACGGCCGGGCGGAACGATCCGGCGCGGCTCGACGTCACGTTCGTCCTGCGGGCGATCGAGCTGCTGCCGGACAATCTCGGGCAATGGGAGAACCGATCGGTTGCGACCGTGATTCGGTAATTGTCATCCGGTCCCGCTTCCTTATACCGATACCATGCTTCGCATTCTCTCCGACGCCCTCGGCAATTGGGGCAAACCAGCCCTGGCATGCATGTGCTGCATCCTCGCCGCATCCGCCTCCTCCAACGCACAGGAGGCGGATGCGGGGAGCGGGGTCGATTCGTTGATCCTCTCCGCCCAGCCGGCCGACCAGGTGCTGGACCTGCTGGAGGAGCTGACCGGCAAAGCGGTGCTCCGGCAGGGCGGGCTGCCGAATCCGGCGCTGTCGCTACAGGTGCGCGAACCCCTCTCGCGGGAGGAGGCCGTCATGGCCCTCGAAAGTCTGCTGAAGCTCAACGGCATCGCCGTGATCGGCTCGGGGGAGAGATTCCTGAAGGCGGTGCCGGTGGAGCAGGCCGTGCGCCAGGTCCCCGAGCTGATCGTCACCAGCACGCTGGACCGCCCCCCCACGGAGAAGGTTTTCGCGGCGTTGTTCACCACCGAATACCTCGATCCGGAGGAGGCGAGAACGGTGGTCCAGCCGGTGCTCTCCTCCGACAATGTGACCGAGCTGACCCGGGAGAACGGGCTCCTGGTGACCGACTCGCTGATCAATCTCCAGCGGGCGGAGACCCTGCTGAGGAAATTGGACGCCCCCCGGGAGATGAAGGAGACGGTGTTGTTCTTCCAGTTGCGCAATGTGAGCGCGGACGATACCGCGCAACGGCTGACCAGCCTGCGCGACGGACCCCTCGGCAGCTATTTCGGCCCGAGCAGCGCTTTTCTTGCGGACGCGAACACCAACCAGTTGCTGGTGATCACCAATCCCGCCAATTCCGAATTGGTGCGGAGCCTGATCGAAAAACTGGACCGGGACGTGGAGCCGCTGACCGACAGCCGTGTGTTCCACATCAAGCACGCCCAGGCCGAGGAAATCGTCGCCCTCATCGAATCCCTGATCAGCAGCCAGCAGCAGGGCAGCGAGGACCTCTTCCGCAAGGCCATCGGAGAAGAGGCCGTCGAATCGGAGGACGCGCCGGTGGAGGTCGAGATCGAATCCGAAGAAGCGGCCGAAGGCGAGGCCGGGCCTCCGCGGGATCCGATCGACGATATCGGCGAGCAAATCGGGCTCGAGAGCAAAAAACTGCGCTTCAGCCCCTTCGCGAGCCTGGTGTCCGATGAGCGCAGCAACGCGATCGTGGCCTACGGAACGGACAAGGATCTGGAGTTCATCGCCTCGCTCATCGAACAGATCGACACCCTGCTGCCCCAGGTGCGCATCGAGGTGATCATCGCCGAGGTCACCTTGAACAACAACAAGGTCCGCGGGTTCGATGCGTTCGGGATCCGCTACAATACCGAAGGCGACTTTGAAATCGGTCTGGCCGAGGGTCGGGACGGCAACGAGATGCCCCTGGAAATCGGCGGATTGACCCTTTCCGGGCTCGCCGTGAAGGACTTCTCCCTCGAGGCGGTGTTCCGGGCGGCCGAGGACGACGGAGACGTGACCGTGCTTTCCTCTCCGACCATCGTCACCACCCACAACAAAGAGGCGACGATCAATGTCAGCGAGACCCGTCCGGTCGTCACCGGCACGGTCACCGGAGACACGGGCATCAGTTCCCGGAGCACGGTGGATTTCCGGGATATCGGCATCCAGTTGATCGTGACCCCGCTCATCGGCAACAACGGGATCATCCAGATGGAAATCGACCAGCAGGTGGACAACGTCGTCCGGGTCATCACCGGGACCGGCAATCCGGATCTCGACGGGCAGCCGATCATAGGCACCCGCAAGGCCCAATCCTTCCTGGCGGTCGGCGATCGCGACGTTATCGTGCTCGGCGGGTTGAAGGAGCGTTCCGAGACCTATTCGAGACGGCGCCTCGCGGTCCTCGGCCACATCCCTTTCCTGGGGAACGCTCTTTTCACCCGGCGGGAGCTGGAACAGCAGGACAGGGAACTGGTGATCTTCATCAAACCGTTTCTCATCGAGTCGCCTCTCGCCGCCCGGGAGGACGCCATGCGGCACCTGGACCGCAGCCTGAACCAGGATGACGTCCGGGACTTCCTGGAGACCGGCGATTTCGAACGGGGTGATTTCGAACGCCTGCGGGACACGGAGAGGAAATGACGGATCCGCGGAACAGCCGCCTTCCGGAAGGGGGTCGCGACCGTCCGGCGCCGGCTCCGCCGGGTGCCGCGGGTCGCCCGCGCGCCCGCCGATCCTTCCCCGGCGAGCGGAAGCCGGTGCCGGCGGGGCCGCGGTTGCTTCTGGCGCTGTTCTGGCTCGCGGCGCTCCCGGTTGCCTCCCGGGCGGACGACTCGCTCCTGCGGGAACTGGAGCGGCGCTCCCCGTTTCTCCCGCCCGGCTACACGGAGAACCGACCCGCGCCGAGAGTGGAGCGCCAGCCTCCGCGGATCCCTCTGGATCGGCTGTACGGTTTCACCGGAGTCGTCGAAATGGGGGGGAGGCGGCGTTTCGCATTCCTCGATTTGAAGGAGAAACGCGGCTTCTGGACCGAAACGGGCGAGGCCGGCGCGGCGGTCCGGGTCGAGCGTTTCGACGCGAGCCCGCCCCGCGTCTATGTGACCGTGGACGGACGCTCCGGCTGGCTGCCCCTCCAGAAGAGGGACCTCAAGATCACGCAGGCTCCGCCCCCGGTGCCGACGCCGCCGGACTCCGGTCCCCCGTCCCCCCCGTCCGGGAGGGCCGAAAACCGCGGGCAGGAGGAGGAACCGCCCAAGGTGCCCGTGCGCCGGCGGGTGGTCGTCCGCCAAAGGGACTGAAGACAGCGGCCGGATATGAATCCCGAAGTAGCAGATCCCGTCGAGGAGGAACATCGGCCCGTGCTGGAACGCGCCGTGGCGGCCGCGGGGCGGGAATCCGTACCGGTGGCGGACTGGATGCGGCGCCTGGCCGCGGAGAAAGGATACCCCTATGTGGAGGAATTCACCCCCGACGAGGACCGGATCTCCGCCGTGCCGGGCCGCCTGTGGGTGGGGTTCGGCTGCCTGCCCGTCGAGAGTCCCGGCCCGGACGGGACGCGCGCAGACGAAATGCCGCTGGTTTGCGGGTGGCCCCCCACCCGCAACGCCGAACGCTGGCTCGTCTGCCTGACCGGCCGGTTGCCTCTCTGGCATTTCGCCGATCCGCGGGAGATCGAGAAGGCGATCCTTTCGCGCTTCGGGGTGGGCTCCCTCTCGCTGGAGGACGGGGACGAACTTTCCGGGGAGGCGGAGGAGGAGGAGGCCGCCGGCGGCGAGGAGGACGAGGAAGCCGCCGTCGTGCGTTTCGTCAACGAGGTGATCGACCGCGCCCTGCAGGACCGCGCCACGGACATCCACTTCGAGCCGTACCGCGATCGGATCCGGATCCGCTACCGGATCGACGGGGTGCTCGTGCCCATCGCCGTGCCCGGCAACCTCGCCCGCTTCCACGCCTCCATCATCTCCCGGATCAAGATTCTCGCGAAACTCAACATTTCCGAGAAAAGGCGCCCCCAGGACGGGCGGATCGCCTACAGCGGCAAAGGCCGCGAGATCGACATACGCCTTTCGACCTTTCCCACGATCCACGGCGAGAGCATCAGCCTGCGCCTGCTCGACCAGACCAACCAGGTGCTCACGGTCGAGGATCTGGGCCTGCCGAACAAGGATCTCGCCATCATCGAGCGCACCCTGGCCCTGCCGCACGGCATCATCCTCGTCACGGGGCCCACCGGTTCGGGCAAGACGACCTCCCTGAACGCCTTCCTCCGGTTGATCGATTCGGAGAAGCGGAGGGTCATGACGGTCGAGGACCCGGTCGAATACGAGATGCCGGGGATCAACCAAACCCAGGTGCGCGAGGAGATCGGGCTCACGTTCGCCAACGTGCTGCGGCACATCCTCCGGCAGGATCCGGATGTGATCATGATCGGGGAGATCCGGGATCAGGACACCGCCGACATCGCCGTGCGCTCTGCCCTGACCGGCCACCTCGTGTTCTCAACATTGCACACCAACGACGCGCCCGGCGCCCTCGCCCGGCTGGTCGATATGGGCGTCGAGCCCTTCCTGATCGCATCGGCCGTCGAGATGATCATAGCGCAGCGCCTGGTGCGCCGGCTCTGCCATTCCTGCCGGCGCAAGGGCCCGCCGGATCCCGTGGAGCTGAAACGGTTCGAGCAGCTCCTGGGCCGCAGGACCGAGCCCGACGGCGACGTCTATCACTCCGTCGGTTGCGACGTCTGCCGCAGCCTCGGCTACCGGGGGCGGGTGGGCTTGTACGAGATACTGACGGTGCGCGACAAGGTGCACGACATGATCCTCGCCAACGCCTCGGCCCGCGAGATCCGCGAGGCCGCGCGGACCGAGGGGATGAAGACGATGGCCGAGGCGGCCTGGGAGCACGTGCGGGCGGGCACGACGACCCTCGAGGAATGCCTCCGTGTGATCGAAACCCTCGCGGTGGAGGATGAGGAGAGCCCCTACGCCCCGTAGGGAGCGCCGACCGGTATCCCCCGCGATGACGAAATTCCACTACACTGCCCTCGACTCCGCCGGCCAGCGTGTCCGGGGAAGCCGCGAATGCCGTGACCGGGCGGAGCTGGTCCGCGCCCTCGCCCGCAAGAACCTGCGCGTGCTCTCGGTCGATGCCGGCGCCGCTCCGCAAGCGAAGAAGAACGCTCCTGCGAAAACCCGCGAAAGAACCAGCCGCCCGGCCGTGGCGTCGCCGCCGGCGGGCAGACCCTTGAAGGAGCGCGACCGGATCCTCTTTTTCCAGATGTTCGGGCGGCTCCTGGGGGGCGGGCTCTCCACCGGCGACGCCGTCCGGGCGATCTCGACCACGGGCGGCGATTCCACCGTGCGGCGTTTCGCCGGGGCGGTCTGGAGAAAACTCTCCGACGGCAGTTCCTTCGGGCGGGCGCTCGAGGAGAGCGGCTCCGGCCTCACCCCGGAGCTGGTCGAAGTCATCCACGCAGGGGAGGCCACCGGGCGCCTCGAGCCCGTCACCGTCGATGTGAACCGCATGCTGGAGGACCGCAAGGAAATCCGCGAGCTGTTGATGGCGAAGTTGTCCTACCCGATCTTCCTGAGTGTCTTCGCCTTCGCGGTTTGCGCCTTTCTGGTGCTCTTCCTCATCCCCCAGGTCGAGGGGGTCCTCCAGTCCCTGCGGGTGGAGATGACCCTGCCCGTGCGGCTCTTGCTGGGGCTCTCCGAGGCGATCTTCTGGGTCGGACCGCTTCTGGGTCTGGTGCTGGTGGTTTCGGTTCTGCTCTGGGTCGGCTACCGGCGGACGGAGCGCGGCCGCTTCTGGCAGGACCGCAAAGTCTATACCCTGCCCGTGTTCCGCTCCATCCTCCAGCCCTACGCGGGCTACCATCTCTCCCGCACCCTGTGCAGCCTGCTGCAGAACGGGGTCGATCTGACCGAGGCGCTGCAGCTCGTCGAACGCACGATCACCAACCGCTTTCTGCGCCAGTCGTTCGAGCGGGCGCGCCGGGCGATCAACGACGGCGAAGGCGTGGCCGCCGCCTTCGGCAACGAGGGTCTCCTCGACACGCTTTCCCTCGGCGTGCTCGCCACCCACGAGAGCATCGGCTCGCTCGACGGCGGGTTCGCCGACATCTCCAGGGACTACCGCCGCCTGCTGGACCGCAACCTGAACCTGATGATCAAAATCTTCTCCGGAATCGCCATGTTCGTGGCCTTCTCCCTGGTCGCCGTGGTGGCCCTGGGCATGATCAGCGCGGTGTTCGAGGTCGGGCGCAGCGTGCGTTGATCCGGCGGGCGCGGGCTGCCGCGGGTGGCGCCGGCGCCGCACCGGTCGGGAACGGACTATTCCGGAACCCGCAGGATGCTGAAACCCGCCGGGTGTTCCTCCACGGCCGGGCCTTCGCCGTCGCGGGCTTCCGGGGCGCCCGCGAACACCACCCAGCCGCGGGTTTGGCCGGCCTCCGGGTCGCCGAGGGTCACCGTCACCCGGAAGACCTCCGTCTCGGTGGCGAGGGTGAACCCGGCCCGGTCTCCGTCGTCGGGGAAAAACGCCGCCACATTCTCGATGCCGACGGTCCGTCTCAGGCCCGGGCCGGCGTCGGGGGCGCGGCTTTCCCGGATTCTCCCGGGGTTGATGCGGTAGATGTCTCCCAGCAGGTCCAGCACGTCGTCGTCGGCGGTGTTGATGTTCAGGGATTCGACGGGCAGGAAATGGAAGATTCCGCGGATGCGCCCCCTTTCCTCCTCGCTCCATTCGGGCAAAAGGGCGTTCGCCAGAAAGAAGTCCCACTCCCACTGGCTGCGGATCCGGCGGTTCGGAGGCAGGCGCAGCGGATCGTCGTCGCGAAAGTCGTATTCGGGGAACTCGGCCCCCAGGGGCTTCCGGAAGTCGTCTTCGTCCATCCAGTCGAGCAGGATGTCCTCCATCTCCCCCGCGGGTTCCCGTTCCGCGGACAGGTGGCTGAAGAGCCGCTGGAAGGATCCCTCTTCGAGGGCGTGGAAAGGGATCCGCCTGGCCGCGTCTTCGATGCGGATGGTCAGAGTCTTGTCCCCTTCCAGATCGTCCGCCTCCAGCTCGAGGTAGTCCAGCGGAGCCGTCCACTCCTCGTGCTCCGA
Organism: Puniceicoccaceae bacterium; assembly: GCA_046541615.1. GTDB lineage: Bacteria > Verrucomicrobiota > Verrucomicrobiia > Opitutales > Puniceicoccaceae > Puniceicoccus. Next base: position 15,376 of record JBKHCX010000042.1, read on the forward strand.
GCGCCACGCGCCTTCCTCGGTTTTCCACTGGTCGAGGGCGGCCAGGGCGATCTCGAGGCCGCCGCGGAAGAGGACGGCATCGTCGGCGGTATGGGCGAGACGTTGCTCGATCTGGCGGCGCTCGACGATCCGTTCGGTGATGACCACGGTGAGCAGGGACAGAAACGAGAGGATCACCATCACCAGAATGATCAGGCTCCCTCCCGCGGGGAAGCCGCCGGCCGGATTCGTGACTGTCGGCGGGGACTTCATCGCTTCAGGATCCGGTCCCGGGAACACCGGGCGTGACCGTAGGCGGGACGGCCCCGGGCGTGCCGCGCCCCGGCCGGGGCGCGGCCTCCCGGCGCCCGCCGGAAGGGGGCCTCCCGCCGGGGCCTTTCGAAGAGGCGGTTGCCACCGGCAGGTAGATCCAGAAATCCTCGCCGTCCTCGTCGCCGGCCCGCAGGTGGATGATGTGGGGGAGGGGAGGGGTCGCCTGGTTGGCCGAGCGCGGGGCCCGGATTTCCTCGAACCCGCCCGGGTCCTCCTTCCATTCGTGGAACACGGCTTCGGCGAACGGATTCTCCTCCAGGAGCGGGCGGAAATCCGGGCCTTCGTCCGGCTCTTGCTCGGCGCGGCCGCGGAAGACCAGCCCCTCGTCCCTTCGCCAGCCGATCTCGAAAACGGCGGGCAACACCGGTCGGTCATCCTCGCCGTGACGGATCATGGACTCCGGCGCGCGAAGGGTGAGAACCCAATCCAGGCCGGAGGTCCCCTGCGAGGCGCCGGTGGGTGTCCACGCCAGATCGCCGTTCCACGCCGCGTCCTCCAGCGTGCCGGCCAGGAATTTCTCGAAGCGGGCCCGCGCGATGGTATCCCAGGTCGCGCGCAACTGGCTGTCCGCCGACCGGATGAAGCTGTCCAGCAGCAGAAAGGCCGAGAGGAGGGCCAGCCCGGAAAGGGTGAGCGCCAGCAGGATCTCGACCAGGGTGAATCCGGCCCTCCGGAGTGGGAATCCCGCTCTCATCGCCCCGATTCCCTCCCCCCCGGCTGGTACAGGTAGGTCGTCGTCTCCATGGGTTCGCCGTTCTCGTCCGGATCGAGGGCGATCTCCACCCTCTCCAGGCCGTCCCGGATCGGATCCGCGCGGATGGACCAGCGGACCGAGCCGTACTGGGGGTGTTCGCCGATGGCGCCCTGCCGGAGACCGGATTCGCGGTACTCGGCCAGGGCGAGGACCGCCGCTTGTTCCAGGCCCGCTTCGCGCCGGTCGGAGATCGCCAACGGCTGCGAGGCGTATTCGATCGTCTGCACGAACACGGTGGCCGCCAGAGTCAGCAGCACGATCGCCACCATCACCTCGATGATCGTGAAGGCGCGGCGGCGGCGGCGGGCTTGTCCCGGTGGGATGGCGGCGCGGGGCTTCATGGAAACCGCATCCCGGGTTCGTAGGGGAGCGGGTCTTCGTCTCCCACGACGATTTCGAAGGGGGTGTGCAATCCGTCGGCCGAGATCAGCACCCGGTCCGCGGTCCGCCCGGATTCCAGGGAAAAGATCCGGACTCCGGCGGCGAAGCCCTCCGCATCCCGGATCTCGCGATCCACCCGGTAGCGCAGTTCGCCGTCCTCCGCCTCCAGGAGAACATTCCGATCCGTGACCAGGGCCTCCACCATCGCCCCCCTCACGATACGGTCCACGCGCGAGGGGTATCCGCCGGGTTCGCCCGTGACGGCGGGAACAACGGACAGCGATACGGTGCCGACCATGGCGAGCAGCGCGAGCGCCAGCAGAACCTCGATCAAGGTGAATCCGGAAAGTCGGGTGGGGGCGTCACTTTGCCGGGTCACGGAGCCAACGGTTATTCCCAGTTGCCGATATCGTCGCTCGTGCCGGAGGTGCCGTCGGGTCCGGTGGACCACACGTCATAGCCTTCCGTGTTCTTTTCGCCCGGAAAACGATAACGGTAATCCCGGTTCCACGGATCCTGGGGAAGCTCCTCGATGTAGGGGCCGTGCCAGTCCCTGTCGTCCACGGATTCGGGTTTCGTGACCAACGCGCCCAGCCCCTCGTCGGTCGAGGGGTAGCGGCCGACGTGCAGTTGGAAACTGCGCAAAGGGGTTTTGATGGTCTGGTTGACCCAGATTTCGGCGACCTGGGTCCGGCCGCCGCTGAAAATCGAGTCCACGTTCAGGATGACCACGCTGGCGAGCAGCGCGAGCAACGCGAGGGTGAGGAGCACCTCGATCAGGGTGAAACCCTTGCCACTGCGGCGGTCCCTCCCGGGCTCGCGGGGCGATCGGTTGTTTCGGCGGACAATCTGGAGCATACGGAGGATTCTGCACAACCACGCCCGCTTGGCAATCCCCGTGTGCGGCGCGGGACGGCCTCCCATGGATCACCATCCCGCCCGGCGGAACTCCGATCC
>JBKHCX010000043.1:0-17518 GCA_046541615.1 Puniceicoccaceae bacterium
AAGACCACTTCATCGACGCCATGCCCCTCGAAGCCTGCCGCCCGGAGTGAGGAAAGATTTCGCCCGCCCTTTCAGGAGCCAGGAGTGGGTTCGCTGACGGAGGTCTCGTCGAGTTCGGCGGTGTCGCCGGGGCGGAGCCCCATGGTGCGTTGGATATTCCGCCTCAAAGAGCCTCGGCCGTGCGGCGGCGGGCCTCGGCGTCCAGCGCGAGCAAATCCAGCAGGCTGTCCGTCCGCCGGTTTCCGCAGGCGTCCAGAGTGGCGCGGATGGCGGAAGGGATTCCGGGAAAGGAAATCCGTCCTGCCAGAAAAGCCGCCACGGCGATTTCGTTCGCGGCGTTGAAGACCGCCATGGCCGCCGGGCCCGAACCCAGCGCCTCGAAGGCCAGATCGAGGCACGGATAGCGTCCGGCCGGAACCGGAGCGAAATCGAGGGCGAACGCCTCCCGGAAATCCAGCGTCTTCTCCACTCCGGGCGCTCTCTCCGGATGAAGAAGGCAGTGCTGGATCGCGAAGGTCATGGACGGGGGGGAGAGCTGCCCGAGGATCGATCCGTCCACGAACCGGACGAAGGAGTGGACGATGCTCTGCCGGTGGAGAACGACTTCGAGACACTCCGCCGGCAGGCCGAACAACCAGTGGGCCTCGATCAGCTCCAGGCCTTTGTTGGCCATGGTCGCCGAGTCCACGGTGATCTTCGGCCCCATCGACCAGTTCGGGTGGTCAACGGCCTCCTCCGGTGTGACCGAGTACAGCGTGGCCGGATCGCGGTCGCGGAAGCGCCCGCCGGACGCGGTCAACACAAGCCCGTCCACGTAGCGCCCGGGGTTCCCCTCCAAACACTGGAAAATCGCGTTGTGTTCGCTGTCGGTCGGCAGGAGGCGCACCCCCGCGCTCCGGGCCGCCTCCATGACGAACGCCCCGCCGAGAACGAGGATTTCCTTGCTGGCCAGAGCGATATCCTTTCCGGCGCGAATGGCCTCGAGTGTCGGCCGGAGGGCGGTTGTGCCCACCACGGCAACCAGAACGAGATCCGCCTCCGGAAGGCAGGCCAGCGCCGAAAGACTCTCCTCCCCGGCGTGCAACTCGCAGCCGGGCGGGAAGACGCCCTCCCGGACGGCCGCATCGGCCGCCTCCCCGTCCGTCAGCGCCGCGTGGGGCACCCCGAACTCCCGGACCACCTCCGCAAGCTTTTGCGAGCTGCCCCGCGCGCCCACCCCGACGAGTCGCAGCCGGTCGCCGTGGGCCCGGAGCACCCGGAGGGTGCTTTCGCCTATGCTGCCGGTCGCTCCCAAAAGGACAATGTTCCGGATACGATCCATGGATTCCAGCCAATCGAAAGACCGGACCGGCGGAAACGAAAAAACGCCGCATGGAAGCCGGGAAGGCCCCCGGGGGGCGGGAGAACCCGCCGGCGCGACTCCCGCGGGACTCCGCCGCGGCAACCGTTTTCGCCCGCATTGATCCTTTTCGTCGGCCGACCGGTTGGCTACGGTCGATGGAAATGGACGAACGCGCCGCAAACCTATCCCCGCCCCCGGGCGTCCCGGCGGAGATCGTCCGCGCGCTCGCCGGGAGGGCCCGCGGAGCGGGCGGACGCCTTTTGCTCGTGGGCGGAGCGGTGCGCGACCTCCTCCGGGGGGCGGCGCCCGCCGAGTTCGACTGCGAGGTTTTCGGCATCTCCTTCGACGACATCCCTTCGGTTCTCGGAGAGGGCATCCCCCTGGTGCGGGTCGGGCGCTCGTTTCCCGTCTTCAAGGTGAAGGGACAGCCCATCGACATCGCCGTCCCCCGCCGGGAATGGAAGACCGGGGCGAGGCATACCGATTTCGGCTTCGAGGCCGATCCCGCCCTCGATTTCCGGAGCGCGGCCGCGCGAAGGGACTTCACGATCAACGCCGTCGGCTGGGATCCGATCGAAGGCACGATCATCGATCCCTTCGGCGGGGCCGGAGACCTGGAGAGAGGGCTGCTGCGCCATGTCTCGGGGCAGTTCGCCGAGGACCCTCTCCGGGTCCTCCGGGCCATGCAGTTCGTCGCCCGGTTCGACCTCGCCGTCGATCCGGACACCATACGCCTCTGCCGCACCCTGCGCCAGGACGACCTGGCGGCGGAGCGGATCTTCGCGGAATGGAAAAAGCTGCTCCTTCTCGGACGCACCCCTTCGAAAGGTCTCTTCTTTCTCGAGAGCGCGGACTGGTTGCGTTTCTATCCGGAGCTGGCGGCCGCGGCCGGCTGCCCCCAGGATCCCCGCTGGCATCCGGAGGGCAGTGTTTGGAAACACACGGCCCACTGCCTCGACGCCTTCGCCTCCGGCAGGATCGGCGACGCGACCGAGGACCTCGTCGTCGGTCTCGCCGTTCTCTGCCATGATCTCGGCAAGCCGGCGAGCACCGTCATCGACGCGGACGGAACCATCCGCTCCCCCGGGCACGAGAAAGCGGGGATCGGGCCGACCCGGACCCTCCTCGCCCGGATGACCGCCGAACGTTTCTGGTTTGAAGCGGTCGAGCCTCTCGTGGCGACCCACATGCGCCCGCGGCAACTCTACGAACAGCGCTCGGGAGCGGGCGCCATCCGCCGGCTGGCGCAACGGGCCGGGCGCCTCGACCGCCTCCTGCGGGTCTGCCGGGCCGATGCGGCGGGCCGCCCCCCCCTGCCTCCGGGCGATTTCGCGGAGGCGGATTGGCTCCTCGCCCGCGCCGCCGAACTCGATGTCGCCGACAACCGGCCGGAGCCTCTTCTGAAGGGGCGCGACCTTCTGGCCCTCGGACTGTCCCCGGGCCCGCAGATCGGCAAACTGCTCGCCGACCTCTTCGAGGAGCAGCTCGACGGAGTCTTTTCGGATCGGGAAGGCGCCCTGCGGCGGGCGAGGGAGAAGACCGGGCGGTAGCACCGGCGCAATCGCGGATGGCCGCGGCCGACCCGGAGACCCGCCGCGCGGCGCCGCCACCGGATAAGCCCCGGGTGCCGCGGAGCAAGGTCCGGTGTCCAGGTTTCAGCCTGCCGCGGCGGAGTGCGATCCCACGGCACCGGCTTTTTTCCATCGACGCGCCGATCCTTTTCCCTTTCATTTCGGAATCTTATGAACACAACCTCCCCCCCCTCCGATCCGGCCCGCAAATGGGAGGATATCCAGAACCAGATCCAGAAGGTCCGATCGGAGTTGTCCCGGGTGATCGTCGGGCAGGAGAAGGTCGTCGAAGGCATGATGGTCGCCCTGCTCTGCCGCGGGCACTGCCTGGTCGAGGGGGTGCCGGGGCTCGCCAAGACCCTCCTCGTGAGCACCCTCGGGCGGGTTCTCGGCCTGAGCTTCCGGCGCATCCAGTTCACCCCGGATCTGATGCCGAGCGACATCCTCGGGAGCGAGATCCTCCAGGAAACCGGGGAGGGCCGCCGTTTCAATTTCGTCCGCGGGCCGATTTTCGCCCACCTCATCCTGGCCGACGAGATCAACCGCACCCCGCCGAAGACGCAGGCCGCCCTTCTCGAGGCGATGCAGGAAAAGCAGGTCACCATCGCCGGCCAGACCCTGCCCCTGGAGCCGCCTTTCGTCGTGTTCGCGACGCAGAACCCGATCGAACACGAGGGCACCTACCCGCTGCCCGAGGCCCAGCTCGACCGCTTCTTCTTCAACCTGGTGATCGGCTACCCGACGCCGGAAGAGGAGCGCGAGGTGATGATCCGCACCTCGCGCCGGGAATGGGTCCACGTGGAAGATGTGCTGTCCCGCGCGACGCTTCTCGAGCTGCAGGATCTCATCTACGAAATCCCCCTGCCCGACCACGTCCTCGACGCGATTCTCAAGCTCGTCCAGAGCAGCCGTCCGAAGGAGGCCCCGGCCGACGACTACGTCCGGCAGTACGTCGGCTGGGGGGCCGGCCCGCGGGCCGCTCAGTGCCTGTGCTCCGCGGTCCGCGCGCTCGCGCTCCTGCGCGGCGAGAAGGCCGCCTCGGTCGAGGAGGTCCGCGACCTCGCCCATCCGGTTCTCCGGCACCGGATCATCCCCAGCTATCACGCGACCGGCGAAGGGGTTTCGGTGGACGACATTATCGGCCACCTCGTGCGCGCCCTGTAGGCCGCCCCCCGCACCCCCCCCCCGGACCCATGGCCCATCGATTCCTGAGACCGGAGGACATCCAACGACTCTCCAGTTTCGAGTTCGCCCCGAAGAATCTGGCCGAGGGCTTTCTGGCCGGGCGCCACCGCTCCCGGCGCACCGGGACCTCGACCGAGTTCCGCGACCTGCGCCCCTACAGCCCCGGCGACGACATCCGCGACCTCGACTGGCGCGTCCTCGCGCGCACGGACCGGCCGTGGCTGCGCACCTTCGAGATCGAGACCAACACCGATTGCCACATCCTCCTCGACAGCAGCGGCTCGATGGGCTTCGGAAACACCCCGACCAAGCTCGAATACGCCTCGTTCTTCACCGCCGCGCTCGCCTACCTCGTCATCCGCAACCGCGATCTGGTTTCGGTCGGTCTCCTCGACGAGGGCATCCGCTCCTTCTTTCCGCCGGGCAGCACCCAGGGCCACCTGACCCGGATCCTGCAGGCGCTCGAAGACAATCCGCCCGGCCGGCCGACGCGGCTGGCCGAGTCGGTCCGGCGCGTCGTCCCGCTCATCCGCCGCCGCGGCACACTGATCCTCGTCTCGGATTTCCTCGATGATCCGGCGGCGTTCTTCCGCGAGCTGAATCCCTTTCTCCACCGCGGGTTCCGCGTCCACCTCCTGCAGATCCTCCACCCGGACGAGCTGCGCCTGCGCGGGAGCGGGCTCACCCGCTTCGTTGATCTCGAGACCGGATCGCACGAGATCGCCCACGTCGAGCACCTCGCCAGGGACTACGCCGAAACGGTCGATCAACACCTGAACGCGATCCGCTCCCTCGCCTCGCGCAAGGGCGTCGGCTACCGCCTGGCCACCACGCGCTCGCCCTTTCTCGAGCTTTTCGACGATTTCGTGCGCTGAGCGATGTCCGTCCTCTTCGCCAACGCCGTCCTCCTCCCGCTCGCCGCGCTGGCCGCCCTGCCGGTCATCATCCACCTGGTGGCGCGGCTGCGTCCGCGGACCTACCCCTTCGGCTCCCTCCTGTTCATCCGGCGGGCCGCCCGGAAGACCCGCCAGTGGCAGCGCCCGCGCGACTGGCTCCTCCTGCTCCTGCGGACGCTGCTGGTTGTTTTCCTCATCGGCGTCTTTCTGCGCCCGGTCTTCTTCGCCGAAGGCGGCGCGACCGGGACAGCGGCGCGGCGCGTCGTCGTCCTCGTGGTGGACGCGACCGCCTCCATGGCCTATCAGGACGGGGTCCGCTCGCGCTACGGCCGCGCCGTGGACGAGGCCTCCGAACTCCTCGCCAACCTGCGGAGCGGCGACCGGGCGAACATCGTCTTCCTCCGGCGGAATCCCTCCGCCCTCCTGCCCGAGGCCAGCCCGAACCTGCCCCTGCTGCGGGAGGAGCTGCTGCGCTCCCGCGTGACCCACGAGGCCGGGCGCCCCGCCGACGCGGTCGCCGCCGCCGTCGGCCAACTGCGCGATTCCGAGGGCCGCCGCGAGCTGATCATCGTCTCCGATTTCCAGCGCGGGACCTGGGGCGATGCCTGGCCGGAGATCCCCGCCGACATCCGCCTGACCCTCCTCCCCGTCGGCGCCGGCGTCTCCGACAATCTCGCCGCCGGCCCGATCCTCCTCGAACCCGCCACACCGCTGGAGGGCGAATCCGTCACCGCGACCACCCGCCTCTACAACTTTTCCCCCGAGCCCCGGCGGGTCGAGGTCGTCTTCTCGCTCGGAGAAATCCGCCGCTCCACCTCGGTCGCCCTCGACGCCTGGTCGGACCGGGTCGCGGTCTTCCCCTTCGACGCGCCGCCGCCCGGCGAGTATCCGCTCTCCGTCTCCCTGCCGGAGGACGCCTTTCCGGCGGACGACACCAGCCACGCCGTTCTCCGGGTCTCCGCCGGGCTCGAGGTCGCCGTCCCCGCGATGCCGGACGCCCCCTTCAATCCCTGGTCCCGGGCGCTGCGGGCCATCCCCTCCACCGTGCCCCGCCCGCCCGCGGCGGAGATCCCGCGCTCGGCCGCGATCCTGATCTGGGACGGCCCCGATCCGCGGGCCACCCCGCCCGCGTCCGGCTTTCTCGAGGCCGGCGGCACGGTCGTGTGGGCGCCTTCGGTCCGCTCCGGACTTCCCGTGGAGCGACTCCCCGAGCCGACGGGCTACCGCCTCGCCCGCCCCGGCGACCCCCTCTTCCGGGTCTTCGCGGACGGCGCCTACGGGAATCCGGCCCTTGGAATCGCCCGGCGGCGGTTCCGCGCACCGCCCGACCTGCCCGGCGAGACCGAGACGCTGATCGCCTTCGCGGACGGCCCACCGGCGCTCGCCCGTGTCCCCGTGACCGGCCCCGGCGCCCTCTACTGGTGGAACCTGCCCCTCCTGGAGCCGGCGGGCAACTACGCCAACCGCCCCGAATTCCTCGCGGTGATCGGTGAGATCGCCGAATCGGTCCGTCGCGAACGGCCTGCCGACGGCGGCGAACGCCATCCGGGCGAGCCCCTCCACCGGTATTTCGATGTCTCCGTCCCGGTCGGGGAGATCGCCGCCGACGGTCCGGAAGGCGCGGCTCTCGACCTCCGGCGGAGGACCGAGGCCGGGGGCGACTGGCTCACCGCCGGCCCCGTCGAAGCCCCCGGCATCGTCACCTGGCGCGAGCGCAACCGCGTTCTCGCCTACGACGCCGTCGCCTTCCCCCTCGAACAGTCGGATCTGCGGAGCCTCCCGCCCGACGAGATCCGGCGGCCCGACGCCGAGGTCCTCGCGAGCGCCGTGACCGTGCGCCAGCGCGAGGAGGGGGTCGAATGGTGGCCGTGGCTCCTGCTCGGAGCCGGTCTGCTCGCGCTCGCCGAGGTCCTCGTCGCGAACACGGCCGCTCTCCGCCCGGCCCGGAACGCCCCATGAACCCGGTCCTGCCAGCCGACTACCTCGTCATCCTCGCCATCCTCGGGCTCGCGGGGAGCGGGTTCGTCGCGTGGCGCGGCGCGCGCTCCCTCGGCACGCGCGGGCGCGTCGTCGTCACCGGTCTCCGGGTCGCCGCCCTCTGTCTCCTGCTGCTCATCGCTCTGAATCCCGGTCGCTGGGAAAGCCCCCGGGAGGAGGAGGACGGCCGGTGGGCCCTGCTCCTCGACGCCAGCGCCAGCATGGGGGTCGCGGACGTGGGGGAGAGCCCGCGCGCCGGAGCCGTCGGCGGGGCGGCGCGGATCCTGGTCCGGGAGGCGCGCCGGGCCGGCGTCGGGCTCGATGTGTACGCCTACTCGGACGACCTCCGACCCGCCGCGGATCCCGCCGACCTCCCGCTCCGCGGCTCCGCCGAAGGCACGCGGCTCGGGGGCGCCCTCCTGAGCCTTCTCCGGCGGACCGGCGGGCGGGACGATCTCGCGGGCGTCGTGGTCGCCGGCGACGGACGCGAGATCCCCCCCGCCCCGCCGGACGAGGTTCTCCTGGCCGCCCGCGCCCGCGGCGTCCCCGTCCACGTCCTGCCCGTCGGCGGAGAGATCGTCCCGCCCGATCTGGCCGTCGAGGCGACGCCCCGGCGCGTCACCGCCTTCGCCAACCAGAACCTCACCCTGCGCGCCCGGGTCTCCTCCACGGGTCTGGAACCTCTCCAGAGCCCCGTCGAACTGCGGGACGCCTCGGGCAGGCCGGCCGGCGAACAGTCGCTGCGCCTGCCCGCCGACACCTCGGCGGACATCGCCTTCGACCTCGATCCCCTGCCTCCGGGCTATCACGAGTTCAGCCTCCACCTCCCGGAGAGACCCGAGGAGAAGGATCCCTCCAACAACTCGGCCCGGATCGGAGTCGTCGTGCTCGAAGGCTCCCTGAACGTCCTGCTGGTGGAGGGCTCGCCCCACTGGGACACCAAGTTCATCGTGCAGCTTCTCCGGGAGATGCCCTTCGTCCACCTGACGACGGTCCACCGGGTCACGGGCGAGCGGTATTTCCGCGTCGATCCGGGCGAGGCCCGCCCGGCGCAGTCGCAGCAGGCCGTCTTCCCCTCCACCCTGGAGGAACTGCTCCGCTACGACCTCGTCATCTTCGGGCGCGGGGTCGAGTATTTCGTGACCCCGGAGAAGGCCAGCCACGTCCGGCGCTTCGTCTCCGGGCACGGCGGCGCCCTGGTCTTCACCCGGGGGCAGCCCTGGGAGAACGACCAATCCGGCCTCGGCGCGCTCATGCCCTACGAACTCGGCCCGATCATCCGCTCGGAGGTGCGCTGGCAGCCCACCCTCGCCGGCGAGCAGGAGGGCTTCTTCGGCCACGGCCTCCCCTCCTGGCGCGATCCGATCTGGGAGCGCCTGCCCCCGCTCGAGGGGGTCCGCGAGAGCCTGCGGCCCGCCCCTTTCGCGCAGACCCTCGTCGAGGGCCGCGTGGTCGGCTCCTCCCGCACGGCCCCCCTCCTCGTCAGCCGGCGCGTCGGGCGCGGCCTCGTCACGGCGGTCAACGCGGAGGGCCTCTGGAAGTGGGACTTCTTCCCCGAGTTCGAGGAGGCCAAGCGGGTGTACCGCGATTTCTGGATCCAGCTCTTCCAGTGGGCGGCGACCTACGCGGAGTTCCTGCCCGGGCAGGAGTTCGCCATCCGCCTCGACGAGACGGAGGTCGATCCGGGGACCCCGGTCCGCGTCTTCGTGTCCCGCCGCCGCACCGGGGGCGGCGAGCCGGCCGCGGAGGAGCCGGTCGTGACCATCCGCCGCGGCGACGACTTCCGGCGGAAGCTGCAGCCCGGCCCCGTGCCGGACCGGGACGACCGATGGCAGGCCTTCTTCTCCCTCGACGAGCCCGGCTTCTACCGGATCAACGTGCGCTCCGCCGACGAACCGGCGGACGCGGTCGGGGCCAGCCGCAGCCTCCTCGTGCGGAGCCCCCCTCTCGAATCGGACAACCTGAGCGCCGATCCCGCCTATCTCGAAGCCCTCGCCGCCGCCACCGGCGGGCGGTCCTGGACCATCGACACCATCGGCGATCTATTCGACGAGGCCCCCGCGGACGCGGCCGCCCGCGAGACCAACCCGCGGTGGATCCCCCGGTGGGACACGGCGCCCCTCCTCCTCCTGATCCTTCTTTGCTTCGCGGCGGAATGGTGGTACCGTCGCCGCCGCGGACTGAGCTGATGTCCGCCCCGAAACCGACCATGTGGCAGCAACGATTCAGCAGACTCCTCCGCGAACGTACGCGGAACTGGCGCATCTCCCTCGCCGGCGACCTGTGCCTGAACCTCTTCACAGCCTTCCTCGGGTGCCTGGCCGTCTATATCGTCCTCGACCGTTTTCTGGCCCTGCCGGACGGGGCCCGCCTTCTCGTCTCGGGTTTCCTGCCGGCCCTCTTCGCGGTGGTTTTCGTTCTCCGCTACCGCCGCTGCCGACGCTCTCCCGAGGATCTTTTCGCCCGCTACGCCGACGGGTTCTCCGAAACCAAACGGCAGGAGATCCTCTCCGCCGTGGAGTTGCTCCGCAGGCCTCCCGATCCCGGAACCGGCCCGCTGCACGCACACCTGCGCGAAAACGTCTTCGAGCGGGGCGCCGCCGCCCTGCGATCCTATCCCGAGGCCGCGCCTTTCGCCCTCACCGCCTTCCGCCGGCACTTCGTCGTCGCGGGCATCGCCCTCGTTGCCGCCATCGGATTCGCCCTGCCCTACAGCGACGTCGTCGGAGCCGTCCTTCCGCGCGTATTCGCCCCCGCCGGCGACCATCCGCCCTACTCCCCCCACCGCTTCGATGTCCCGAAGGGCCTCTCGGTGATCTACGGCGACGACCTCGAAGTCAGCGCCCTCCACAGCGGTCCCGACCCCTCGGAACCCGTCGCCCTCATGGTCCGCTCGTCCGCCGGCGAACACCGCCTGCCCGCCTTCCACGACGGAAGGGGCCGCTACTTCCAGACGCTCGAGAACGTGACCCGGCCCGTCGAAATCTCCTTCACCACCGGCCGCGCCCGCTCCCGCTGGATTCCGGTGGATATCCGCTACCAGCCGCGCATCGGCACGACCCGGCTGCGCGTCACCCCGCCCGCCTACACCGGCCGGCCCGCCCGCGAGTTCTTCCCGGGCGAGGAGGGGCTGCGCGGCCTGGCGGGCAGCCGGGTGGACCTCTGGGTCACCGCGAACCGCCCGCTCGTCGGCGGCGTGATCCGCTTCTCGGCCCCGGATGCGCCGGATCCCGAAGCCTCGGCCTGGAGCCGCCCGGCGACGGTCTCCGGCGAACACACCGTCCACTTCCAATGGAAACTCGGGGAATCGGGCGTCCTCGACGTATCGGTCGAGGATCCGCGCGGCTCCCGCAACGCCAGTCCCTACCGGCTCCGCCAGACCGCCCTGGAGGACGCCCCCCCGAGAGTCGCCATCACCGAACCGGAACCCTTCTCCCTCGCGACCCCCTACTCGGACATCAGCGTCCGGGGTTACGCGGAGGACGACATCGGACTGGCCCGCGTGGGATTGCTCCGCTCCCTCGACGAGTTCCGCGACCGCCGCCTCGACCTTCCCGTGCGGCCCGGCGAGACCCGCCGATCCGTCGAGCGGGAGATCTCCCTCGCCTCCCTCGGCGTCGTCCCCGGCGAGGTTCTCGAACTGTCCCTCGCGGCCCGCGACCTCCGTCCCGGCGAGCCCAACTTCGGCTACTCCGACATCGTCCAGATCCAGATCATCTCCGAAGCGGAGTACGAGGAACTCCTCTGGTCCCGCGCCACCATCCGCGACTTTTCGGAAAAGACCCGCCGGACCTTCGACGCCCTCGAGGACCTGCACGAGAAAACCGTCGAACTGGACGAGGACGCCGGCGACCTCGATTCCGAACAACGCGCCGCCCGGCTGGAAGCCCTCCGCGAACAAGCCGCCGCGACCCGCGGACTCTTCGAATCGTACGCCGCCGACTACCCCCTCTTCGAGGTGGAGAAGGAAGCGGCCGAAAACCTCCGCGAGATCATCGGCGACCTCTCTCAATTCGAATCCGCCCTCGGCGCCATGGACGCCTCCGCCCCGGACCCGCTCGACGGCCAACTCCGCGAGGCCGCCGCATCCCTCCTGCCCGGGCGCCAACAGGCCGCCGGGATGGCCCGGAGCGGCGAAGAACTCGCGGGCGTCGAATCGATGATGCGCCTCGCCGCCGAGTTTTCGCGCCTCCTCGAGGAGCAACGGCTCGTCAACCGCCGCTTCGAAGCCGCCGCCCCCGGCGACGACCCGCAGGTCCTCCGGGACCTCGCCCGCCGGGAGGAGGAACTGCGCGAGGCGGTCGATGACCTCGGCGAACGTATCCGAGAGGCCGCCGACAATCTCTCCGGAGAGGAGGAACTGGCCGACCTGCGCGCATCCGCACGCCACTTCGCCGACCGGATGGACGAACTGGGGATCGCCGAAACGCTCGCCCGCGCCGCCCGCGAGGGCGCCGCCGCGGCCGGCGACCCCGCCCGCGCTGAATCGGCCGCCGCCCTCGCCGCGATGGAGCGGTTGCTCTCCGAATGCTCCGGCGACTCCTTCGGCGGCATGTGCCGCGGCGGGCTGAACTTCGCGCCCCGCTCGCCCGCGCTCCGGGAGACCCTCGCCCAGATGATGGGCGCCTTGGGGCGCGGAAGCGGCGCCGGCGGGGGCGCGGGCTGGGGCGGCGAAGACGGCTACGCCGTCGCGGGCATGACCCCGCTCCACATCCCCTTGGTCGGCCCCCAGCGCATCCGATTCGTCCCGGGGGACTTCGGCGGCGGCTCGCGGGGCGGCGAGGGCCGCGGCGGCGGAAGCGGCGGCGGAACCGACCCGGCCACCGTCGAACAGGCCGCCGCCCCCGAGGCCGCCGACGAACCCGCCGGGCGGGAACGCACCGGCGCCGCCATCGAGCAATCCCCCGAACGATACCGCCGGGCCATCGAAGCGTACTTCAACGATTTCGGCGCCCCGCCCCCGGAGCCCCGATGACGGCTGAGTAAAGCAGGACCCCCCGAAACCCGACCCCTCCTCCAGCCGGATGGAAAAGATTCGACTCCCACAACCGAAATACTCTATGGAAACAGCTACCATGCCGAACCACTAGTGTCCAATATCCATGAAACCCCCATACGAATCCCAGAACTCCACTTTCCGAAGTCTCTTTCGCGCCGGCGCCGTGGTCTTTCTCCCCACTGGAGCGGTTTTCGCCGGGATCGGTTTGATCGATTGAAACAAGGAATGATATCGGAATCGGAATACTCCTCAAAGAGGCAAGCCATTCTCAAGGAAATATAGCCCGGGTCCCGGGGTCGGGGTCCATGCGGGATTCCGGTTTGGATCCCCCTCCGGGCGCGTTCCCTTTCACGGCATTCCCAATTCCCTGCAAAAATCGACGAAGGGCAGGACGCGGGTGTCGGAAAGCTCGGATCCGTAGTCTCTTTCGCCCAGGTGGACCTGATAGAAGCGAGGAATGCCGGTGCGCTCGCGGAAATAACGGGTGTGGGGCGAAACGGAACGCTCACCGGTCTTGCACTCAACCGCGAATTGCGGCTCGCCGTCCCTCAGAACCACAAAATCCACCTCGCGCTTGTCCGTGTCCCGCAGGAAGCGCAGCTCCATTTCAAAACCCTGCCGGTCCTCCTCCCAGTGGCAGTATTTGAGCAACTGCCCGGCCACCAGGTTTTCCAGCCGGACACCTCCCGGCGGCACCCGCGACCAATCCCAGAAATACAACTTGTTTTCCTTTCTGACCGCGCGGATACGCTTAGCCCCAAAAGGGGCGATCCGATAAACGAGATAGAGTCGCTCGAAAATCGAGATCCAGTTCTCCATGGTCTCGTGGGCCACCCCGACCCGTTGACTGAGAGCGTGAACCGACAAGGGGGAACCCACGCACTCCGGCAAATGGCGCAGGAGCAACTCGAGGCGGCTGACCTCGCGAACCCGTTCCAGGTCCCGGAGATCCTCATACAACACACGATTGCCCAGCTCCCGCATCCACCGGCGGTGAAACCGTTCCTCCCCTTTCAGCAAAGGCTCGGGAAAACCGCCGAACCGCAGCAAGTGCTCCAGCTCCGACGCCCCGGCATCAACTCCCATCTCCGCCAGGGAAAAGGGATGCAAGCGGTAGTAGTGATAACGCCCCTGCAACGAGTCGCCCCCGCGACGATAATGATCCAGCCTCGCCGATCCGGTGACGAGGAAAGCGATCGCTCCCTTGTGCCGGTCATAGAACCCCTTCACCAGATTGCGCCAATCGGCAAACTTATGGACCTCGTCCAGAATCACAATCGGCTGCTTCGAAGGCAGTTGCCCCCGGAGAATGCGATCCCGGTGCCCCAGATCATCCCAGTTCAAGTAGGCCGGGTGGGAGGGTCGCTTCGGTCTGCCCCCCAGGCATTGGAGGGCAAGCGTGGTCTTCCCCACCTGACGAGGTCCTCCCACAAAAACCATCTTTTCCCGAAGGTCTTCGACAATGGATGGACTCAGATAGCGTTTTTCGGGGGTCATTAGTATTTTTGGTTGAACCCGAAATTACTCATGAGTGTTTTAGAGTCAATCCGGAAATGATCAGCGATTCCCAACGTTTTCCGGGGTCACAGCGACCAGTTGTCCGTTTCCTCCAAGCCTGCGGGGAACTCCCGGGACCCTTGCCCGAACCGGACTTTCCCACGGATCCGCTTCCGGTCGGTCGTTTCAACAACCCTTCAACGAGCCCCGGGAAGATCGCCGGACCACAGGCGGTCGATGAACGTACGCCAGGGCAGAATGCTCACTCCCTCATCCGTCACACGTTCCTCGTTCTCGCAGCAGACCAAGAGCAATTCACGCACCGCCGGATAATCCTTGCGAAACTGCAACAGATGCCGGGTATCGTGGGAACGCACCCGATCCTTGCCTTTGACCTCGATCGCTACTTCCCCGTCGCCCAAGACAAAATCAACCTCAATTCCGGACGAAAGACGCCAATAGGCGATCTCGAAGGGATCCCTCAGGGTTCGTGCGTAACACGACAACTCGTGAAATATCCAGTTTTCAAAGCCTTTTCCGAATATTTCCGACCCGGGGAGAACACGCTGGCGGCGCAAAAGATGGTTCACGACCCCAACGTCGCGGAAAAAAAACTTCGGCGCATGCTGAACGCGTCGCTTCGGCCGACGGGTAAAGGCGGGCAGAAACGCCCCCACAAGCGTGTCCTCGAGCACTTCGTAATACCCCTTGATCGTCGAGGACGCGACCCCGCTTTCCCTCGCGATGTTGCTGAAATTGACCACTTCCGTATCGCCGATGGCCGCCGCGCGAAGGAATTGATCGAAGGCCGGTAAATTCCGGGTCAACCCTTCATCCAATATCTCCTCTTTGAGATATTGATCGACATAGGCGGCCTGAAGTTCTCCGGCCTCCCCGGCCAGGTAGTGCGGCGGCAGCGGCCCATGATTCAGCATCCGCTCCAAATCGAACGCCTCGCCCAACTCGACAGCTGAAAACCCGAGCAATTCCCGCTTCAGGGCCCGCCCCCCGAGAAGATTGGCGTGCGCCCGGCGGATTCTCCGGGCACTGGATCCACAAAGGGTAAAGAACCGCCCGGTTTCCTGCATGGCGTGGTGAACCTCATCGAGAATGGCGGGAACCTTCTGAATTTCATCGATCACCACCCGCTTTTCCGGCGGCAAAGCCCGCAAAACCTCCCGCAACCGGTGAGGCTCCCGCTCATACCGCATACGCTCGTCCGTGCGGAGCAAATCAATGCGATGCGCATCGGAATAACGACTCTTCAAAAGGGTTGTCTTACCGGACTGACGAGGCCCCCAAAGAAAAAACGACTGCCCTGGAAAAACGATGCGGCGAGACAGATACGACATTCCACCAGCAAAATACATGCATATTTCGCATGCAACACTAAATTTGCACAGAATAGGGAACCACCACCACTCCTACAATCGAACATACGTCCAAATACGAACTCGGCGTCGCGGGGTTCGGGTCCGGGGTCGGCGACCCCGGCTACAGGGTTGGATTGTTGTTCGGATATGAAGACGCCTCTGGTATGCCGAAAACGATTTGACTTACAGATTTCCATGTTTTACATATATCCGCATGGAAACAATCATCAGTTCGACCGAAGCGGCCCGGCATTTGGGGGATGTCCTCGCCCGCGTGAAGCATACCGGAGAGACTTTTGTGCTGACCAAAAGCGACAAGCCACTGGCTCGGCTGGTTCGGTTTTCCGCAGGGCCTCGGGCGACCGGAGCGGAAATCATGAAAGCTCTGAATTCCCTGCCCTGGGATCCGGATTTCGCCGATGATCTCGAATCCGTGAACCGCATGGATCGCATTCCCGACAATCCATGGGATTGATTCTCGATACCTCGGCGCTGATCACCTTGGAGCGATCGGGGCCGGGCCCCGATCGCGTTTCCCTCGATCCGGAGGAGACCTACGCGCTGCCCGCCATCGTGTGGGCCGAAGCTCTGGTTGGCGTCAGGCTGGCAGCGGATTCTTCCCGGGCCGCCCGCCGTTTGGCGCGCCTGGAAGCCATCCGCCGCATCACCGGGATCGAGACATTCTCGGATGTCACCGCCGAGCACTACGGCGATATATTTTCGGAGCTATGCCGGAACGGCACCCTGATCCCGCAAAACGACATCGCTGTGGCGGCAACCGCAAGGCAGCTCGATTTCGGGGTTTTGGTGGGATCGCAGGACGAAGCCCATTTTCGCAAGGTTTCCGGCCTGACCGTCCGCGTGCTTTAGATTCGACACAGGAGGCGGGGTCGCCGACCCCGGCTACAGGGTTGGATTGTTTTCTCCGTAACGGCGCAAGAATTCGCCCGGTCCGAGCAAGGGTATGCCGCGGAAGTTTCCGATGGAGAGCAGGTGTTTGTTGTCGCCGCTCACGATGCATCCGGCTTCCCCCGCAAGGGCGCATTCCAGGACCATCCCGTCGAATGGATCCGGGGTCGCACCGCTGACCCGCTCCACCGGAAAAATCATTTCGGCCGAAGCCGCCATCGCCTCCACCCAATCCACCATCGGACGGTCGGGATAGTCGATTCGCAGCTCATCGCGGGTTTCCTCGTGCTCGACAAGGAGGGGCGGACTGATCAGCGCCACGATCCCACCCCCGGCCCACCGCGAGAGGCACTCGAAAGGGGCGCCGCGCCAGAAACAGGCGCTGACCACCACATTGGTGTCGAAAACCACTCTCATCCCCGCCGGGCGCGTTCCCGCACCCGGTCAAGGGCCGCCGCCACCTCTTCCGTTTCGGCTTCTTGCTGGAAACCTTGGTAAGCATAAAGTAAGAAAAGACTTACTTTCGACAGTTGTCAACCCGTATTGCCGACCCTGGGTCGGCGACCCCGGCCACAGCGTTGGATCGGGGTCAGAGTTCCCACAGCTTCGAGATGGGCACGGCGAGAAACCGCTCATCCCCCCGTCGGGAGGACGCTTTCGCCGGCATGAAAGAGGATGCCCGAAGTCCACAGGAAAGCATCGATTGATTTACGGCCCTCTGCCGGATTGAAAGCCGGCTCCTGCGTGGTCAGCCCGCCGTCCAGTCTTCGACCCGCAGGCCTGGAACTCTTGCGAACTCTCTGGAATTATTGGTGACCACAATCAGGTTTTGGGAAAGTGCGTGGGCGGCGATCATTGTATCCATTGAGCCAATCGGCGTTCCTTTCCGCTCCAGTTCGGCTCGGACCACTCCATAGTGACGGGCGGCGGACTCATCGTATTGGAGAATCTCAAGAGGCAGGAGAAACTGGTCCAAGGCCATCCGGTTCTTGCGGGGAGCCTGACTCTTGGCCACTCCGTATTCCAATTCCGAAACCGTGACGGAAGAAACCCCGATCTCCCCGACGGCGACCGTCCTCATTTTTCGGCGGACCGCCTCCGATTCGCGGTTGATGAGGAAGATGCAGGTGTTCATGTCCAGCAAGTATTTCATTCCCCGAATGCCAGGCGTCGCTGATGCTCGGGCTGATCGCGTTCCCGCAGAAAGTCCTCCGAAAATCCGTCACAAGCCTCAAAAAGGAGATCCCACGAATCCTCCTCCGGCATCAGGACCACGGCGCGCCCCATGCGTTTGAGAAAAACCTCGCTCCCTTCAAAGCGATAGGCTTTGGGAAGGCGAACCGCCTGGCTGCGGCCGGTCTGAAAGATTTTGGCTGAATCCATAGAAAAATACCTATCTTTGGAACATATCATTGTCAAGAGTTTCCTCCGCCCCGGGTTCCGGGGTCGGCGCCCCCGGCCACAGCATTGGATCGTTGTTCCGCATGCCCTTCCGGAAATCCGTATCCACTGTAGCCGGTCTCGCCGAGGCCGGTCGGATGGATTCGGTATTCACGCTGGATTCCGATTCGGAGCCCAATCCCGGGTCCGCGGTCACCGCCCGAGGCTGTCGTGGCCCATCGCTTCGATGTCGAACTCCTCGGCGGTGGCCTGTTTCTTGATCAGCCCGTCCTCGATCCAGACGACGCGCTGGGAATTGCGGAGCATCTTGGGGTCGTGGGTGGAGCAGACGATGGTCACGCCGTCCTCGCGGTTGAGGCGTTTGAGGA
>JBKHCX010000044.1:0-16812 GCA_046541615.1 Puniceicoccaceae bacterium
ACTACTTGGTCGCCCGAGTTTCGTGCCCGGAAAGGAACGCGGGAGGTTGGCGGATTGCGGAGTCACGTCCCGCCTGTCACAGGATCGTGCTGCTTGTCACAGGATCGTGGTAAAGGCGGGCTGAAGTCCGAGCCTCCGAGGCCTCGCCGAACGGTCTTCGGTGCGAACCGGGATGGCTTTATAGCTCCCTGAAAAACTCGATGAAGCTCCGCCGAACGGCCGGAACAAATCAGAAAACACGGTTCCTGTATCCAATATTATTCGTTTTTATCTTTTGTCTCCAAAATGAGTATCATCTCCCAGTCGTTCACATGACAAGATATTTTATTTTTATTTTAGACCCGGGCATAGAATGGATCTCAGAGCCTTTGACGGCGTTTGAACGCTGGGTTTGGCAAATCGATTCGTATGACAATGAATTTTTTGACCGGGTTTTGAATTGGGTTCAAGGAGCAAG
Source organism: Puniceicoccaceae bacterium (assembly GCA_046541615.1). Taxonomy (GTDB): domain Bacteria; phylum Verrucomicrobiota; class Verrucomicrobiia; order Opitutales; family Puniceicoccaceae; genus Puniceicoccus. The sequence continues at coordinate 458 of JBKHCX010000044.1, forward strand.
CATTTAGTTTGTCCGGGCAGAATTAAGCAAATAGCTGTGTGACCCGATTCTAAGGCCAGTTTCGGCGAGGCAACTAATTATTATCCGGTCGATATTGCGGACATCATGACAAGAGGCTTTTGACCTGGTTTTGAAACGTCGGTTGGGCGGGTGGGGCAACTAATTATTACCCGGTCCGGATTTTCCCGATTTGGATTTGGGGTATAGTTGGGCGGGCTGGTTTGAGGAGGGCTCCGGAGTGATGCTGGCTGGGAGCGGCTAGGGCCGGTCGCCGGTTTGGTTCGGGGAGCTATGCTTGTTTTCCTTGAGCTGCCCGAAGGGAGCGGGCGCTCCCCGGTTCCAGCCCGGCCCCGCGCCGACGGATGAAGTTCGCGGCCAGGGTTTCGTAGAGCGGCTCCGGGCAGACGCCGCGGGAGACCGAATAGGCGACGATGGCGGCGGCCGCGAGCGGCAGGGAGAACAGGAGGACCCCCGTCATTTCGAGGAGGATGATGAAGGCGGTCATCGGGCTCTGGACGACACCCGAGAAATAGGCGGCGATGAACAGGAGGAGAACGGCCTGGGGGGCGATCCCCGTCCAGGAGAGCAGGGGAAAGGCCGCCGCGCCGAGCCCCGCCCCCACGGAGAACGACGGATCGAAAAGCCCTCCGGGGATCGCGGTCAGAAGCACGAGGAAGGTCGCCGCCGCCCGGTAAAGGGGGTAGAGCGGCGTGAGGCCCTCGCGCAACCCGGCCAGTTCCTCCCGCTCGTGCGCGGGCAGGGTTTCGGCGTAGCCGGGGCTCCCTTCGGCGAGAAGGGCCTTCGCCTGGGCGAATCCGCTGCCGTAGCTCTGGCCGTCGGAGAGGAGGCCGATTGCGCCGATGAGAATGCCAATCCCCAGCGCGGTCGCCACCTTGCGGCGTCGGATCCAGCGGGATATCCGCGGCATGACGGCGAGAAGGAGCCGGGAGAAGACGCCTCCGAGGAATCCGCCGACGGCTCCGATGGCCAGCACCGCGATCCACGGACGCCAGCCATCGAGGTGGAGCGGGCCGCGCCCGGTGTCGAGATCGCCGTAGAAGTAGTGGTTCCCCATCGCCAGGGCACACACGAGACAGGCGAGCAGAACCGTGCGGACGATGACGGGCATGTTGCGCTTGTCGAACGAGCGGCCGATTTCCTCCATGGAAAAGACGATTCCGGCGATCGGGGCGTTGAAGGCGGCGGCGATGCCGGCGGCCCCTCCGGCGAGGATCAGGCCGCGTTCGGCGAGGTGCGCGGGGAACCGCCGCAGGCGCGCGATGCCGTGCATGCAGCAGGCCCCGATCTGAACCGACGGCCCCTCGCGGCCGATGGAGAGAAACGAGACGAGCCCGAGGGCGGTGAGGAGGATCTTGCCCCCGGCGACGCGGAGCGACAGCAGCCGGTCCCGCTCATCCCCCGGCCCGAGGCGGAGCGCGGCGATCGCCTGGGGGATGCCGGTGCCGTCCGTCCCCGGGAAGAATCGGTCCCGCAGCCAGAGGATCAGCAGGAGCATGCCCGGGATGACCAGGGGAGGCAGCCAGGGGAGGGCGCGGTGGATGTCCCGCAGGGGAGTGTCCGCCCCCCTCTCGATGAGGGCGAAGACGAGGGCGCCCGCTCCCGCGCCGACCGCTCCGGCCAGGGTGAGGAAGACCAGGGCGGCGGCGCCCGCCGGCCGGCCGGGGGTTGTCGGTTCCCGGATCATGCCCGCTCCAGCACCCGGAGGGAGGGGCCGGCCGATTCCCTGCCGAAACGGCGCTTGCAGATCCAGCCCGGGGTGTCCGGCTCGTCCCGGCCGGGGATTTCGAGGAGGAGCCGGCCCGCAGGCTCGTGGGAGAGGTGCCGTCCGGCGATCGAAAGGATGGCGGGAATCCACTCGGCGGCTTCGGCGTAGGGCGGATCGGCGAAAACGAGGTCAAATCGTTCGTCTTCGTGAAAAGGGTGCCTGCGGAGATCCCGGGCGATCACCCGCGAGAGCCCGCCGCCGCCCATCGATTTGACGACCGCCTCCCGGTTGCGCCCGAGGGTCGCGGCCGCGGCCCGGTCGGCCTCGATCCAGACGACGAGGGCGGCGCCCCGGCTAAGCGCTTCGAGCCCGTAGGCGCCCGTGCCCGCGAAAAGATCCAGCACCCGCGCTCCGCCGATGTCCGGTCCGAGGCTGGAGAAGACGGCCTCCCGCATCCGGTCGGTGGCCGGACGGACCGATCTTCCCCCGCCCGGCGCGTGGATTCGAACGCCTGCCGCCTTTCCCCCGGTGATCCGCATTGATCCGTTGGTAGGGTCGGCCTACTGCGGTGGCAAGCTCTTCCGCGACTCTTCCTTATCGCCGGTCCGGACCGGGAGAGGCATTCTGCCGCCATGCCTCACCTTACCGCCGATCGCCCGCGATCTGGCGGAGGTGCGGCGCTACTGGCGCGGCCGCCGAACCCATTCGGGCAATGACCGCCTGCTTCCGTGACCGTCTGGCGCAATGACGGGAGGGCGGGTAGCCCCGGCGGCCGCGACACGTCGGGAAAGAGCCGACGCACTTCCGGTAGATGCCGCGTCGGCCGGCGAATTCTCCCTACCCGGCGGGTGGCGTCCGATCTCTTTCCGGCTCGGGCGCCGCGGTTCCGTCCGCTCCGGAGTCCGGTGATCCGGTTTCGCCGGAGTGGGCCGCGGCCGCGTGTATCTCCAGGGCGCCGTCCCCGTATTCGAAGAGATAGCCCTCGGTCTTCAGCCATTTCAGGTCGTTGAGAAGCTGGCGGGTCTCCTCCGGTTGCATCGGAACCTTTCCTTCGACGGGAGAGCGGTCCGGGTAGAGCAATCCGGGCAGGTCCTTGAGGCGGACGCCGGATTTCCCCCGCAGGGCGGCGATGATCCGGGCGACCGAATCGCTGAAGACGGCGTCCTCGGGAAAATGGTTGCGGCGGACCGCGGAGACAAAGCTGATCCCCTTCTTGCCTTTCTTGAAAAGAAACAGATTCGCCTTCCGCAGCTTCATCCGCACGTTGTTGGCCGCATCCAGGGGGAACCGCCGCTGTTGCTCGAGATACGCTTCGAAGGACCTGCGGATCTCGTCGTCCGCGGCTTCGGCGAGGGCGCGCGCGGGAACCCGGGCCTGGCGGGTCTCGCGGACGAGTTTCTCGCGTTCCCGCACGATCAGGTGGTTGATCGCCTCCTCGCGGGAGTCGAAAGCCGGGCCGGCCGCGGCACCCTCCCCGGCCCCCTCCTCGGGACGCCGGCGGAAGACCCGGCGTTTGCTCATGGAGGCAAGCCACTCCTCGACCGCCTCCGCCTCGGAAACCGACACCAGGTTTTTCTCGACCCGGGAGAGCGGAACCTCCGGGCAATTCGTCCGGTGGTGTTCCTGGAGCAAGGCCTGGAACCGGTGATAGCTTTTCGGGGGAAGAAGCCTGCCGGTCTCCCCGCACCGCATCACAGCCGGAAACTTGCCCGTCGGCGGTTCGACCTCTTCCTCCTTCTCATCGAACATCACGGGCAGGAGGATGGCCGCCGCATGCCGGAGCGCCGCCGCCTCCCCCCGGAAAATCTGCCGGTCCGGCAGCGACTCGTAGAGCGGGGGATCTTCCTCGGAAAGGGGGCTGACCACGACGACCATCCGGTCCGGCTTGTCGAGGATGAGCCGCGTGACCTCGAAGAGTTCATACACTTTGAGGGTGGACCGCATCGACTGGACGAGCAGATCGAACGGCTCGTCCTCGGGAAAGATGGAGAAACCGACCACGGGCTTGAAGGGCTCGGGCGGACGGGACGCCCGGGGGCGGGCGTCCTTCCCCCGGTCCGGACCGGTGGGGCGGGAGCGGGGCGGGCGGCGGTCCCGCGGCGGCCCCGGGGGGCGGTGGTCCCCGGATTCGTCCGACCGGGACGAGCGCCGGGGCGAGGCGGTCGACCACTGCGGGGCGAAACTCAGATCCCGGAGTTGGTCGAGATCGACCGGATCGGATCTTTCGGAAGAGGATGCGGAACTGTCAGCCATGGCAAAACGCAGGGATGATCCGCAACCGGGAGGCATCTGTCAAACAATGCCCTTCGCTGGAAAATAACAATTCCGACACATTTGGGATTGATCCCGGCGCGGAGATTGGCGGTAATGGCACCCTTTCCCTGAATGCTCGGGTGGTGGAATTGGTAGACACGCACGCTTGAGGGGCGTGTGGCGAAAGCCGTGCGGGTTCAAGTCCCGCCTCGAGCACCAAATCTGATCCAAATGAAGCCGGAAGGACGAATCGCCCTGACCTATATTTTTTTCGGCCTGCTTTGGATCGGGGTGTCCGACTTGTTCGTTTTGAGCCGGGAGGACGGCCCCGATGCCGCCACGATCTTTCAGATGATCAAAGGCAGCGCCTACGTCCTCGCAACGGCCGTCCTGATCCGCTATCTGGCCAAGCGGTTTTTCGACCACAGGCGCGAGCAGGAGGCCGAGCGCCACCGGATTTTCCAGCAGACGATCGGGGCCTCGAACCACATTCTCCGCAACTACCTCACCCAGATGCAGCTCGTGATGATGGAAGCGGAGTCCGATCCGGATTTCGACCGGCGCATCCTCAAGGCCGCGAACGAGGCGTCCGCGAAGGTCGCCGGGCAGTTGGACAACCTGGGAAACCTCGAAGCCTATTCGCTCGAGGACCTGAACCGTCTGGCCTACGAAAGCGCCAACGGCGGGAAGCCTCCCGCCGGCGGAAACCCGGGCGGCGAGGGCGCAATCGGCCGCGGTCACGTTTAGGGCTGGCATCCGTCCGGTTGAAGCACCACCTTTTTCCGTAATGCAGACAAAGATCGTTGTTCTGGACGCCCGCACGACCTCGCCTCTGGCGGTCGGCGAGTCCGATACCGCCCACCCTTCCTGGGACGGGCTCGCCGCCCTCGGCGAACTGCGGCTGTTCGGCCGCACCCGGCCGGAGGAGGTTCTCGAACGGGCGGCGGGGGCGCCGGTCGTCCTGACGAACAAGGTGGTCCTGGACCGCGGGCGGATCGAGGGCCTGCCGGAACTCCGCTACATCGGGCTGATGAGCACGGGCACGAACGCGGTCGATCTCGAGGCGGCCCGGGAGAGGGGGATCGCGGTCACCAACGTGCCGGCCTACTCGACCGCCTCGGTCGCCCAGCACACGATCGCCCTGCTTCTCGAACTGGCGACCCGTCTCTCGGCGCACGCCGGTCTTTTCCAATCGGGAGCGTGGGCCGCCCAGCCGGACTTTTCGGTTACGGCGGGACCCATCACGGAGTTGGCCGGCAAGACCTTCGGCCTGGTGGGTTGCGGCGAGATCGCGCGGGCCACGGGCCGGATCGCCCACGCCCTCGGCATGCGCGTGCTCGTACACTCCCGCACGCGGAGATCCACGGATTTCCCCTGCGGGTGGGCGGACCGCGACCGCTTGCTCGCGGAAGCGGATGTCATCTCCCTGCACTGCCCGCTCACCGAAGAGACCCGCCACTGGATCGACGCCGAAGCCCTGGCGCGCGTCAAACCCGGGGCGATTCTCCTGAACACCGGGCGCGGCCCGCTGGTCGATGAGCCGGCCGTGGCGGCGGCGCTGCGCTCCGGACGGCTCGGCGGATACGGAGCCGACGTGACGGATACCGAACCCCCGCCGCCGGACCACCCCCTGCGGGGGATTCCGGGGGCGGTCGTCACCCCGCACGTGGCCTGGGCGAGCCGCGAAGCGCGGGGCCGGCTCATGCGCACCCTGGTCTCCAACCTCGAGGCGTTCCTCGCAGGGAAATCCGCCAACCGGATCTGACCCACCGACTTCCCGTGAGCGAATCCATTCCCTTCGAAATCTCCGTCGCCGAGGCGTGGGGGCGGCGCCGGGCCGAGGAGGACGTGCTGTTCCTCGATGTGCGTGAGGACTGGGAGGTGGCCGCGTGCCATCTGAATCCGGACCTCGTCGTGCCGATGTCCGAACTCGGGCGCCGATGGAGGCACGTGCCGCCGGACCGGCCGGTGATCGTTTACTGCCACCACGGAATCCGCAGTCTCACCGCCGTCCGGTTCCTCCGGGAGAAGGGATTGGACGGCGTCCAGTCGATGGCCGGGGGGATCGAAGCGTGGTCCCTCGAAATCGATCCCGACGTGCCGCGGTATTGACTTCGCCCGCCGCCGGAACGGAAATAGCGGCCATGCACCTGGTAACGCTCGACCTGGAGGGAGTTCTCGTCCCGGAAATCTGGATCGCCCTCGCGGAGCGGACCGGGATCGACGCCCTCCGGAGGACCACGCGGGACGAGCCGGACTACGACGCGCTCATGCGCTATCGTCTGCGAATTCTCCGCGAGAACGGCGTCCGCGTCGGCACGATCCACGAGGCGATCGCCGGACTCGCGCCACTGGAGGGCGCGGTCGAATTCCTCGACTGGCTCCGGGCGCAGACCCGGGTGATCATCCTGTCGGACACTTTCGAACAGTTCGCCGGGCCGCTCATGGCCAGGCTCGGGCACCCCACTCTCTTCTGCCACCGTCTGGTCATCGACGCCGACGGGTGGATCACGGACTATCGTCTGCGGCAGGCGGACCAGAAACGCCGGGCGGTCGCGGCCTTCCGCGACCTCGGATTCCGGGTGGCGGCGGGCGGAGACTCCTACAACGACGTGGGCATGCTCGAGGCGGCGGACCGGGCCGTCCTCTTCCGCCCCCCGCCCAGCCTGCGCTCGGAGAGGCCCGACTGGCCGGTCGCCCTCGACCATGCCGACCTCAGGCGCAGCCTCGAGCCGTTTCTCGGAGAGTGAGGAAGATGACGCCCCCCGTCCTCGCCATCGACATCGGGAACAGCCGGAGCCACTGGGGCCTGTTCGAGGGGACCCGGCTGCTGCGCAGCGGCGATCTCTCCTCGCGCGCGCCGGATCTCGACTTCCGGCCCCTGTTCCGGGCGGGGGCGGACGGGATCGCCCCGGGCGGGGTGATCGCCTGCTCCGTCGCGCCGCGGCTGGGCCGGCTGCTTTCCGAACAGGCCCGGGAGGCGGGGATCGCCGTGTCCTTTCTCGGGCCGGAGAACACGGGCGACCTCCGCGTCCACTACCCGCGGCCGGCCGAACTGGGGGCCGACCGGCTCGCGAACGCGCTCGGGGGGTTCCTGCACGCGGAGGCCCCCTTCGTCGTCATCGACATGGGGACGGCGGTCACCCTCGACGCGGTCACCCGCGCCAACGGCTACGAAGGGGGGGCGATCGCTCCCGGCTTCGCCTTTCTTTCCGACTACCTCGTCGAGAAAACGGCCCTGCTGCCCGCCATCGACCTGAAGCGCATCCACCGCCGGACGGGGATCGGCCGGACGACCCGCGAGGCGATGGAGGTCGGCTGCACGAAGGGATTCGCCGGGATGATCCGCGAGCTGGCCGCCACCCTGGCGGAGGAAATCGTCGCCATCGACGGGGGGGAACCGGAGATCATCGTGACCGGGGGGAGCTTTCCCTGGGTCAAGGAGAGCTGGATCGGGAAGCTGCCCTACTTCCCCCACCTGACGCTCGAGGGGCTGCGTACGCGGGCCTCCGAACTGCTCTTCGGCGGGAATCCGGCCCCATGAGCGGTCGCGCGGAGGCCGGACCCCCGGTCCGCCCCGACGACTGGGAGCGGATCGCCGGTCGGCTCGCCGACATGGGGGCCGCCGTCCGCGACGGGATCGTCACCGGGCGGCGCATCGGCGACGCGGGCATCCACCGCGTGACCGCCGCCGACACGATCTACCGGATCGACAAGGTCGGCGAGGACGCGCTGCTGGCGTGGTTCGAGAACCACTGGCCCGCGGCCCTGCCGGTGGACGTGATCGCGGAAGGTCTCGGCGACGAAACGGGGCGCCGCTTCCCGGCCGGGGCGCGGGAGGCGGCGCTCGCCATCCTCATCGATCCGATAGACGGAACCCGCGGACTGATGTACGACAAACGGCCGGCCTGGTTTCTGGCCGGCGCCGCGCCGGCGGGCGGGCGCCCGGGACGCCTGCGCGACCTGCGGGCGGCGGCCATGGTCGAGATCCCGACCTCGCGCCAGACTCTCGCCGACGAGATCACCGCCTGGACGCCGTCCACGGGCGCCTTCCGCTCCCGCGCCCGTCGGAGCGATCTCTCCGGCGGCGGCAGCCGCGCGGTCGGTCTCCGCCCCTCCACCGCCGGAGATCTCCGGCACGGCTTCGCCTCGTTCGCGAACTTCTTTCCGGAGGGGCGGGCCGAGATCCACCGGATCGAGGATCGCTTCCTGCGCGCCCACCTGCCGGAGACACCGTCGCCGACCCCGCTCGTCTTCAACGACCAATACATCTCGACCGGCGGCCAGATCCACGAACTGATCTCCGGGCGGGACCGGTTTGTCGCCGACCTGCGCCCCCTGGTCTTCCGCAGGCACGGACTCGACGACTGTCTCGCCTGCCATCCCTACGACCTCGCCTGCCTCCCGGTCGCGCGCGCCTCGGGGTGCGTTTTCGAGGATCCGTGGGGCGGGCCGCTCGACGCCCCTCTCGACACGACCACCCCCGTCGCCTGGGTCGGATACGCGAACGAATACCTGGCCGGGCGGCTCCGCCCCCTCCTGCGCCGGGCGCTCGCCGAATGCGGCTACCGCGAGTGAGACGGGGGCGCCGGGATCGTTCCCGATCGGGGGGAGGCCCCCCATGCCGCCGCGCCGCATCCGCGCCTGGTCACGCTCCTTCGACCCTCGGGGCGGGGGAGCGGCCGAAGCCGACCACCAGCCACCACTGGATCGCCAGAAAGCCGTAGAAACTGATCGTCCCGACGATCTCGTGCATCAGCATGTAATGGTCGCCCACCAGGGGCGCGAGGAGGATGATGATGAAAATGCGGACGAGATTCCCGACAAGGGCGAGAAAGACGGCGGCGATCAAGAGAAGGACCGCGTCCACCCAGCCCACCCTGCGGTAGAAAACGAAGGCGACGGTCAGGAGCAGGCTGGTCCCCAGGAGCCCGAAGCCGTTGCATTCGGCCGCGACGTGGAACGGGCGGCCGTTGACGACCAGGAGGAGCATGGGCACGCCCTCCCGCACGACAAAGCCGAGTTCCGCCTGCTGGTGGAGCCATTCGAAAATGCGGGCGGACCACTGGCCGGCGAAAATCCGCAGGGGCATGTCGAGGAACGGCAGGCTCACGAGCAGAACGCCGAAGAGCGTGAAGGCGAAAAAAAGGGAATTCAGCAGCCGCCGTCCGGCCGGATCGAGAAGCACTCCGCCGCCCGCCCGGAGGAAGAAACCGAGGCCGGTGAAGAGCACGGCGGTTTTGACGGGCCCGGCCGCCGGAAACGCGGAGACGCCGGCGAGCAGCAGGCCGCCGCCCGCCCAGAACCAGGCGGCGGTCGCCGGTTCCTCCGGATTCGCGAATCCGGGGCGGAAGTCGAAAACGAGGTAGAGGGCGAGGATCGCCAGGAGAATCGCCGTGTTGGCGATCTGGTCGGCCGATCCCAGCGGAGGCGGGAGGGTCGCGAACAGCCAGGCACCCGTGCCCGCCGCCGCCGCGGCGAAGCAGAGGAAGTCCGGGCGCCGGAGACGGGCTGCGGCGCGGTTGTCCGGCGATGCGCTCAACTCGGGAGGTCGAAGGTTTCCAGGTTTTTCTTCACCTCGCTCAGGAACGAGGCCGAGCCCGCTCCGTTGATCCACCGGTGGTCGAAGGTGAGGACCAGGCGCACGACTTCGCGGGTCTTCGCGCCGTCGCTTTCGGGATCGATCTCGTAGTGGGCCGATCCGACGAAAAGGGTGGCGATGGAGGGGGGCACGACGATCGGCGTGGCCGACTGCACGTCGTAGCGTCCCATCGTCGAGAGAAGCACGGGAATGCGGGTCTTCGGCTGGAAACGTCCCTTGCGGGTGTCGTCCACGGCCTTGCGGAACAGCTCGGCGAATTCCAACCAGTCCCGCCGGTTCACGTCGGGCACGATCGCGGTGGCGAGGCGGTCCTCCGGCAGCGAGACGGCCACCCCGAGATCGAAGTCGCCGATCGCCCGGGGCATCTTGCCCATCAACAGCGTGTGGGTGAACCGGCGGTGCCGCTTCATCGCCTGCACCAGGCACCACGCGACGATCGCCGAGGGGCTGGGCGGCGTCCGCCCGGTCGATTTCGCCCGCGCGCGGACCTCGCGGATGCGCGCCCAGCTCGCCTTGACCATGATCGTGGCCGGCACCAGGCCCTGCATCTGCTGGATGATCTCCGCGGAGAGGCCGGAGGTCTTCGCGATCTCGCCGTTGGGCGCCTCGTACTGCCGGAACTTGCGGATGTTGGCCGCCTCGATCCCGCTCGAGGGCGCCGCCGGGGCCGCTCCCTCCTCCTCCTCGGCGGAGGACCGGAAAACGCAGCGGGCGATCTCGTCGCCGACACCGACCTCGTCGCCCTCGTCGAAAAGCCATTCCACGATGGAGCCGCTCTCCGGGGCCTCGATCGGGAAGACGGCCTTGTCCGTCTCCACCTCGCAGATCGGGTCGTCCGGCTCGAAGGTTTCCCCGTTCTTCTTGAAACGGGTGAGCAACCGGGCGCGGGTGATCCCCTCGCCGAGGACCGGCACGCGGATCGACTGCGGCGGCGGGGGGGCGGGCGCCTCGGGTTCGTCCTCGAGAGCCACGGGGACGGCCGAGACCGGAGCCATCGGCGGTTCGACCGAGGCGGGCGACTGCTGGACGGCGACGAGCGCCCGGATCCCCTCGAGAATGGTCTCCGCATCGGGCAGGGCGGTGTACTCGTAGGTCGGGTGGAAGCCGACTGGCGTGTTCGTCCGGGAAATGACTTTCGGCGGCGCCTGCAGGCGGGGCCAGATGTCGGCGGTGTGGACCACCTCGGAAACGATGGCCTGGCCCACGCTGCACGGATCGGAGTCCTCCTGCACGACGAGCAGGCGACCGGTCTTGCGGACGGAGTCGAGCACGGTCTCCCGGTCCCACGGGACGATGGTGCGCAGATCGATGAGATCGACCTGCGTGTCGTCGCCGAGTCGCTCGATGCTTTCCTCGACCAGCTCGACGCAGTTTCCCCAGGCCACGACGGTGATCATGTGGCCGGTCCGCCGCCGGCGGGCGCGCCCGATCGGGACCGCGCGGATTTTCTCGGGAAGCTTGACCTCGCCCCAGAGCAGGTGCTTGGGGAGGAGGAGGAGGACCGGATCGGTGGACTGGTTCGCGCTCCAGATGAGCCCGGCGGCATCCTCGGGCGTGCTCGGCACGGCGATCAGAAGGCCGGGGAGGTTCGCGAAAAGACCCTCGCTGGAGGAACTGTGCCAGATCGCGCCCCCGGGCAGATAGGCCCCGTAGGGCGCGTAGATCACCGCCGGACAGGACCATTCGCCGAAGCTGCGCCAGCGGATGTTCGCGAGGTTGTTGGCGAGCTGGTTCCAGCCCGGTCCGATAAAGTCGATGAACTGGATCTCGAAGAAAGGCTTTTTCCCGTAGCAGGCCAGGCCGCAGGCCAGGCCGACGATGGTGGATTCGGCCACCGGCGCGTTTCCGGCCCGTTTCGGGTCGGCGGTCGAGAGCCCGGCGGTCAGGCGGAAGACCCCTCCCTTGGGGTCGGCGATGTCCTGCCCGTAGAAAACCGAGTTCGGGTTGCGCCGCAGGACCTCCTTGAGCGAAAGATTGACCGCATCGAGCATCCGCGCGCGCTCGCCGAGATCAACCGGGGGGCGCTCCGACACGGGCGGGGCCGGATCGGTGAGGTGCAGGCCCACCTCGGAAGGTTCGGGGTCGTCGGCCTTTCTGGCCTCCAGGTAAACCTTGCGCGCGGTCTCCTTGGCCTCGCTCTCCATCGCCGCGGCCTCCTCCTCCGAAAGGACCCCCCCGGCCACGAGGGAATCGCGGAACAGCCGGAGCGGATCCCGCTCGGTGAGGTGATCGATTTCGTTCTTGCAGCGGTAGAGCCGGTGGTCGTCCGCGCTCGAGTGGCTGGTCCCCCGCTCTAGATCGAGCCACAGAAAGCTCGGACCGCCTCCGCCGCGGGTCTTCGCGATCGCCTCGGCCCCGGCCCGGTGGACCTCCTCCACCGACGCGCCGTCGGCCCGCACCCAGCGGCTCGCGTCCATGACTCCGAGAGCGAGCGGGTTCGCGTCGCGGTTCGGCGTGCTGATCGCGATCCCGTTGTCCTCGACGACAAAGACGACCGGCAGGTTCTTCTCCACCGCCACACAGGCCGCCTCCAGAAAATCCCCCTGGCGGCTGGCCGCCTCGCCGGTCGAAGCGAGAACCACGTTCGGCTTGCCGTCGAGCTGAAGGCCCCAGGCGATTCCGCAGGCGGGCAGCAGGTGCGAGCCCACCGGCGAGGGATGCGTCCAGATGTTGTGCTTGCGCGAGCTGAAATGCCCCGGCAATTGCCGTCCGCCGCTGGAGGAACCGCGCTTGCCGAAAAAGGAAAGGGCTATGTCGAGGGTGCGCAGGCCCCGGGCCAGCACGAGGGCGCGGTCGCGGTAATAGGGAGCGAGGAAATCTCCCTCCTCCAGAAGCAGGCCGAGGGCGGCGACGGCTTCGTGCCCGATCCCCCCGACGTGGAACCATCCGTGCCCCTGGCGGAGGAGGTTCTGCTCCCGGAGGTCGCCCATGCGGCTCTCGGTCATGATCCGAAGCAAGCGCAGTTTGGTTTCGCGGTCCGGCTCGGCGGCGCGGGATTTCGTAGGCTGGCCCATTTTCATGGCGAATCATCGACCCGGCTTCGCGGGATTTCAAGCGGTTTCTGGAGGCGTCGGCGGGGCGCCGGACGTGATCAAGAACGCGGGGGGAGGAATCGCAGAGGCCCGCGATTTCGAGATCGGGTCCGGTTCATCGCATGGCTTGGGGCTACCCCCCGCCCGGCAGGAAAAACAGCGCCGAACCCGTTTCCGGAACCACGGCGCGGGCGGCCCACCCCCGCAGCCCACCGGCGGAGGCGCGGTCCCAGAACTCCTCGTCGCCCGCGCCGAGGTCGGAGGGGAGCCCGAGGACGGGCCGCGTGGCCATGCGGAAGGCCCGCCAGTCGGAGCGCTGGCGGCCGAGCCGCAGCGCCGCCCGCGCCTGGGCGAGCCCGGCCGCGAACTCCGCATCGGAAAACCCCTGCCGGGCGACCCGCCGCAGAATGCCCTCGAGGCTCTCGGCGAGGAACCGGGCGCGCTCCTCGGAGCAGCCGGAAACGAAAGCCAGCAGCCCCTCGCCGCGGGTCGCCACAATCCGGGCCGAGCAGTAATAGGCGAGCCCGTGGCGCTCGCGGATCTCCTCGAAAAGCGGCCCCGACAATCCGTTCAAGCAACCCGCGTAAAGCGACAACCACTGGAAATCCGGCGACCCGGTCCCCGCCGCGGGGAAGGCCTGCACGACCACCGCCTGCTCCCACGGATGGCGCTCGGTCGCACGGAAGGCCGGCGCCGGCGCTCCATCTCCCGCATCGCTTCGCGGGAGGGTTGCCTCGGCGCCCTCCGGCGCCCGCCCGAGAAAGGCCTCTCCGATCACCCGCGCCCGCTGCTCGTCGAATTCCCCGCTCACAGCCAGAAAGGCCCGGTCGGGCCGCAGGATACGCCCGGCGAAGGAAGCGAGCCGCCGCGGGTCCGCGGCGGCCAGGTCGGATTCCGTCCCGAGCGGGGAAGCGGCCAGGGACTTCCCGGCGAAGAGGCGGAACCTCACCCGCCCGAGAGCCGCCGCCGCGGGATCCGAACGCTCCTCCGCAACGAGAGCCGCCCGCGCCTCCCGCTCGCGCTCGAAGAGATCCTCCGGCGCGGTCCCGGGAGCGCAGAAAGACAGGAGGTAGCCGAGGGATTCCTCGAAGTGCCGGGCGAGGCAGGTATAGCGGAGGGTCGCGAAGGAGTGGCCGACCGTGGCCCGCAGGCCGCCGCCCCATTCGTCGAAGCGGCGGGTGACCTCCATCTCCGGCAGGTGCCCCCCGCCCGCGCGCAGAATCTCGAAAAGGAGACCGGTCCACCCCAGGCGACCGGGTTCCTCGGCGGCGTCCGGGCCGGGGAAGGCGAGGCACACGCCGACCAGTCCGCACCCGGGGACGGGGTCGGCGAAGAGGCGCGACCCGGCGTCCGCGCTCACGATCCGCCCTCCGGGAAAAGGGCGCCGGTCATCGCCCGCTCCGGGCACAGGCGGCGGGCCGCGAAGTCCTTCCAGTCCGTTTCACCCCACCCGTCAAGCGCCGCGAACGTGCCGGCCTCGTCCAACACCCGCCCGAAGCGGAGAAACTCCTCCCCGCGGCGGGAGGCCCAGCCCTCCACGCTCTGCTCCGTCCGGAGTTTTTCGAAGCGCAGCCGGTCCTTCCCCGCCCGCATCGCCTCCGCGCCCACCCCCCGCGCGGCCAGCCGGTCCAGTTCCGCGAGGAGGCGCTCTTCCGCGCGGACCAGCCGGGACGCATCCGCCAGCCACGAGAACCCGAGGAGGCTGACCGGGCCGAGCGGATGGGAGAACCCTTCCAGAAAGTGGACCAGCCCCTCCTCGATCCGCAGCACCCGGTTCAGGGGCGCGCTCTCCCCGCCGGCCAGCGTTTCGAGCACCCACTCGGCCAGGAGCGCCTCCTGCGGTGTCGGGGTGGGCACGAGAAAGAGGAGCAGGCCGCGGCCGCCCTCCCAGCGGCCCCGCAGGCGAAGACGCACCGGCTCGGGATCCTCGGCGGGGGCCGCGGGCGGCGCCGGGGGTTCCACCCGCGCCGGCGGGGCGGGGACGACCGACCGGGCCCTCTCCCGAAAACCGGCCGGCAGGTCCCCGGCCGCGAGAAGAAAACTCCCCCGCCCGCGGTAGAACCGCCCGTGGAAATCCCGCAGATCGTCCGGGACGAGCCGGCGGAAGCGTTCCTCCCGGCCGATGACCGGGAACCGGAGGGGGTCGCGGTGGAAAGCCGCCGCGAGCACCGATTCGAAAAGGTGGTTGTCCGGATCGTCGCGGCACATCGCCATCTCCCGCAGGATGACCTCCCGCTCCGGCGCGAACCCTTCCCGGGCCAGGCTGGGACGCCAGACAAAATCCGCCAGCAGGTCGAGCCCGGCGGCCGCCGACTCCGCCGGCAGGTCGATGTGATAGACCGTGCGGTCGTAGGAGGTGTAGGCGTTCAGAAACCCGCCGAGTCGTTCCGCCTCGCGGTTGATGTCGGCGGCGGTCCGGCGGTCGGTGCCCTTGAAGACCATGTGCTCGAGAAAGTGGGCCAGCCCGCTGCCGGGATGCCGGGGATACTCGGCCCGGCTTCCCGCGCCGATCCAGATCTGGAGGGAGGCCACCCCGCACCCCGGCCGCTCCAGGTTCAGAACGGGCAGGGCCGCGTCCTCCGTCTGCGCGGGATCCGTCCTCACGCCGATCGCGGAAGAAAGGGCTTCTCGAAGGCCTCCTCGAAATCGTAGCCGTTCTCGAAATCCCGCAGGCTGTCTTCGTCGGTCTTGCCCAGCACGCCGTAGTTGACCAGCTCGAAGACGATGATCCCGAAATCGCGGCAGGACTCGATGTTCCAGAAATCGAAGACCGCCCGTGCCATCGGCCCGAACTGCTCGAGGGCGAACGCCCGGATCCCCTCCAGGAGCTTCTCGCCGGAAATGTGCTGCCGCCCCTCGATCTCGCCCCGCTCCCGCAGGGAAGTCAGGGTATAGTCCAGGCCCTGCCGCACGAAGAGGTACGCGTTCGCGTGGAAGCGCCCGTTCTCGGCGCAGATACGATCCACCACCTCGCTGAAATCAAACGACTGCATGACCCCCGACCCTCGCGGAAATCACCCGGAATCTCAAACCGGAAATTCGATCGGGGGGGAGGGGGGGCAGGGGGTGTGACCACAAGTGCGTGGAGTGATCAAAGGGATTTTTCCGATTTTCCAGTTGATTCGCGGCCATCGCGGCAACCGTCTTCGCTCTTCGAGCTCCGCCGAGTCAAGAGCACGAGGCCCTACATAACGACAAAGTCCGATTTTATCGTTGTTTTCGAAAAACGGGGTAGGGCCGCGTGCTCTTGACGGCCATAACTCGGCTTGTCCGGCGTCTTATCGCGCGTCGCTCCCTAAGCGGAGGAAGAAAGCCCTATGCCTGGGAGGGAGAGCGACGCCTGTTGCGCACGTGCCGCAGCCCAATCCCGGAGAACCAAAAATCCGAAGAATTTCTTGTCTCACGCAAGCCCTCCCCGCGCAGATCCGTACGTGCGGAACTACCGCATACGGCTCCTGCCTCGAGTACCCTCCCTGTCAGCGTCGAATCTCTGGTTTGGATAAGGATGACTGAGTCTTGGTCTGGGAAGCCAGTGGGCTCGCAGCCGGTAGAACCTCTCCCATGTCCAGCGCGCTCGGGCCTTCTGGCTTCGCAACAGCGGGACCTTCAGCAGTGAGAACAGATTTACGAAAGCCTCCTTTCGGTCGGCTTCCGCTCGTTGACGCACCCGCTCCAGTCGGTTCGACACGCTTTCCCCTGTCAACGCTTCCCCACGCCCTCGCGGGCCGTCGAGGCATGACTC
>JBKHCX010000045.1:0-16744 GCA_046541615.1 Puniceicoccaceae bacterium
TGGTTGTCCATCACCGCGTAGGTGATGACCCGGATCCCGGAGAACTCGGCCACCTGCCAGATCAGCTTCCGCAGGTACTCCTTCTCCCGCACCCCGAACCACTTCTCCCCGTTCACGGTCCGGCTCATCAGATGGTAAAAGGCTTTCGTTCCTTCCCCAAGTTTCAATCGTGGTCTTTTTCTACTGGTTCTATTCATGGTGGAATCAGTTTCACAAATCCGCCAACCCCTTGCAAGCATTTTTCGACCATTTCTGAAAGGTTTCTGGAGTTCAACCAATTTCGACCCGGGCTTTTTGTATATAGGCGACCAATGTGGCGTTTCTCTTGGCCGTTTCGCACTTCGATTGGCCCACAAGAGATGAATTCCACCTGGTCAATCAATGTCCTAAGCGCTGTCAAAGAATTTTAGATCGGAGCATTTTTGTGCGGAGAAGTGTCAAATAATTTTTTATACGGTCGTTGAATGTGGGGCCTTGCTGGTCAAATTTTTTTCGATCCGGTCGTAGATGGCTGGGTTGCGTTGGTTTGGCGGAAGAAGGGACGGTCTTTGGGGGCGGGGCGTTTCGGGTTGGATGACTTCAGGCGTGCGAGCCGGTGTGGCGGTTCGGTGGGGGGTGCGAGGGGTCGTCGTTGTTTAATTGGGACCTTGTGCATCGGCTGGGGAGGGCGGCGGTCCTCCGGGCGCGGGCCGGCGGCGCCAGGCACTATCGAATCGAGTCCCCGTGTTCGCGCCCCCGCACTTGCGGCCAGGCGCCGGTGCGGTGCGGACGCCGAGAACGCTTGTTTCGGGAACGATCCTGTGCCATGGTTTCCGATGGATGCTTTTGCGTGTGATTCAGTACGGGGAACCCGTTCTTCGGGAGAAGGGCGAGGCGGTGAAGAGTTTCGACGGGGAACTGTTGCGGTTGGCCCGGGATATGCGGGAAACGATGGAGGCGCACGAGGGCATCGGCCTGGCCGCCCAGCAGGTGGGGGTGGCGCTCCGGCTCTGCGTCGTGGATCTGGGTCCCGCCGTCGCCGAGACCGGGATGACCCTGCTGGACGGGAAGATGGTGCCGCCCGCGGTCCTCATGCCCCTGTTCCTCGCGAATCCGCGCGTGGAGCCGATCGCTCCCGTCGAAGTCGGGGTGATGGAGGAGGGCTGCCTCTCGTTCCGAGGGATCCGCGGCGAGGTGCCCCGGCCCAACCGGATCGAGGTCTCCTACCAGGATCTCGACGGCCAGGCGCACGTTCTCGTTTGCGAGGAACTCCTCGCCCGATGCATCCAGCACGAGGTGGACCACCTGGAGGGGGTTCTTTTCATCGACCGAATGCCGGAGAGCGAATTGCGCGGGCTCCGCAAGAAACTGCGGCGGCTGAGCCGTGGATCGCCCCCAGACACGAACGAACCATGAAATTGCGTCCGCTGCTCCTTCTTTTCGTATCCGCCGTCTGCGCCGGAGCCCCGCCGGCGGACGAGCCGCTGAAGCCCCGCTTCCGGCCGGGCGAAGCGCTCCGCTACGATTTGAAGTGGAGTGTCTTCAAAGTCGGGAGCGCCCGGCTCCAGGTGCACGATCTGGTGGAATTCGAGGGCGAAAAGGCATGGCACTTCTCCTTCCATGTGCGTACGAACAGTTTCGCCGACGCGTTTTTCAAGGTTCGCACGCGGATCGACACCTGGGTGTCGGAGGATCTCAGCCGCACCCTCTTCTACAAGGAGAAGAAGCGGGAGGGAAAAATCAAAAGGGACATCGAGGTCACCTTCGACTGGGAAACCCGCCAGGCGACTTATGCGAACCACGGGAAAAAGCGCGAGCCGATCGATCTTCCCGAAGGGCCCGTTCTCGATTCGGTTGGCGCCGTTTACCGTTTCCGCAGTCTTCCACTGGCGCGCGGAGAGAGCGTTTCCTTCGCGGTGACCGACGGGAAGAAAGCCGTCCGGCTGGCCCTTCCGGTGGACAGGGAGGCGAGGATCAAGGTCAAGGCCGGGCGCTTCAACACCTACCGGATCGAACCGGAGACGGGCGAACTCGGCGGGGTTTTCGAGAAGAGCGACGATTCCGAAGTGCGGATTTGGTTCTCCTCCGACCGCTTCACCTACCCGGTCCAGGTGCAGGGCGAGGTGGTTGTCGGGAGTTTCTGGGCGAAACTCAGGGCCATCGGGATCCGGAATCCGGAGGAGCTGGACTAGCCCCGCAGGGTGCGACCCCGCCCAGGCGTCCGAAGATCCGGAATCCGGGAATCCGGGCGAGGCGGGATCAGTTCAGATCGAGGATGGAGGCGAAATCGGGATCGAACCACCTTTTGTAGTAGCGCACGGCCTGCCCGTCGGTCAGGCCCGACAGAAAATCGCACACGCGGCGGGCCTTTTCCTTCCCGTCGGGTGCCTCGAGGAAGAGACGGTGCTCGGTCTCGGGCACGATTTTCAGTTTTTTCGCCCCCGGCGCCGATGAATAGTTCTCCATGACCGCTTCGAACAGATTCTCGAGAAGCCGGCTTCCCTTGAACTCGATTTGCTGGATCGTGGTGGACTGGAAGATCAGATCGTTGGCGATCCGTTTGTAGAGGGCGGCCTCGCGCAGGGCGGAAGGATCGACTTCGAGCCGGAAGCGGTAGCGGTTGGTCCGGTCGGAGAAAGGCCCGTCGGATTCGGAAAGGCGGGTCGCGTTGATGAAATCGCCCACTTTCGCGCTGAACTTGCGCTCGTAGTAACCCTCGCGGATGGAGCGTTTCAGCTCGTCGAGCAGGCGGAAATCCGCCTCCGAAAGCCCCCCGGCGCGCTCGGACCACCGGTCCACGGTGTGCCGGGTGATGTAGCGGGCCTCGATTCCGTCCACGATGTCGTTCAGCGAGTAGGCCGCGTCGTCCGCCCAGTCCATGATCTGGCACTCGATGCTGCGGATCCCGTCGAAATCGGGGATCGAGTCGAGTTCCCCCGGAACCAGGCCCGATCCGAGCGCGAAATCGCGGTAGGCCTCCTGGTCGTCGTAGATGAAGTGGTTCGCGGGATGCCCCCCCGTCTCGCGGCTGCGCTCCCGGTAGAGCTTCTTGTATTTGAGGACTCCGTCGAGGAAGGCGCGGGTCGGATTCATCCCCTCGCTCCCTTTTTCCCGTGCGTAGATCAGCCGGGTGAGAATGCGCAGGGTCTGCCCGTTGCCCTCGAACCCGCCGTAGCCGGCCATCAGCTCGTTGAGCTTGCGTTCGCCGATGTGCCCGAAGGGGGGGTGTCCGAGATCGTGGGCGAGGCAGACGCCCTCGGCCAGATCCGGATCGAGAAAGAAGTCCCGCTCGAAGACGGGGGAGCTGCACGCGAGAAAGTCGCAGATCGAACGTCCGATCCGGGCGACCTCCATCGAGTGGGTGAGGCGGGTCCGGTAGAAATCGAACTCGCCGGACTGGAAGACCTGGGTCTTCGACTGGAGCCGCCGGAAAGCGTAGGAGAACACGACCCGGTCGCGGTCGATGGCGAAGGGCGAGCGGTGGTCCTCCGGGGGGCGTTTGCCCCCCGGAAGGGTCTCGCGGTCGAAATCGCCGTAGAAGCGGTTCTCCTGCCAGCCTTGCACGGGGGGGAAGATGGGTTCGGTGAGAGTCCGGCGCGGATCGGGTGTCCGGATCGTCCGGTTCAGAGGAGCCCCTTGACCATGTCGCGTTCGGAGGCCAGCTCGGCGAGCGAGGCGTCGATCTTTCCGCGACTGAAGTCATTGATCGGCAGCCCTTCGAGCACGCTCCACGCCGAGCCGTCGCAAACGACCGGGAAGGAGGTGACCAGGCCCGGTTCGGTGTCGTATTCGCCTTCCGAACAGACGGCCACGCTGTGCCAGTCGCCGGGTTCGGTCGGAGTCGTCAGCGAGCGGACGGTATCGACGACCGCGCTGGCGGCGGAGGCGGCCGAGGAGGCCCCCCGGGCTTTGATGATCGCCGCGCCGCGTTGCTGCACCACCGGGATGAAGGTGTCCTTGAGCCAGCCTTCGTCGGCGATGACTTCGACCGCCGGCCTGCCGTCGATCTTCGCGTTGTAGAAATCGGGATACTGGGTGGCCGAGTGATTCCCCCAGATGGTCATGTTCGAAACGTCGGTGCAGTGGACTCCGGCCTTCGCGGCGAGCTGGGTGATCGCGCGGTTTTCGTCGAGCCGGGTCATGGCGAACCACCGCTCGGTCGGGACGCCCCTGGCGTTGTTCATCGCGATGAGGCAATTGGTGTTGCAGGGGTTGCCGACCACCAGAACCCTCACGTTGGAAGCGGCGTTCCGCTCGATCGCCCGGCCCTGCCCGGTGAAGATCCTGCCGTTGATCTCGAGGAGGTCGCCGCGCTCCATGCCCTGTTTCCTCGGCACGCTGCCGACGAGGAGCGCCCAGTTCACATCGGTGAAGCCCTCGTCGAGGTCGGAGGTTCCGCAGACATCCTCCAGCAGGGGGAAGGCGCAGTCGTCGAGTTCCATCATAACCCCTTCGAGGGCGCCCATGGCGGGTTCGATTTCAATCAGGTTGAGGGCCACCGGCTGGTCGGGGCCGAACATGCCGCCGGATGCGATCCGGAAAAGGAGGGAGTAGCCGATCTGGCCGGCGGCTCCGGTGACTGCGACGCGGATGGGTGCTTTTTTCATTTTCTGCTTTTTGTTTGGATTTGGAACGAAGAAACCTGTGTTTGCAGGCGAGTGGATGCGATTTCAACAAAATACGGAAGAGCGCGCCCGCGCCCGCGGCGGGCGGCCCCTTCCATCGCGGTGTTGCCAGGGAGCCGGCTTTGGGCACACTCGCGGATCCGATGGAAAACTCTCCCGATAAACTCCGTGTCGGAGTCGCCGGCGTCGGCTACCTCGGACGCCACCACGTGCGGATCTACCACGAACTCGCCGGTCTCTGCGAGTTCGCCGGCATCTTCGAGATCGACGATGAACGCGCGACCGAGGTGGCGGACCAATACGGCTGCCGCCGGTTCCGCTCCCTGGAGGAGATGGCGGCCGCCTGCGACGCGGTCAGCGTGGTGGTGCCGACGGACCGGCACGCCGAGGTGGCCCTGCCGCTGCTCGAGGGCGGGTGCCACCTCATGGTCGAGAAGCCGATTTGCACGAGTCGCCTGGAGGGAGGGATGATCCTTGAAAAGGCCCGCGAGAAGGGGGTCCTGGTCCAGGTCGGCCACGTCGAGCAGTACAACCCGGTGACCTCCTTCCTCGAGGGCGCCGTCCGCTCGCCGCGTTTCATAACGGCCGACCGGCTGGCCCCCTTCAACCCGCGGGGGACGGAGGTGGGCGTCGTCCTGGATCTGATGATCCACGACATCGGCGTCATCCTGCAGCTCGTGCAGTCGCCCGTCGAACGCATCGAGGCCGTCGGTGTGGACGTGCTTTCCCGGTCGGAGGACATCGCCAACGCGCGGATTGTCTTCGAGAGCGGCTGCGTGGCGAACATCAACACGAGCCGGGTGAGCCTCAAGAAGGTGCGCGAGATCCGGGTCTTCCAGCCGCAGGCCTACCTCTCCCTCGATTTCATGAACCAGAAGGGGCATCTCCTCCGCAAGGCGGCGCAGGGGCTGGAGAAGGAGGACATCCCGATCGAGCCCGGCGAACCGCTCCGGCTGGAATTGGAGTCGTTTCTGTCCTGCGTCCGCGACGGTTCGGAGCCGAAGGTTTCGGGGGTCTCGGGACTGAAGGCACTCGAGATCGCGCTCGAGGTCACCCGGCAGATCCGGGAGGCGGCGGGGAACGGGGGATGAGCGGGTCGGCCGCCGTTCCGGAGATCAGGCCTTTCCCGGACCCCGGTCCGGGGGGGGTGGACCTGCTCGTCGTGGCGGGCGAGCACAGCGGGGACCAGCACGCCGCCGGCCTGGTGCGCGATCTCCTCTCGAGCGATCCGTCCGTTTCCGTCGCGGCGCTCGGGGGACCGGCCCTGCGCGAGGCCGGTTCCCGGGAGTTGTACGAGCTGACCGAGCTTTCCGTCGTCGGGCTCGTCGAGGTGCTCGCCCACTACGGGGAATTCCGCGAGCTGTTCCGGCGGACCGTGGACTGGATCGCGGCCCACCGGCCCGCGGTGGTCTGCCTGGTCGATTACCCGGGCTTCAACCTCCGCCTGGCGAAGGAGCTGCGCCGCCGGGGGATCAGCCGCAAGGGCGGGGGCGATGTGTGCGTGCTCGGCTACATCAGTCCGCAGATCTGGGCGTGGAAGGCCGGTCGCCGGTTCAAGATGCAGGAATGGCTCGACGAGATCGGGGTGATCTTCCCCTTCGAAGTCGAGTGCTACAAGGACACGCGGCTGCCGGCGTTTTTTCTCGGGCACCCCTTCGCCGACCCCCGTTTCTCGCTGCAGGTCCGCTTCGATCCCGCCGGTCCGCTTCTGCTGCTGCCCGGCAGCCGGACGGCCGCGGTCCGCCGGATCCTGCCCCGGATGCTGGCCGCGGTGGAGAGCGCGGAAGAGGTTCTGCGCGGGCGCGCGGTCCGGATTCTCCACCCGGGGGCCCGCATCCGCGAGGATGTGGAAGCCCTGCTCGGGGACAGCCCCCTCCGCGAGCGGGTGGAGCTGGTTCCGGTGGCCGACGGGAGCGCCGCCGCGGCGGTCCTGACCAGCTCCGGGACGATGTCGCTCCAGTGCGCGATGGCGGGCATCCCGGGCACGATCGTGTACCGCGCCCACCCGCTCACCTACGCGGTCGGCCGCTCCTTCGTGAAGATTCCCTACCTGGGGATCGCCAACATCCTTCTCGACCGGCCGTTCTACCCCGAGTTCATCCAGGGGGCGGCGACCCCCCCCCGCCTCGCCGGACGCATCCGCGCGATGCTGGAACCCTCCGCCGCCGGGGAGGCGGCGCGGGGGGCGGACGAGCTGAGGCGCATCCTCTCGACGAACCGCTACCTCGACCCGGCCGCCTGGGTCGGAACCCACCTCGACCCGCCGCCCCCGGGCGAACCGATCCCGCCGGCGGCTCCCTGAGCGGGGTGCTTTTTCCTATCCCCGCCGGCAGATCGCCGCGGCGATGGCGGAGGCGGCTTCCTCTCCGCGGAGGGCCGCCACCAGCGCCAGGGCGAAATCGACGGCCGTCCCCGCCCCGCGGGAGGTGATGACCGTGCCGTCGGTGACAACCGCTTCCGGGCGGATGTCCGGGAGTTCGTCCGCGACGGAAAAATGGGCGGTGTAGGATTTCCCTTCGAGGACGCCGGCTTCGCGCAGGACGGTGGGGGCCGCGCAGATCGCCCCCACCACCAGCCCCCGGGAAAACGACGTGCGCACGAGATCGAGGACCTCGGCGTTTTCCTTGAGGGACCGCGCCGCCGGACCGCCGGGCAGGACGAGGGCGTCGAAGGCGTCGTGCCTCCGGTCCGCGAGGAGGCAGTCCGCCTCCACGGTGATGCCGGTCTTTCCCGTGACGGAGAGGGTTCCGCCCACGGCGGCGACGGCCACGTCCACCTCGGCCCGGCGGAGGATGTCGATGGGGGCCACGGCCTCGATTTCTTCGAAACCGTCGGCGAGGAGAAGAAGTGCGCGCTTTTTCATGGGAGGAATAATCTACGGGTTGGCGGCGGGGTTTTGCAAACGCGGAAGCGGGGTGCGGCCGACCCCGGGGTGCGGGCACGGGCGCGGGAGGCCTGGAAAACACCCGGACATCGAACACCCGCCGCCCGCGCGCCCGGTTGACCGCCGCCGCTTTTCCCGCAGTCTTCCCCTCGTGGAACAGTTCCGTTTGCAGTCCGATTACCAACCGACCGGCGACCAGCCGGCGGCCATTGAAACGCTCGAGCGGTCGATCCGTTCCGGCAACCGCTACCAGACCCTCGTCGGCGTGACCGGTTCGGGAAAGACGTTCACGATGGCGAACCTCATCCAGCGGCTGCAGCGGCCGGCCCTCGTCATCTCCCACAACAAGACCCTCGCGGCCCAGCTCTTCTCGGAGTTCAAGGGGTTCTTCCCCGACAACGCCGTCGAGTACTTCGTCAGCTACTACGACTACTACCAGCCGGAGGCCTACGTGCCGCAGACGGACACCTACATCGAGAAGGACTCCTCCATCAACGACGAGATCGAGCGGCTGCGGATCTCCGCCACGAGCGCCCTCCTCAGCCGGAGGGATGTGGTCGTGGTCGCCAGCGTCTCGTGCATCTACGGACTGGGCAGCCCGGAGGACTTCAAGGCGATGATGATCGACATCCGCCCCGGCGAGGAACTGGGCCGCGACCATTTTCTCACCCGCCTCGTCGAGAACCTCTACGAGCGCAACGACGTGGAACTCTCGCGCGGAAAGTTCCGCGCGCGCGGGGAGGTCGTCGATGTCTTTCCGGCCTACCTCGAGACGGCCGTCCGGATCGAGTTCTGGGGCGACGAGGTGGAATCCATCCGCGAGCTGGATCCCCTGACCGGGGAGACCGGGGCGCTGTTCACCCGGTTTTCGTTGTATCCGGCCAATCAATACATAACCCCCCGCGACAAGATGAAGGCGGCCGTGGGCGGCATCCGCGCCGAGCTGGACGAACGCGTCGCGGAGTTCGAACGGGACCGGCGCCTCCTCGAGGCCCAGCGGATCCGCATGCGCACCGAGTACGACCTGGAGATGCTGGAGGAGATCGGCTTCTGCAGCGGGATCGAGAACTATTCCCGCCACATCAGCGGCCGGAAGCCCGGCGAGCGGCCCTTCTGCCTGATCGATTTCTTTCCGGAGGACTTTCTGCTCATCCTCGACGAGAGCCACGTCACCGTGCCGCAGATCGGGGCCATGTACAACGGCGATTTTTCGAGAAAGAGCCGCTTGGTGGACTTCGGCTTCCGGCTGCCCTCCGCCCTCGACAACCGGCCGCTCCGTCCGGAGGAGTTCCGCGAGGTCACGGGGCAGACGCTCTTCGTGTCGGCCACCCCGGCCCCCTACGAGCTGGGGATTTCGCAGGTGGTCGCCGAGCAGGTCATCCGCCCGACGGGCCTGATCGATCCGCCCATGGAGATCCGGCCGCTGAAGGGGCAGGTCGAGGACACGATGGCGGAGATCCGCAAGACCCGCGGGGAGGGGGACCGCACCCTCGTCACCACCCTGACCAAGCGCATGTCGGAGGACATCGCCGCATACCTGCGCGAGGACGGGATCAAGGTGGAGTACCTGCACTCGGACATCGACGCGATCGAGCGGGTGGAGATCCTGCGCCGCCTGCGCTCGGGCGGGTTCGATGTCCTCGTCGGAGTGAACCTCCTGCGGGAGGGGCTCGATCTGCCCGAGGTCGCCCTGGTCGTCATCCTGGACGCGGACAAGGAGGGCTTTCTCCGCAGCGAGACCAGCCTCGTGCAGACGGCCGGCCGGGCGGCCCGCCACGAGCGGGGCCGCGTCATCCTCTACGCCGACCGCATGACCGGATCGCTCACGCGGGCGATGGAGGTGACCCGCTACCGCCGGGAAAAGCAGTTGGCCTACAACCAGGAGCACGGGATCGTGCCGACCGGCGTCCGCCGGGGCGATCAGTCGAGCCTCCACCGCGGCGGCGTGGCGGACCGGGAGGAGCCCGATCCGCTCACGGTCGCCGAGGGAGTGTCCGACGGGGATGTCGCCGCCGTCATCGCCGAGCTGGAGGAGGACATGCGGCAGGCCTCGCTCGATCTGGAATTCGAGCGGGCGGCGGTCCTGCGCGACCAGATCCGGTTCCTGCGCGAAGGCGGGGCGCTCGGACCGTCCCCGGCCGACGGGGGGAAGCCGCGCCGCCGGAAAAAGGGGCAATCCGGGAGGTATGCGCGGCGGAGGCGCTAGCGGTAGCTCCCACCCCGCGATTCGGCCTGGTCGGTATCGAAGGGAGTCGGTTCACTCGTGAAGTATCGCCTGTTTGGTCTCATGGAAAAACGCAGCGGAATTTTCGGTGGGGCATCGGGTGTGAGCACAAGTGCGGGGAGAAAATCGATGAAATCGTGCAATTTTCGCATCCCGCATGAGTTCCGGGTCCATCGAACGGATTGGCGGAAGAGGCCTCCCAACGGCTTCGGGCGGGGCGCGCCGGGGCCTGAAGGCCGCCGGCCACGGGAAACGCGGAACATCGGACTGCCTGAAGGAGGCGGCCGGGGCTCCGGATAGGCAGTAGGGGAACGGACGTGATGAACGGAGACGGAGACGAAGGCGGCTGGCGGATCGCAGCCGATACGGGCGGCACCTTCACCGACGTGGTGGGGGTCGGGCCCGGGGGGATCCGCCGGGAGGCGAAAGTGCTCTCGACGGGCGTGCTCCGCCTGGCCTGCCGGGAATGGATCGACGGGCGGACGGTGCGGCTCGGCCCCGACGGACCGCCCGACGGGTTCATGGCCGGCTGCCGCGGCGACCGGGGCGGCCGGGTCGCCGCGCACGGGGAGGGGGTGCTGCGCTTCGACGAAGACTTCCCCGGACGGCCCTCCGCCCTGGAGTTCGCGACCGGACTGCCCGCTCCCGTCCTCGGGGCGCACTGGGTCACCGGCACTCCTCTCGGGGGGGAGCTGCCGCCCCTGCGGCTTCGGATCGCGACCACCCGGGGGACCAACGCGCTCCTCGAAGGAAAGGGCGCCGAGGTCACGCTCTTTGTCTCCGAAGGTTTCGAAGATCTGCTCGCGATCGGGGACCAGACCCGCCCCGACCTGTTCGCCCGCCCGATCGTCAAACGGCCGTCCCTGGTGGCCCGGTCGGTCGGGTTGCCGGTTCGGTTCGACCGGCGGGGCGCCGAAGTCACCGGAGGCGGCGGTTCCGCGCCTGCCCCCGCCCCCGCCGCGGCCGCCCCGGAACCCGGACGGGTCGCCGTGCTCTCCCTCTGCAACGGCTACCGGAACCCCGCCCGCGAGCGGGAGTGGGCGGAGCGGCTGCGGGCCGCCGGCTGGGAGCGCGTGGTCGCCGCCTCGGAGGTTTCCGCGCTGCCCGGCTACCTGCGCCGGACCGAGACGGCCGTGGTCGAGGGCTGCCTCGGTCCCATCCTGGACCGGTATCTGGACGGCGTCGCCGCGACCCGGGGGGTGCGGGGAATCGATGTCATGACGAGCAGCGGGGGGATCGTGCCGCGGGAACGGTTCCGCGCGGTCGATTCCCTGCTCAGCGGTCCGGCCGGCGGGGTGGTCGGCGCCGGGATCGCGGCGCGGTCCGCCGGGCTCGATTCGTTTCTGGCTTTCGACATGGGGGGCACGAGCACCGATGTGTCCCGCTTCGACGGCGGGGCCGCCTACCGGGGCGAGCTCTCCGTCGGCCCGGCCCGTGTTTTCGCCGAGGCGCTGCGCATCGACACCGTGGCCGCCGGCGGCGGGTCGGTCTGCGGGTTCGACGGGTTCGGGTTCACGGTGGGTCCCGGCAGCGCGGGCGCGGATCCGGGTCCCGCCTGCTACGGCCGGGGCGGCCCGCTGACCCTGACGGACATCCACCTGCTGCTCGGAAGGATCGACCCCGGCCGCTTCCGCGTGCCGGTTGACCGGCCGGCGGCGGAGGCGGCTTTCGCGGATGTCCTCCGCCGGGCGGGCCGCTCCGGCGGGCGCGCGGAGGAGCGCCGGGGGATTCTCGAGGGCTTCCTCTCGATCGCCAACGAGCGCATGGCCGGGGCGCTGCGGGGCCTGTCGGTGCGCGAGGGGTTGGATCCCGCCCGGTTCGCGCTTCTCTCCTTCGGCGGGGCCGGCGGGCTGCACGCCTGCCCGCTGGCCGGCATCCTCGGCATCGGCACGATCCTGCAGCCCGGCGCGGCCGGCATTCTCAGCGCGGAGGGTCTGGCCGAAGCCCGCCCCGAACGCGTCGTCCGGCGGGCGGTGCAGATCCCGCTGGAGGATTTCCGCCCGGCGGGGGCCGGGATTTTCGCCCGGGCCGAGCGGGAACTCCTCGGGGGGCCGGAGGACGGGACCGCCGGCGCGCCGATGGAGATCCGGCGCGAGGCCTTCGTCCGCGTGATCGGCCAGGAGGCGACGCTCGCCTGCGACTGGGAGCCCGGTTCGGATCTGCGGGAGGCGTTCCACCGCCGTTTCGAGCAGGTGTTCGGTTTCCGGCGCGAAGGCCTTCCGCTCGAAGTGGCCTCGATCCGCCTGCGTGCCCGCCCCCGGGCGGAGCCCGTCCGGCCCGAGCGGTTCCCCGCGGGCGGGCGCGAGCACGCGCCCGGCGGCGCTTTCCTCGACGGCGGGGCGCTCGCGCCGGGAGACCGCGGCGGGGGCCCCCGGGTGATCGTCCAGCGCTTCGGGACGCTCGCGGTCGAAGAAGGCTGGTCCTTCCGGGTGGGGGACCGGGGCTCCGTCCTGCTCGAGAGGACGGGTGGAAACGGTCCGCGCCCGGCGGGGGCGCCGGCCGCCGTCGAGGTCGGGCACGAGTTGTTCCGCAACCGGTTCGGCGGGATCGTGGGGGCGATGGGCGGGACTCTCCGCCGCACGGCTTTGAGCGTGAACATCCGCGAGCGGCTGGATTTTTCCTGCGCCCTTCTCGATGGCGCGGGCCGCCTCGTCGTCAACGCCCCGCACATCCCCGTGCATCTCGGGGCGCTCGGCCATTGCGTGCGTTCGGTCTCGGAGGTTCTGGACTGGCGGCCGGGGGATATCGCCCTCACCAATCATCCCGCCTTCGGGGGATCGCACCTGCCGGACGTCACGGTGATCGCCCCGGTCTTCGCGGGCGGGGATACGCCCGCCGTGTTTCTGGCCGTCCGGGCGCACCACGCCGAGATCGGCGGTATCCGCCCCGGCTCGATGCCCGCCGACGCCCGCTCGCTCGACGAGGAAGGGGTGGTTCTCCCCCCGTTCCACTTGTTCCGCGAAGGGGAGAACCGCATGGGCGTGCTGGAGCGGCTGCTGAGGGGGGAGGACGGCGGCCGGTTCCCCTCCCGCGCACCGGAGACGAACCTCGCGGACGTCCTGAGCCAGGTCGCCGCCCTCCGGGAGGGAAGGGCGGCGGTGGAGCAGCTGTTCCGCGAAGCGGGTCCGGCCGTGGTCGCCCGTTTCGCCGGGCGGATCCTCCGGCAGTCGCGGGAGTGGATGGGCGCGGCCGTCCGGCGGCTGCCCGCCGGAGCCTTCGGCGGCCCGGTGGAAGTGCGGATGGACGGCGGCGGGCGGATCCGGGTCGCGGGCCGGCGGACGCGCGACGGGCGGCTCGGGCTCGACTTCACCGGCACGGACCCCCCGGGGGACGGCTCGTTCCAATGCCCCTGCGGAGTCACCCTGAGCGCGGTTCTCTACGCCTGCCGCCTTCTGGCCGACCGCGACCTGCCGCTCAACGAAGGCCTGCTGGAGGTGGTGGATCTGCGGGTTCCGCCCGGGTGTCTCCTCGCGGCGGAGTTTCCGGGCGCCGATCCGGCCCGCCAGCCACCGGTTGTCGCCGGAAACGTGGAGGTCAGCCAGCGGGTCGTCGGCGCGCTCCTGCGGTTGTTCGGTCTCGAGGCGGACAGCCAGGGCACGATGAACAACGTGGTCTTCGGCAACGGATCGTTCTCCCACTACGAAACCATCGGGGGCGGATCCGGAGGCTCGGCGAAAGGACCGGGGGCGGATGCCGTGCAGGTCCACATGACCAACACCGCGATCACCGATCCGGAGGTGATCGAGCACCGGTTTCCGGTGCGGATCGCGCGGTTCGCCGTCCGCGCCGGATCGGGGGGCCGCGGCCGGTTCCGCGGGGGCGACGGGATCGTGCGCGAGTATGTGTTCGAGGAAGGGGTGGACCTCTCGGTGCTCTCGCAACACCGGAGCGCCGGTCCGGCGGGCGCGCACGGGGGCGGGGCGGGCCTGCCGGGCCGGCAGACGGTCACCCTCCCCGACGGAACGCAGGAGGATCTGCCCCACGCCCGGACGCTCGCCCTGCCCGCCGGAAGCCGCCTCCGCGTGGAGACGCCGGGCGGGGGCGGGTGGGGCCGGCATCGGTGACGACCCGGGGGTCTAATACGGAATGGGGCTTGAGAAACCGGGCGGACTGCCTTTTGCTTTGCGTATGAGAACGATCGCCACCAACCCAGAGCAAAAACTCGACCGCCGGGGGTTTCTCTCCCGGAGTCTCCAAGGTTTCAGCGCCCTCGCCCTCGGCGCGGGGATGATCCGCTCCGTCTCCGCCGCCGGGTCCGCCGGCGCGCCCCAGGTCGCGGGGATTCCCGCCCGCCTGGATTTCGAATCGGATACGTATCCCTTCGAGCTTCCGCCCCTGCCCTACGGGTTCGATGCCATGCGGCCGCACATCGACGCCCGCACGATGGAGATCCACTATACGAAACATCACGCCGGATACGTCCGCAAGCTCAACGCCGCCCTCGAGGAGCACCCCGATCTGCACGACGCGACCCTCGGCGAAATGCTCGGCGATCTCCAGGCGGTTCCGGCCCCGATCCGGACGGCGGTCCGCGACAACGGCGGCGGTCACCTCAACCACAGCCTCTTCTGGTATTCCCTGAGGAACGGAGAGAGCCGGCCCTCGGCGGATCTGGCCGACAGGATTGACTCGCTCTCCGGCGGCACCGGCGCACTTCTCGAGGAAATGGTTTCGGCGGGACTCGACCGGTTCGGCAGCGGATGGGCCTGGCTTTGCCTCGCCCCCGACGGCGAACTGGTGGTGACCTCCACACCCAACCAGGACTCCCCCTGGATGGAGAACCCCGCCCTCTACCCGCTCCTCGGGGTGGACGTGTGGGAGCACGCGTACTATTTGAAGTACCAGAACCGCCGGGCCGACTATCTGGCCGCCTGGAGGAATCTGGTCGATTGGGGCGCCGTTTCCGAGCGGCTGGAGGCATCGGAGATCCGCGCCGCCTGATCGGGGGCCGCGGGCGGGTCCGCCGTTCCGGGCGTCTCCGAACCCGGGTTCGGACCGTCCGCCCCCCCGCCGCGCCGTGCGGACAGTGCGATGAGCCGGTTCCCGGCGGACCCCCATGATCTTCTTCCACCTGCGCAAGATCGTTTCCGGCCTGCTCTATCCGCCGGTATTCTGTCTGCTGCTGGCCATCGCGGGCGTCCTGCTGGCTCGTTCCCGGCGGTGGGGGCGGGCCGGGCGCATGATTCTCGCCGCGGGTCTCGCGGGGCTTTTTCTTCTCTCCCTGCCGGTGTTGCAGCGCCCCTTTCTCCGGTGGATGGAGATCGACGCCGTGCCGCCGGCCGGCGGGGAGATCGCCGCCATCGTCGTCCTCGGCGGAGGGGTTCGCACGGCCGGCGGGGACGCGCCCGCGACCCACGGGCTCCCGGCCACCAGCCTCGCCCGGGCGGTCGAGGGGATCCGCCTGGCCGGCCTCCATCCCGGAGTGCCGCTCGTCTTCACCGGCGGCCGGATCGGGGAGCGTCCCGCTTCCTCGGGCGCGATGGCCGGTCTCGCCCGGGAGTTCGGCATTGATCCGGGGCGGATAGTCGCCTTTTCGACGCCGACCTCCACGGCGGAGGAGGCGCGGCGGACCGCCGAAGCCCTCGGAGGGGGCCGGATCCTGCTCGTCACCTCGGCCCTGCACCTGCCGCGGGCGCTCCTGCTGTTCGAAGCGCAAGGTTTCGAGCCGCTCCCGGCGCCGACCGACTTTCTAGCAGACGACCGTCCCCTCCAGATCAGGGATTTCCTGCCGAGCGCGGGCACGTGGTGGAACTGGCAGCGCTATTTCCACGAAGTGTACGGGCGGCTCTGGGCGGCGGCGCGGGGGCAGGGCCGCGTGCCCTCGACCCGGCGCGGCCCGACCGGCCCCACAGGGAAGGAAGAACGGAGAAGAAGGAGCGGAGGCGGTTGCGCGCGAGCCGCCCCCGGGAAGGCGGATCCCGCCGCTCCGACACGCTGAATCCGCCTGGAAAAAAATGAGAAAAAAAGAAAAAAATCCGGTTTCGGGCTTGCCTTCCGAGACGGCTTCCGGGAAGCTCCCGCTCTCTCTTCCAAACGAACCATGAAATTACCTGCCAGATTCCTCTCTCTACTCACCGCTTCCGCCTTCCTTTCCGCGCCCCTCCATGCCGAGGAGGTGACCACCGATCCCGTCGGGGTGATTAAACTGGAGGTTCTCCCAGGCTCCGATGCCGCTTTGTCCGCTCCGCTTCACCGTTCGCCTGATTTTTCGGGTGTGGTCAGCGAAATCGACGATTCCTCCACTCTCACGGTTCAGGGAACTCCCGAATGGGATGCCGATTCGTTCGCTTCCTCGCATTACCTTTTCGTGAACGACGGAGACATGGAAGGGGCGTATGCCGTCGTTTCGTCGAATACCGCGGATTCGGTATCGCTGACGTTCGTCTCCGAAGATTTGAACCTGGGCGAGGACGGAGGATTGAGCGCTGGGGATCGGGTTTCGCTGATTCCCTTCTGGACTCTCGGGACACTCTATCCTGAGGATTCTGTTCCTGATGGGACTAAAATTTTGTTGTTTGACCGTTCGGTGAAGGGAGTTGACCTAGCAGCGTCTCAAATTTTCACCTATTTCGACGGTTTTGGATGGTTTTCGGGTCCAACCGATGGTGCGAGCCACCCAATTTATCCGGACGAATCGTATGTTATCCGAGCTCCTAGCTCAGATGGGTTTGAGGTCGCTCTTTCGGGATCAGTTAACGTATCCGACTTTCGGTTGGCCTTAAACTTGGTTGAAGAAGGTTCTACCCAGGATATCCGTTTGACTTCGTCCTTGCCAGTTCCAGCAGAGCTTGGGAGCCTTTTTGGAGCGGATGGTGTTTCTGACGGCGATAAGGTTTTGTTTATCAGTAATTCTGAGGCGGGTGTCGACAAAGCTGCTTCGCTTATAGCGACGTATTTTGATGGCTTCGGTTGGTTTTCGGGTCCCACGGACCTGAATGATCATTTGGTTCAACCGGGTCAGGGTCTTATCTACCGAAAAAGTGGTTCGAATCCATCCATATCGGTAGCGACTATCAGTTCTCCGGTGGTTAC
>JBKHCX010000046.1:0-16599 GCA_046541615.1 Puniceicoccaceae bacterium
CGGTGGCCGGGCACGGGGCGGCCGCCGACGGGCTGTCGGTGCTGGCCTGCGGGGGTCTGGCGGGCTACCGGCAGAGCCTCTTCGGGATCGCCGCCGCCCCGAAGGAGGGCAAGAGATCGGTCGATCCCGCCGCTGCCGCCCGGGTGATCGACGAGGAGCAAGGCAGGCTTCCGATGGCGGAGGTCCTGCGCTGCAGATGCCGCTACCTGACCCAGGGGTACATCATCGGCTGCGCGGAGTTCGTGCGGGAGCTCTCCCGGCCCTTGGAGGCCCACAGAAAACGCCCGATCCGGCCGAAGCCGGTGGAAGGCGTCGGCTGGGACGGGCTGACCGTTTTCCCCGGGATGCATGGGTAGTCGGCGATACCAGGACCTCGTGCGCTTGGGCGGGCATCGGGCGAGTTCGCTCCACGCCTTTCCCCACAACCCGCCGAGCCGGCCGGCCTCCCGTAGCCGGCACCCTGCAGCCGATCCATGGCGAACGCCGCTGGAAACCGGATAACGGGGCTCGCCAGCGGCCGTTTCGCGGGCCAGAGTTCCGGGGCGTGGAGTTGTGGATTCCCAGATCGCGGATTCTCGCCCGGCTGCTCGGACGGCTCCGCCCGAAGCCGACTTCGCCCGCGAAGCCCGCGACCCGCCAGGAGCGGACCGGGGCCAGGGCGGAGGCGCGTGCGGCGGAGTGGCTCCAGGGCGAGCGGGGATCGCGGATTCTCGCCCGCAACTGGACGCACGGCCGGGACGAGATCGACATCGTCGCCCGCGAAGGCGACGTCTTCGTGTTCGTGGAAGTGCGGGCGAGGCAGGCCGGGGCGCTCGTGCCGGGCTTTCACTCGATCGACCGCCGGAAAAAGGAGGCACTCCGGCGCTGCGCCCTCGCCTATCTGCGGCAGTGCCGCCCGATGCCCCGCCATTTCCGGTTCGACGTCGTCGAGGTCGAGCTTCTCGGCGAGGAGATCGCCGGTCTGCGACACTACGAACGGGTTCCGCTTTTCCGCAAGCACGATCGCCCGCCCTGTTCCTGATCTTCCGCATTTTCGCTTGGACAAGAGCGGCATCCGCCGCAATAACCATTCCGGTCAAAGTCTCTCGCTGTCAGGGCGTCCGCATTTCCGCACCACGACCGATTCAACCATCCAACCGAAACCACCTGCGCACTTTCCCATGGATCAGGACAACCGGCACCCCTTTCTACAAGGACTCAGCAAGCACCGCGGCGCGCCGCCCACGGCCATCGTGATCTTCGGGGCGTCGGGGGATCTCACCGCGCGGAAACTGATTCCCGCGCTCTACAACCTCTGCCTCGACAATCTTCTGCCGGCGGATTTCCACTTCGTCGGCTACGGGCGCAGGCCGATCCCCGACGACGAGTTCCGGAATCTCGCGACGGAAGCGGTCGAAAAGCACTCCCGGCGCGAACTGAACGGCGAAGTATGGGAGCGGATCCGGAACAACATCCACTACCACCCGGGCGCGTACGACGATGCCGGGGATTTCGAAAGCCTCTCCGAGACCCTCCACGGCATCGAGAAAGAGGTGGGCCGCGACACCCAGTTTCTTTTCTACATTTCGACTCCGCCGAACGTTTTCATCCCGATTCTGGAGAATCTCGGCTCCAGCGGACTCGCCCGGCACCACGCCCGGACCCGCTGCGAATCGAAGATCATCATCGAGAAGCCGTTCGGTCGTGATCTGGAGAGCGCCCGCGCCCTGAACGAGACGCTTTCGCGGGATTTCTCCGAGAACCAGGTTTACCGCATCGACCACTACCTGGGGAAGGAGACGGTCCAGGACCTGCTCGTCCAGCGGTTCGGCAACAGCATTTTCGAGCCGCTTTGGAACCGGCAGTTCGTGGAGTCGGTGCAGATCACCGTGGCCGAGGATCTCGGGGTCGGGAGCCGCGCCGGCTACTACGATTCCAGCGGCGCCCTGCGGGACATGATCCAGAACCACGCGATGCAGCTCGTCTCGCTGACGGCGATGGAGCCCCCCGTCTCGCTCGACCCGGAGGCGATCCGCGACGAGAAGGTCAAGGTGCTCAAAGCAATCCAGGTGCCGGACGCGAATCCGGAGGGAGGCGACGTCGTCCGCGCCCAGTACGAGGAGGGCCTGGTCGAGGGCGAGAAGGTGAAGGGCTACCTCTCCGAGAAGGGAGTGCCCGCCGACTCATCGACCGAGACCTACGTCGCCCTGCGTCTCTCGATCAACAACTGGCGGTGGAAGGGCGTGCCCTTCTACGTCCGCTCGGGCAAGCGCCTGGCGCGGCGGGTGAGTGAGATCGCCGTCCAGTTCAAGCGGCCCCCGGGCATCCTCTTCAGCGAGGGCAACCGCTTCGACCTCGCCCCGAACACCATGGTCATCGGCATTCAGCCCGACGAGGGGCTCACCCTCCTCCTCAATTCGAAGATTCCGGGACTGGAGACGCGCACCCAGCCGGTCAAGATGCATTTCCGCTACGCGACGACCTTCGGCTCGAACACGCCGGAGGCCTACGAACGGCTGATCATGGACGCCATGGTCGGCGACTCGACGCTCTTCATCCGCGGCGACGAAACGGAGGCATCCTGGGCGCTCCTGACCCCCGTGCTCGAGAAGTGGGCCGACAACGGGCGCAACGGACTCGACACCTACAACGCCGGTTCCTGGGGACCCCTCGGGGGCGAGCGGCTGCTCTGGGAGCGCAAACACGAATGGCGCCGCTGCGGCCCCTGAACCTGCGCGCGGGCCGATCTTTCCTCCACCCGACACCCATCCGCCGTGACCACGATTCTCGAAGCACTCCCCGGAATACTGCTCCCCATCTCCGAAGTGAACCGCCAGCTCGGCAGCATGTGGCAGCCCGGCCGGGAGGGGACGGGCGCTCCTTCGGAGTTCCGCGCCTCGCAGATGAACCTGATCCTCCACTTCGGGATACGGACCACACCCGAAGACGCCCGGGCGCGCTTCGAGGAGGCCATCTACTTCAGCCAGCGCTACCCGTGCCGGATCATCGTCCTCTGCCCCGAGGAAACGATCGCCTCCAAACGGACGCTTGAGGGCAAGCTCTTCGCCCAGTGCTACATCGGGCAGACCCCCCGCACGATGTGCTGCTGCGAGGCGCTCATGCTGGGCTATCCGCCGAACGAGCAGGGCGATCTCGAGAACCAGGTTTCGATCTGGCTGGAAAGCGGCCTCCCGACCTGCCACTGGTTCCACCGGGTTCCTGCGGAGCGGGTCCGGGACCATTACCTCCCGTTCACGCACGGGATGAAGCGGATCCTTTACGACAGTTCGGTGGAAGGGGGGGGATACACGGACATCCCCTGGGAAGACAAAGGGCGGGTGAGGGATCTCGCCGCGGCCCGCATCCTGCCCCTGCGCCAGTCGATCGGGCAGTATCTGAGCGGATTCCCCCCGGAAACCCTCACGGACGGGGTGACCGGACTCCGCCTCCGCCATGGACCGGCGCTCGCGGGGGAAGCCCGCAACCTCTGCGCGTGGATGGCGGGATGCCTGCGCGCCGCCGGTGCGAAAGCCGGCCTTTCCGAGACCCTCGAGCCGGCCGACGCCGGCGGGCGGACCATTTCCGGCGAATGGACGACCGGGGGGGCCGGGCATCACTTTTCCTTCGAAATGGACCTCGCCTCCGCCCGGGGGTGCCTGCGGGCGGGTTTCGGCAGCGCCGGAACCGAGGAGTGGCCGTTCGAAGCGCATCTCCTCGGCAGCCGCGAGACGCTCAGCGAAGCGGTGTTTTTCTGATTCAACATGGCCAACCAACCGAATTCCACCAAGAAAGGTTTCTGGGAAAACCAACGGCTCGCCCAGCAGCGGGCCATCGAGAAAAAAGCGCGCAAGAAAAAAATCCCTCTCGGGGAGATTTCCGTCTTCACCGAACAGCTTTCCTCGATGCTCGAAGCCGGTCTTCCGCTCGTGACCTCGATGGAGGCCCTCTACGAGCAGACGGAGAACCGGTATTTCAAAGTGATCATCCGCGACGTGCGCAACGACGTCTCGGGCGGCACGGCCTTCTCCGAAGCGTGCCGCAAGTATCCGAACGCTTTTCCGAACCTCTTTGTCTCCATGTCGGAGGCGGGGGAGGCCAGCGGCAATCTCGCCGAGATCCTCAGGAAAACGGCCAGCTACTTCGACGACACGGTCCGGCTGCAGAAAAAGGTCAAAAGCGCGATGACCTATCCGGTAGCGGTCATTCTCATCGCGATCGCCCTGGTGAACGTGCTGCTGATCGCGGTCATCCCGGTTTTCGCCGAGATGTTCGAAAGCTTCGACCAGAAGCTGCCGATGCTCACGCAGCTTCTGATCGACACCTCCGATTTCCTCAAAAAATACATCTTCGCCATTCTGGCGGGTCTTTTCTTCGGTTTTGCCGGGCTGAAGAAATTCATCAAGACCCCGCGCGGGCGGCGCTTCCGGGACATATTTGTAAGCAAGATGCCGATCATGGGCGGTCTCTCGCGGAAGATCGCCCTCTCCCGTTTCTGCCGGACCTACTCGATCCTCATGCGCAGCGGGGTCCCCATCCTGCAGAGCCTGGAGATCACCTCGGCGGCCAGCGACAACACCTTCATCGAAAGCTCGATCACCCGTATCCAACGGGCGGTCAGCGAAGGGGCGCAGATCTCCGACATTCTTTCCGGGGATCCGTATTTCCCCTCGATGGTCCGGCACATGGCGAAGGCCGGAGAGGAAACCGGAAACGTGGACGGAATGCTTCTGAAGGTTTCCGATTTCTACGACGTCGATATCGAGAACACGGTCAGCTCGCTGACCGAACTCATGGAGCCCATGATCATTGTTTTCCTCGGGGCCGTCATCGGCACGATCGTCATGGCGATGTTTCTCCCCATTTTCCAGATGGCGGGGGTCGCCGGCGGGCTGCAATGAGAACCGGAAAACCAGACGGGGTGAACACCCGCCCCTTCACGGCCGACGACCTGGCCCTGATCGACCGATTCCGGGGCCTGCCGCGCAATCCGCTCCGGAAGACCCGCGCCCCCGCCGATCTGGCGGGACGGATGGACCGGATTCTCTCGGCCCTGCGGATCAACGGCGGCGACACCCCGGAGAGCGCCATCCTGGCCCACTGGGCGGACATCGTCGGCCCGCAACGGACAAGCCGCTGCACCCCGGCCCGGCTCCAGCGCGACGGCACCCTCGTCATCCTCGCCCCGAACCCGGTCGTCCGCCAGGAACTCGCCTTCGACAAGCGGGCCATCGTCTCGCGCATCCGCAAGCTACCGGGATGCGGCCTCGTGCGCTCGATCGTCCTGCGCGGCGGCTGATTTCCCGGGTTTCAATCCAATGACCTACTGGCAGTATCATCTCGTCTTCACTCTTCCGTGGATCGCCCTCCTGGCCTTCCTTCTGCGGAGGCGGATCCGCCCCGCCCACATCGCCTGCTGGCTGGTGCTGTGCGTGATCGTTTTCTCCTTCACGACCCCGTGGGACAACTACGCCGTGTATCTCGGCATCTGGGGGTTCGGAACCGGCGTCTCCCTGGGCTATCCTTTCGCTTCCCTCGCCGAACGGACACCGTGGCTCGGCCACATCCCCTTCGAGGAGTATTCGTTTTTCGTGATCGAGGCGACCCTCGTCTGCCTCCTCTGCCTTTTCTTTCTGCCGAGGGCCGGACCGCCGGTCGATTCAAGGAAAGATCCTTAGGAAACCCGGATTCCGGCACCTCCGGGGTCTGCTTCCGGATGTCCTTCGGGCGCCGCGCGCGGGGCGGCCTTTCCCTTCTTCCACCGGTGCCGGGAAAGGGGCCCCGGCGGCCTTTCCCCGCACTTCCGCCGCCGGGCGTTGCATTCCGGAGCGTTCGGGTCTAGACATCCCGTGTATGAGCGACAAAGACAAAGAGAGCGACAATCCGATCGAAGAGCTTCAACGGCACATCCAGAGCCTCCTCGGCGATCCGCGGGTGCGGATGCAGGGGATCCACGCCAAACCCGCCGGACCGGAGTCCCGGGGTGCGCGCGGCCCGGGCGCCGGGCCCGACGACGCGGAGAAGTCCGCCAGGGAGCGGCTGGAGCGCATCCGCCGGTTCAAGTTGAAGCCGCGGGAGGTCTTCGAGCAACTGAACCGCCACGTGATCGGGCAGGACGCCGGCAAGAAAGTGCTCTCGGTGGCCGTGTGCGACCACTACAACCACATCCGCCGGCAGTTCGAGAAACCGGAGGCGGAGAAGAATTTCGAATACCAGAAACAGAACATCCTGCTGCTCGGACCGACCGGAGTCGGGAAGACCTACCTGATGAAGAACCTCGCCAGGCTGATCGGGGTCCCGTTCGTGAAAGCCGACGCCACGAAGTTCTCCGAAACCGGCTACGTCGGCTCCGACGTCGAGGACCTCGTCCGCGACCTGGTCAAGGCGGCCGACGGTGACGTCGATCTGGCCGAGGTGGGCATCATCTACATCGACGAGATCGACAAGATCGCCAGCGAAACGGCGAACGGCTCGAAAGACGTGTCCGGGCGCGGCGTGCAGATCAACCTTCTCAAACTGATGGAGGAGACGGACGTCAACCCCTTCAGCCAGACCGACATGATGGGCCAGATGCAGGCGATGATGGGGGGCGGCGGCCGGTCCAGCCGCCGGATCAGCACGAAGAACATCCTGTTCATCGTGAGCGGCGCCTTCGATCAGTTGGCGAAGACGATCCAGAAGCGGGTCGGCCGGAGCGGCATGGGGTTCGGCAGCGACATCCCGGAAACGGAAGAGGATCTCTTCCGCTACCTCGTCCACGCGGAAACCAACGACTTCATCCGGTATGGTTTCGAGCCGGAATTCGTCGGCCGCCTCCCGGTCCGGGTGGCGTTCGAAGCGCTCTCGCCGGACGACCTGGCGCGGATTCTGACCACCTCGGAGGGGAGCGTGCTCCGCCAGTACGTGCGGGATTTCGAGAACCATGGAATCAAGCTCACGCTCACCGACGAGGCGATCCAGCGGATCGCCCGGAAGGCCCACGCCGAACACACCGGCGCGCGCGGGGTCATGTCGGTGCTCGAGCGGCTTTTCCGGGAGTTCAAATTCGAGCTGCCCTCCACCTCCGTCGCCGAACTGCCCGTGGACGCCGATTTCGTGGAGAACCCCGGCGCCGCTCTCGAAAGACTGATGGAGGAATACGGAGTCGAAACCACCGAGGACCGCCGCTCGATCGCGCCCTTCGTCGAGGAGTTCGGGACCGAGCACGGCCTTTCCCTCGATTTCACCGACGACGCCCTCGTCCTGCTCAGGGAAAAGGCCGACTCCTCGGGCGGGGATCTGGCGGCCTTCTGCCGAACGCATTTCCAGGACCTTCCCTACGGATTGAAGATCGTCTCCCGCAACACGGGCGAGAAGCGCTTCCGGATCGACCGGGCCTGCGCCGAGAACCCCGACCGCGAGATCTCCAATCTGGTGATCCGGAGCTTCAAGGACACCGGCAACGAGTAGCCGGAGGGAGTGCCGTTTGCCCATGAAAGACGGGAAATCCCCCGCCCCTCCGCTCGTCCAGGGCGAGAGCGTGAACCGCATGTTCGCGGGCATCGCCGGGCGCTATGACCGGGCGAACCGCTTCCTGAGCCTCGGAATCGACGTCTATTGGCGCTGGCGCACCGTCCGCAGGATCGTCCGCGGACATCCCCGGCGGGTC
This sequence comes from Puniceicoccaceae bacterium, assembly GCA_046541615.1. Taxonomy (GTDB): domain Bacteria; phylum Verrucomicrobiota; class Verrucomicrobiia; order Opitutales; family Puniceicoccaceae; genus Puniceicoccus. The sequence continues at coordinate 7,625 of JBKHCX010000046.1, forward strand.
GTGGACCTCGCCACCGGCTCGGGCGACATCGCGCTCGCCCTGCGGCGCCACCTGCCCGGCTCCTCGGTTGTCACGGGCATGGACTTCTGCGGGGAAATGCTGGAAGAGGCCCGCCGCAAGGCGGACGCCCGCGGCGCGGCGGTGGACTTCCGGGCCGGCGATTGCCTCCGACTCCCCCTCGAGGACCAATCCGTGGACGCCTGCACGATCGGCTTCGGACTCCGCAACCTGGAGGACCGGGCCGCCGGCCTGCGGGAGATGTTCCGGATCCTCCGTCCCGGCGGAACCCTGCTCGTCCTCGAATTCTCCCGGCCCCACCGCGTTCTGCGGCCCTTCTACTATTTCTACCTGGAGAAGATCCTGCCCGCCGCGGCCGCGCGGATCACCGGCGACCGCGGGGCCTACCAGTACCTCGGTGGCACGATCGGCGCCTTTCCGGACCGCCCGGGCCTCTCGCGGGAGATCGAAGCCGCGGGCTTCCGCCGGGTCACCGCCACCCCGCTGACCGGCGGCATAGTGGCGCTTCACCAAGGCTTCCGCGACGGCTGAGGCCGGTGCGCCGGAGGCAACGCGCGATTGCGCCGCCCCGCCCGGTTCCCTTGCCGCCGCCATGCCCGAACCGCCTGAGCCGTCTTTCCTCGCAGCCACGGGTCATCGGGGGCGCCCGGAGGGGTCCGGCTTCGCCCGCCCATCCCCGCGCGGATCGCGGGCTCGGACAAAAATACGGCGTACGCGCCCGTGCTCAGGCCGCGTCCGTCCACCGAAGAGCTTTTAGGGTGGAAACCCTGGGGCCGATCGGGTACGACGGTTCTCCACAGCATCCATGGTATCCCTCGCACCCAGCATTCGAGCCGTCGATCTGACCAGGCGGTTCGGCTCCAACCACGCCGTCGACCGGATCTCCTTCGAGGTCGGGGCCGGCGAGGTGGTCGGCTTCCTCGGCCCGAACGGCGCGGGCAAGTCCACCACGATGCGGATTCTGACCGGCCTGCTCAGCGCCACCTCCGGCGAGGCCTGGGTCGCGGGGCGGTCGGTCGCCCGGGAGCCCGGGGCGATCCGGCACCTGATCGGTTTCATGCCCGAGAACAACCCCCTGCCGGAGGACATGCGGGTGATCGAGTACCTCCGCTTCCGCGCCCGGATCAAGCGGATCCCCGCCCGCCGGCGCAAGGCGCGGATCGAGGAGGTGCTCGACCTGTGCGACCTGCGCCACGGGGCGGAGCGAAAGTTGATCGGCAATCTGAGCAAGGGCTACCGCCAGCGGGTCGGGATCGCCGACGCCGTCCTCGCCGAGCCGCCGATCGTGATCCTCGACGAGCCGACGATCGGGCTGGACCCGCACCAGATCCTCAGCTTCCGGCAGATGGTCCAGGCCCTGCGGGGGCGGATGACCCTCGTGATCTCCAGCCACATCCTCCCCGAAATCGAAAAGGTCTGCGACCGCTCCGTCATCCTGAACCGCGGGCAGGTGGTCGCCAGCGGCACGCGCTCCGAACTCCGGTCGGTTTTCTCCCCCGGGCACACCTACGAACTCCGGATCGAGGGCTCCCTCTCCGAGGTCGAGAAACGGGTCGGCGAGGTGGACGGCGGTCTCGTCCTGCGCGATTCCTACCGCGAGCCCGGCGGAGACATCCGCCGGATCACCTTCGCCTCCCCGGCGAAGACCAATCTCGTCCCCCGGATCATCGAGGGCCTCCGCGGGCCGGACGGGCCGGTCATCCACGAGATCCGCATCCGGCGGGCGTCCCTCGAGGATATTTTCCTGGCCGCCACCAAGAAGACCTGGAAGGAGCCCGGCGGAGGCGGTGCGGAGAACGCCCCCGGCGCTGACGAGGAGGAGGAGGACGCCCCGTGAGGACCTTCTTCCATTTTCTCCGCCACGAGGTCCGCACCCTCCTCCAGAGCCCGGCCACGTACGTCGCCGGGGTCCTCTTCCTGCTGCTGATGGCTCTGATCTACTGGGCCATCATCAAGGCGTTCACCCTGACCCCGCAGGAGGACACCCCGGCCACGCAGTTCTTCCGGGTCTTCTGGATTCCCGCCTTCTTCGTCGTGCCGCTTCTGACCATGCGGAGCATCGCCGAGGAGCGCCGCATCGGCACCCTTCAGACCATCCTGACCACCCCGACGAGCGCTCCGGTCGTCGTTCTCGCGAAATTCACCGCGATCTACGGGTTCTACCTCTTCCTCTGGGCCAGCACACTCGCCTTCCCCCACATCACCGGCGGGCTGGCTTCGATCGAGCAGGCGCGGACCATTCTTTTCGACACGCCTTCGCTCCTCGGCGGCTTCGTCTTCGTCGCCCTGAGCGGCACCCTCTTCATCTCCCTGGGGATCTTCTGCTCCAGCCTGACCCGATCGCAGCTGGTGGCGGGCATGCTCTGTTTCACGGGGCTTTTCCTGCTGATCGCCGGCAGCCGCCTCCTCCTCGAAGTGCCCCTCCCCGAGAACGGCATCCTCGGAACCCTCGACGCGCCGTTCCGATACCTCCAGGCCTTCGAGCACCTCCTCGATTTCAGCGGGGGGATCATCGACTCGCGGCCCTTCGTGTACTACCTTTCGGGTTCGCTGCTCTTCCTCGTCCTCTCCATGATTCTCGTCGAACGCAAGGCATGACCTCCCGGGACGATTTCCGCCGTGCGAACCGATGGAGGCGCCTCAACTCCGCCCTCCAGTTCGCGCTCTGCCTGGCCCTCCTCGGGGCGGTCAACTACCTCGGCTCGCGCTATTTCGAGCGGCGGGATCTGACCGAGGACCGCAAGTTCTCCCTCGCCCCGGAGACCGAGGCCTACCTCTCGACGATCACCGAGCCGGTCGAGATCTACGTCATCCTCCCGGAGATCGAGAGCGACGACACAAGCCGCCGCCTCAGCCGGGACCTGAAAAAGCTGCTCGCGAACATCGAACTCGTCTCGCGGACCAAGGGGGAAGGCAACATCACCACCGAGTTCATCGACGTCTTCCGCGAGCGCAACCGGGCGCGGGAGATCATGGGCCGCCACGGGGTGAGTTCCCAGAACTCCATCCTGGTGGTGTCCGGGGACCGGATGAAGCAGATCTCCCTCGACTCGCTCTACGAGGTCGAGGACGGCAAGATGCGCTCCTTCCGGGGGGAGTCCGGATTCCTCTCGGCGATCCTCCAGGTGACCCGGCAGGGCGAGAAGAAGGTGTATTTCCTGGAGGGCCAGGGGGAGTACGACTTGTCGAGCGTGGATCCCCTCGACGGGCTTTCCCGGCTGGGTTCCTTCCTCCGGGAGCGCGGTTTCCGGATCGAAACCATCGATCCGAGCAACTTCGGGCGGATTCCCGCGGACGCGGGAGCGGTCGTGATCGTCGCCCCGGCCTCCCGCTACCGCGAGAGGGAGGTCGGCCTTCTTCGCGATTACCTCGACCGGGAGAACGGCAGCGTGATCGCCCTGCTCGAACCGGGGGAGGACACCGGCCTCGAGGCGCTGGCCCTCGAATGGGGGATTCGCATCGACGACCGCATCGTCGTCGATGTGGGTCCGGATTTCCAGTCCGCCACGGGCGACCTGATCATCCGCGATTTCTCCGAGCACCCCGTGACCGACTTCATCCGCAACCTCGACGTGACGGTCCTCTTCGGGCTGCCGAGACCCATCCTCCCGGACCCGGACGCCGGACGCTCCCCCGATACCCTCAAGGTCGAAACCCTGATGATGACATCCCCCAGGAGCTGGGCCGAGAGAGATCTCCGCCCGGGCGCCGGCATCTCGTTCGACGAAGACGAGGATCTGCAAGGACCCGTTCCGATCGGGGTGGCTTCGCGGCGCGAGGCCGACACGGCCTTCGACTTCACCCTCTCGGCCGTCCAGGGCGGACGGTTCGCCGTGATCGGCAACGCGGACTTCGTCACCAACTCGCGCCTCGACGCCTTCGGCAACCGCCTGCTCTTCCTCAGCGCGCTCAACTGGGGCATGGACATGGGCGAGGAAATCCGCATCCCCCCGAAGGACGTCCGGAACTACCTCATCGTCATGAGCCGGTCCGAGCTGCGGCAACTCCTCTTCCAGCTGATGATCCCGGCCGGCCTCCTGACCCTGGCGGGGATCGTCGTCGCCCTCATCCGCCGCTAGAACGCCATGAGACTGAAACTCACCCTCCTGCTCGCCTTTCTGAACCTGATCGCATTCGGAACGATCTACTACCTCGAAAACACCGGCGACGATTCCTCCGAAAAGCGCGCGCCCGAACCCGTCCTCTCGTCCTCGATCACCACGAGCACCCGGATCGAGATCAGCGGCGAGGCCGTGCCGGAGCGGCGCCTCCTCGTCCGCGAGGGGGAGGCGTGGAGCCTGCGGGAACCGGTCGTCTGGCCCGCGAACCCCAACGCGATCGACCGGATTTTCCGCGCCCTGCTCTTCCTGCGCAAGGACATCCGCTTCACCATGGCGGACATCGAGCGCAACAACCAAAGCCTCGCCGACTACGGCCTCGACGCACCCGCCCTGACCCTCACCTTCGAGAGGGACGGCACTCCCACCACGATCAAGATCGGGGCGCCGACCGATGTGGGCGAGCGCTTCTACCTGCTCGGCCCCTCCGGCGAGGAGATCTTCGTGATCGACCAGGAGGTCGTGCGTTCCGTGGCCCTCGATCTCGAGGATCTGCGCAGGAACGCTCTTTTCGGAATGGACTTTTTCAGCGTGAAGGAGGTGACCCTCCAGCCCGGCAACGGACGCAATCTCCAGATCCGCCTCGCGGCCGTGGAGGACGGCTGGGTCTTCGAAGCCCCGATCCAGACACGGGCCAGCGCGCCCGCCGTGGACGCCCGCCTGCAGCAGATCCTCGAAACCCAGGCTCTCTCCCTCCGGCCGGAGAGCCAGATCCCCTCCTCCGAATCCGGAGTCCTCGAACCGCGGCTGCGCGTCTCGCTCGACGACGGAGGCAACCGCCGGACCTTCCTTCTCGGCAGCCCGGTCCCCGGCCGGGAGGACGTCGCCTACGGCAAAATGGAAGGCCTTCCGACCATCGTGACCGTGCCCGAGGAACCCTTTCTCGCCCTCGAAGACGCGCAGACCCGGCTCCGCGAGAAATCGTTTTTCCTCTTCCGCCTTCCGTCGGTCACCAGCCTCGACATCTCCAGCCCGACCCGCACCCTGTCCCTGCGGAAGCTGGAAGACGACAGCTGGCACATCAAGGCGCGCGGCGAGGATATCGACCCGGTCGGATATCCCGCCGATCCGGGCGAGATCTCCCGCACGTTCGAGGAGCTGATCACGCTGCGGGCGGTCCGGTTCGTCAGCGACGCTCCCTCCGACTCCGATCTCCGGACCTACGGCCTCGACGAACCCCAGAGAGTCGTCGAAATCGTCGGGCAGGAAACCCTCCGGCTTCTGCTCGGCGATCTCGACCTGGAGTCGAAGACCGTCTATGCCAAAACCGGAGACAAGCCGTTCGTCTATGCCGTTCCCCTCGACATCATCCGCAATCTCCCCGTCTCGCCCCTCGCCTACCGGAACCGGATGCTCGACCGCCTGCCCCAGGGCGCGCGCATCCGCGCCGTCCGGGTGAGCGATCTGGAGACCGGAGAGACACTGCTCGAGCGCACCCTCGGCGAGGACGGCCAATCCTGGACCGCCGAAAGCGACGGGGACGGCGCCGCCTTCGAAGACGAGGAGGAGGAGAACCTCGCCTTCGCGCGGATCCTCGAACACCTTCGCTCCTTCCGCGTGGAATCCTACCTCTCGCCTTCTTTCACCCGGGGGTTCCGGATCGACGAAGACCGCGTCGTCCCCTGGCGTTTCGCCCTCGAGGCGGACATCCTGCTGCCCGGCGGCGGCGAGGCCGAGGAAAAGACGCTGCGCTACGTGCTCACCGAACGGATCGAAGGCACCCTCCAGGGCGGAGGCTCCGAGGAGAAGGATGTCACCTTCACCCTTCCGCAGGACTGGATCGACGCATGGAGCACGCTTTTCCCGGAGCGTCCGCTTCCCGAGGTTTACGATCCCGGCGCCGCCATCGAGGCCGCGACCGATCCCGGCCCGCCACCCGGGCGAACCGACGAGAAGAACGAAGCCCCGTCCGACACTCCGGAAACATCCGAAAACCCGGAGGCGGAAACCGAACAGGAGCGGAAAACCGAACCAGCCGAACCGGAATCCTCCCCGGAGTAACCCCCGCGCCCCGTGTTCCGCCGTCGACGCGATTGCAGGTGGATCGCCTGCCTGCTGTGGCTTTTCACCGGGGCTCTCGGACTGCTGCTCCTGGCCCAGATCCCTTTCGTTCTCCTGTTCGCCTTCTCGCGCGAGATCCACCTGCCCGCCCGCTGGGTGGAGAAGCTCGCCTCCCGCGCCGCCGGAGACGGATTCTCCGTGCGGCTCGGTTCCGCGACCCTCGACGAGACCGGCACCCTGCGGTTCCGCCGGATCTCCCTCCACACCCCGACCGGAAGACCCGTCGCCGAAGCGGAGTTTCTGGAAGTCGATCTGTTCGTTCCCTCGGTCTTTCTCGGGCGTCCCCGGGTCGAGGAGGCCGGCGGCCGGAATCTCCGGCTCCGGGACTTCGAAGGCCCGCTCGGCAACCCCGAACCCGTCGCCTCCGTCGAAAGATTCCATCTAGTGCGCGGCGGTTCCGGATGGATCGTCGAAGACTTCCGGGCGCGCTCTGGAGATCTGCGTCTCGCCGCCGCCGGACGGATCGACACCGGCTCGTGGGACGCTCTGGCCGCCGAACCGGAGCCCCCCCCGGGCGAGGAGTTTTTCGAAAGAATCCTGGAAGCCAAGGCGCGGATGGATCGTTTCACGGAACCGTTTCTTTTCCTTCGATTCGACCGGAGCGGAGCCGGAACCACCCGGGCCCGGCTCACGACCGGCGCCGACCGGGCGGAGCTTCCCTTCGGCCTGACCCTCGCGGGAAACCCCCGCCTGACTTTCGACGCGACCCTTGACGGCGGAGGCTTCCACCCCGGCGAGATCCGGCTCTCGGCCGGGGAACTCACCCAGGGCGGCCGCATCCGGGTGGAAGCCCCCCGCCTGCGGCTCACGCCCCCCCCGGGATTCCCCGGCGGGGCGGTCGTCTCCGGCGGCCGGGCCCGGCTGTCCGCCCGATCGGTCGAAACCGCCGGGGGCGTGCTCTCCTTTCCCACCTTTTCCCTCCAGGGCAGGGCTGGGCTTCGCTTCGCGGTCCGGGGACAGGCCGGTCTCTTCGGCAACCCCGTTTCCATCGAAGCCTTTATCAATCCCCTGCGGCGGACCATCGACGTCAGCGCGGCCGGGCCGATCGACACGGGCGCCCTCCTCCGGCATCCGCGCGTTCCGCCCGAGGCGCGGGGGCATCCCCCGCGTTTCGAGGAAGACCTCTTCGTCCGCGCTTCGACCCGCTTCGACATCGGCGAGCCGCTGCCCGGAAACATCCGCTTCCGCGCGGAATCCGGCCCCATGGATCTCAAGGGAATGCGGGCCCTGCACGCGAGCGTCATCGCAGATTTCGACCCCGCCGCATTGCGGCTGAGCGTCGAGTCCCTCTCCGTTCAGACGCAGGACTACCACTTCGAGGGCACCTATCGGCAGGATTTCGGGAACAACCGTTTCCGCCTCCGGATGCGGGGAGGATTTCTCCCGGGAGACATCGACGGATGGATGGGTCCGTGGTGGGCGGAACTTTGGGAGGATTTTGAAATCAACGACGTCCCCCGCGTCGATATCGACCTGCGCGGCGACTGGGACCATCGCGACCAGAGACGGCTCTTCGGCGGCATTCGCTTCGAGAACATCACCTTCAACGGCATGGCAATCGAACGCGGCCACGCCCGCCTCCGCTCCCTCCCCTATCTGTTCGAATTGTTCGACCTGCGCGCCTTCCGTCCGGAGGGCGAGATCCGCGGATCGACGGGCGATATCATCGATCCCGTGACCCGGGATCGAACCGTCAGATTCCACGACCTCACCAGCACCGTCGATTTCGCCGCGATCGCTCCCCTCTTCGGGAAGGAGGTTCGGGAATTCGTGTCCGATTTCGAGCTGACCGCGCCCCCGGAGCTGACCATCCGCGGAACCCTGCTTCCGGGGGCGGATGGCGACGAAAGGGAGAACCTCCTCATCCGCGCCCACGCCGACCGGCCGCTCACCTACCGGGGGATCGCCCTCGACTCACTGGTGTTCGACGCCCGTTACGGGAACGGCGTCTTCCGCTGCGAGCCGGTCCGTTTCACACTCGGGAAGGGAACGGGCGAAGGTTGGTTGATCCGCCGCCGCCGCGAAACCGAGGGAGGAATCCACTCCGCCGGACTCACCTTCACCGGCGGAGATCCGGTCGCCGTGGTCCGGGCCGTCCCGGTTCTGCGCGAAGCCTTCGGCGAGCGCTTCGAACGGGACGGGGAGGAGGCGCGGGAATCCCGGAATCTCGACTTCTCCATCGAGTGCTCCGGCGATATCGACGATCCCGCGACGCTCCTCGGCGAGGGCAGCCTCGACCTGGCCACGCCGAACCTGGCGAACATCCGTCTCCTCGGTTTCTTCTCCCGGATCTCCGAGGAGCTTCCCCTCCCCCTCACCCTCGGCTCCTTCCGATTCGAGAGGGTTTCGTCCTCGTTTCTTCTCAACCGGGGTCTTGTCGAGGTGCCCGACCTCACGCTCCACAGCGCGAGTTCCCGGGTCCTCGCCTCCGGCGCCTACGACATGGACAAGGGGACAATCGACTTCAACGCCCGCATGCAACTCCTCGGCGAAGTCCGGTTCCCGATCCTGGCCCAACTCGGCAACCTCCTCAACCCGGTGGGCCGCGTCTTCGAATTCCGGGTCTGGGGCGACCCCGACGACCCCGACTGGCGACTCTACCTCGATCCCCGAAGCTGGCAGTAAACATACCCCTCTGCCAATGAACCACCTCCGCGTAGATAAGAGCGGGTCAAAAAAGGTTGACGACCTTTTGTGAGCAGCTCATATTATGATTGACTAGACTGGTGGAGGGGGATGTGAAGGTGCTGCGGACGGTGGCCGCCTACATCGACCTGA
>JBKHCX010000047.1:0-16552 GCA_046541615.1 Puniceicoccaceae bacterium
GAAGAACCCCGCCCGGCCCAAACCGATGAAGGGCGCCGACTGGGGCGGACTGATGGTCGGCAAAGGCTGCCGATCCGATGTGTTTCAATGAAGTGATGCCGAGGGGTGGGCAGGCTGTTTCGAAAACCCCCGGACCAGAGCGGCAACATTCGGAAACTTCCGGCATCTCTCGCAGAAATCGCTGAGATCATCCGAAAGAAACGAAAGGTCTCTCCGCCGCCTGATCCCGCGATTCGAGGCGCCCACCCTCTTACAACTGGCGCAGGTATCGCTCGGGATTTTCGAGGAAGCTTTTGGTCAGGGTCACGTGGGGGAGGTCCGCGTAGGCGGTTTCCACGATCGCTCCCTCGTCGAAACCAAGGATGCGGGCACCGGGATAGGCCAGCAGGAGAGGTGAATGAGTGGCGACGATGAACTGCGCGTCGCCCTCCTCGACCAGCGTCTTGACCAGACTGAGAAAAGCCAGTTGGCGCTGCGGCGAAAGGGCGGCCTCCGGCTCGTCGATCAGGTACAGCCCGCCCGGAACACACCTCGAATGGAAAAACTTGAGAAAGCCCTCTCCATGCGAGACAGCATGCAGATCCTCGCCATATCGGGAGGTGATGGCCTGTTTTTGTGCGAACATGTAGCCGCGTACGCGTGGGTCATCCCCGAAACGCTCGGCCATTTCATCCATGCTTTCGGCCCGGCGGCGCATGCCGCTGGCAAAATTGAAAAAATCCTCGGCCCTGAGAAAGAAACCGAACCGGGTGCGGGGCCGCCAGGCAAGCCGGAGTGCGAGAGCGAGCGGTCGGACCGGATCGAGGGTCTCATCGTGCTCAAGCGGACCTCCGGTGGCGGGCGGAAGCCTGGCCTTGAGAGCGATGGCCTCGAGCAGGGTTGATTTCCCCGAACCGTTCTCTCCCACGAAAAAGGTGACCGGCGTCGTAAAATCCAAGGCGGAAAAGGAGGCCAGCGCCGGCACGGAGAATGGATAACTCCCGGCATCGCCCTGCCCTTCCATGGATATCCTTCGCAGAAAAATCATCAGCGTATGGAATCACAGACCGTTTGACCGCGGAACTCGATAGAAAAGAACCGGGCCCGTCGGGTCGGAGTGTTGGCACGAGTCCGAGGGGGAAAAGTCGCAGAACGCTGTTATTTCGAGCGGGACCTTGTCCATCGGCCCAGGGAGGACGGCCGCGCTCCCACCGCAGCGGCAAGGGGGCATCCTGTCGGTTTCGCTCAACGCCGCAATCCTGACGACGGTCCGAGCACTGGGATTTATTCACAAGTTTCCGAAATGTTTTCAACGAGCGGAGCGGCACGCGCGCAAGCACGCGGCCCTACGAAAAGAGACGTGAATCAACCGAAAAGATGGACACAACCCGAGAACATGTAGCCACGAACCGACTGGTGTATAAATGTCAGTCCGAGCCGACCCGCCGCACCGGGTCGCACGACTGAAGTCATGCGACTACGGAACCGGCACCTCAGGGCAGTTTGGTCGTGCCCATCAGGAAGCGGTCGCATTCGCGGGCTACGGCGCGGCCTTCGTTGATCGCCCAGACGATGAGGGACTGGCCGCGGCGCATGTCGCCGGCGGCGAAGACCTTGTCGATGCTGGTGCGGAAGTCGCCGTATTCGGCCTTGACGTTCGAGCGGGCGTCCTGCTCGAGCCCGAGTTCATCGACGATGGTGGCCTCCGGACCGAGGAAGCCCATGGCCAGGAGAACCAGCTCCGCCGGGAGGACCCGCTCGGTGCCCTCCACCTTCTTCGGGGCGAAGCGGCCGTTTTCGCTGACCCATTCGATGTTGTGGACGTGGACGGCTTTGACGTTGCCGTTTTCGTCGCCCTCGAACCGGCTGGCGGTCACCAGGTATTGCCGGGGATCCTCCCCCTGCACGGCGGCGGCTTCCTCCTGGCCGTAATCGACTTTGTACACCTTGGGCCATTCGGGCCAGGGGTTGTCCGGCGCGCGCTCCAGCGGGGGTTTCGGCATGATCTCGAGCTGGGTCACGTGGTTGCAGCCGTGGCGGAGCGAGGTGCCGACGCAGTCGGTGCCGGTGTCGCCCCCGCCGATGATGACGACGTTCTTCCCGTTGGCGAGTTCGGTGAAACGGTCGCCTTTGCCTTCGCGCACGTCCCACATCTCCTTGGTGTTCGGTCCCAGGAAATCCATGGCGAAGTGGATGTTGCCGAGTTCGCGTCCGGGTATGGGGAGATCGCGCGGCTTGGTCGCCCCGCAGCAGAGCACCACCGCGTCGAACTCATCGACGAGTTGGCTGGCGGGCAGGTCCTTCCCGATCTCGACTCCGGGGCGGAACTCGACGCCCTCGTCCTCCATGAGTTGGACGCGGCGGGTGACGACCTCCTTCTGGAGTTTCATATTCGGAATGCCGTACATGAGGAGTCCGCCGATCCGGTCGGCCCGCTCGAAAACGGTCACCCGGTGGCCGGCCTGGTTGAGCTGGTCGGCGGCGGCGAGCCCGGCGGGGCCGGAGCCGACGACCGCGATCCGTTTGTCGGTGCGCGCGGCGGGCGGGCGGGCTTCCACCCAGCCCTCGGCCCAGGCCTTGTCGATGATCGACTGCTCGATGTTCTTGATCGTGACGGGGGGCTCGATCACTCCGAGCACGCACGAGCCCTCGCAGGGCGCGGGGCAGACGCGGCCGGTGAACTCGGGGAAGTTGTTCGTCTTGACCAGCCGGTGGTAGGCGTCCTTCCATCGGTTCTTGTAAACGAGGTCGTTGAACTCGGGGATAAGGTTGTTGATCGGGCAGCCGCTGGCCATGTTGGCCAGCATGATCCCGGTCTGGCAGTACGGGGTGCCGCAGTCCATGCACCGGGCTCCCTGCTCGCGCAGCTTGCCTTCGTCGAAGCCCTGGTGGGTTTCGTTCCAATCCTTGAGCCGCTCGACGGGGTCGCGGTCGGCGATCGTCCTGCGCTCGTATTCCAAAAATCCGGTCGGTTTTCCCATAAGTAAAAGTCTCCAAAATGCGGTGTTCGGCGGCCGGCGGCGGACCTCAGTGTCCGGCCATGACGTTTTCCTCGAAGGCGGCGAGGATGGCCGCCTCCCCTTCGAGACCGCGCTCCTCGGCGCGGGCCTGGGCCTGGAGGACACGCTCGTAATCCTGAGGCAGGATCTTGAGGAAGTTGACGGCCTTGGCGGGCCAGCCGGCGAGGATTTCCCGCCCGCGGGCCGATCCGGTATAGGCGACGTGGCGTTCGATCCTCGAGCGGACAAGCTCGATCTCCCCGTCGGTGCATTCGATGAGCTGATACACGTTGACCATCTCGTCGTTGAGGCGCTTCTCGACGAAGTCGCCGGACTCGTCGTAGATGTAGGCGACCCCGCCGGACATGCCGGCGCCGAGGTTGCGGCCGGTCGAGCCGAGGTTGATGACCATGCCGCCGGTCATGTATTCGAGCGCGTGGTCGCCGACGCCTTCGATGACGGCTTCGACTCCGGAATTGCGCACGCAGAAGCGCTCTCCGGCCATCCCGGCGATGTAGGCCTCGCCGGCGGTCGCTCCGTAGAAGCAGACGTTTCCGGTGATGATGTTCTCGTGGGCGACGAAGGGGGAATCGGCGGGCGGGCGGACGATGATTTTGCCGCCGGAGAGTCCCTTGCCGAGGTAGTCGTTGGTATCGCCGGTGACGGTGAAGGTCATGCCCTTCGGGCAGAAGGCGCCGAGGCTCTGGCCGGCGGAACCGGTCAGGTTGATCCGGACCGTATCCTCGGGGAGGCCGTCCGGTCCGTGCCGCCGCGAGATCTCCGCGCCGGTCATCGTGCCGACGACGCGGTTCGTGTTCACGACGGGAAGGTTCATTTCCACGGGCCTGCCTTCCTCGATGGCGGGCCTGGCCCGGTCGAGGATCTCGGTGCGGTCGAGGGAGCGTTCGAGCAAGTGGTCCTGCGGCATGCGGCAGTAGGTGCCGACATTCCTGTCCACTTCCGGGCGGTAGAGAATCCTGCTGTAGTCGAGCCCGCGGGCCTTCCAGTGGTCGATGGCTTTGCGCAGCTCGAGCTTGTCCACGCGGCCGACCATCTCGTTGATCGTGCGGAAGCCGAGCCCGGCCATGACGCCGCGCAGATCTTCGGCGACGAAGCGCATGAAGTTCTCGACCGCCTCCGGCCCGCCGCGGAAGTTCTTGCGCAGCTCCGGATTCTGGGTGGCGACGCCGACCGGGCAGGTGTTTTTCTGGCAGACGCGCATCATCAGGCACCCGAGGGTGATGAGCGGGGCCGTGGCGAAGCCGAACTCCTCGGCTCCGAGCAGGCAGGCGATGGCGACGTCGCGCCCGGTCTTGAGCTGGCCGTCGGTCTCGACGACCACGCGCGAGCGCAGGTCGTTGAGCAGCAGGGTCTGGTTGGTCTCGGCTACGCCCAGCTCCCACGGAGCGCCGGCGTGCTGGATCGACGAGCGGGGGGAGGCGCCGGTGCCGCCGTCGTAGCCGGACACGAGGATGACATCCGCCTTGGCCTTGGCGACCCCGGCGGCGATGGTGCCGACGCCGACGGCCGAGACGAGCTTGACGTTCACGCGGGCGTGGCAGTTGGCGTTCTTCAGGTCGTGGATCAGCTCGGCCAGATCCTCGATCGAGTAGATGTCGTGGTGGGGAGGCGGGGAGATGAGGCCGACCCCGGGGGTGGTTCCGCGGGTCTTGGCGATCTGCGGGAGCACCTTGTGGCCGGGCAATTCGCCGCCCTCGCCGGGCTTCGCGCCCTGGACGATCTTGATCTGGATCTCGTCGGAGTTGACGAGGTAGTAGCTGGTCACGCCGAAGCGCCCCGAGGCCACCTGCTTGATCGCGGACCGGCGGCTGTCGCCGTTGGCATCGGGGGTGAAGCGGTCGCTGTCCTCGCCGCCCTCGCCGGTGTTGGACTTGCCGCCGAGACGGTTCATGGCGATGGCCAGCGACTCGTGGGCCTCTTTCGAAATCGATCCGTAGGACATGGCCCCGGTCTTGAAGCGGCGGACGATGCTTTCGACCGGCTCGACCTCCTCGACGGGGATGGACTTGGACTGGTCGAAACGGAACTCCATCAGGCCGCGCAGGGTGAACATCTCCCGCGACTGGTCGTCGATGGCGTCGGCGTATTCGCGGAAGACGGCGTAATCCCCGAGCCGGGTGGCCTTCTGCAGCTTGTGGATGGTCACGGGGTTGAAGAGGTGGCGCTCGCCGCCGTGCCGCCATTGATAAACGCCGCCGGAATCGAGGGCCAGGTCGCGGCCGTCCCCGCGTGGGGCGAAGGCGCTGAAATGGCGGATCTCCGTCTCCCGGGCGATCCCGTCTATCCCGATGCCTTCGACGCGGGAGGCGGTCTTCGTGAAGTATTTATCGATGACGGACTGTTTGAGGCCGATCGCCTCGAAGATCTGCGCGCCCCGGTAGGAGGCCACGGTCGAGATCCCCATCTTCGACATCGTCTTGATCACCCCGTTGAGGTTGGCCTTGAGGAAATTGCGGCAGGCCTCGTCGGACCCGGTGGAGATGTCGCCGTTGGCCACCATGTGGCGGACGCTCTCGAGGGCGAGATACGGGTTGATGGCGTCGGCCCCGTAGCCCAGGAGGAGGGCGAAGTGGTGCACCTCGCGCGGTTCGCCGGATTCGAGGACGATCGAGACGCGGGTGCGCGTGCCCCGCCGGACGAGGTGGTGGTGCAGGCCCGCCACCGCCAGGAGGGCCGGGATCGGGGCCTTCTTCGGACCGACCTTGCGGTCGGAGAGGATGAGGATGTTGACCCCGTCGTCGATCGCCGCGTCGGCGTTTTCGAAGAGTTGGTCGAGGGCGGCTTCGAGACCGCGTTCGGAAATCTCGGGCTCGGAAATCTGGCTGTGGCCGGCGGCCAACCCGCCGATCCGGGGCTCGAAGGTGATCGGCAGCCGGCAGGAGGCGAAGCCGTCGAGTTCGACTTCAATGAGCTGCCGGAGCTGATGGCGGTCGATCAGAGGGGATTCGAACTGGATCATGCGGCAACTGCGGGGACCGGGCCGGGTGAGGTCGCCTTCGGTGCCGATGAAGGTCACGCTGGCGGTGATCAATTCCTCGCGGATCGGATCGATGGGCGGGTTGGTGACCTGCGCGAAGAGCTGCTTGAAGTAGTTGTAGAGGGGCTGCGGCCGGTCGGAGAGGACGGCCAGCGGGGCGTCGTTGCCCATGGAGCCGAGCGGCTGTTTGCCGGTCTCGGCGCTGGGTCCGAGCAGGAAACGCAAGTCCTCGAAGGAGTAACCGAAGGCCTTCTGCCGGGTCAGGATGGTCGCGAAATCGTCCGCGGTCTCCTTCTTCGGGGCGGGCAGGCGCGCGGCCTCGACCAGGTTCTCCCGCAGCCATTCGCCGTAGGGATGCTCGGAGGCGATTTTCTCCTTCAGCTCGTCGTCGCCGACGATGCGGCCCTGCTCCATATCGATCAGGAACATGCGGCCCGGCTCGAGGCGGCCCTTGCGGACCACGTTCTTCGGCTCGATTCCGGCAAGCACGCCGACCTCCGAGGCCAGGATGACCTTGTCGTCGGCGGTCACGTAGTAGCGCGAGGGACGGAGACCGTTGCGGTCGAGGGTCGCCCCGACCTGGACGCCGTCGGAAATCGCCATGGAGGCCGGCCCGTCCCACGGCTCCATGAGGCAGGCGTGGAATTCGTAGAAATCGCGCTTGTGCCGGGGCATGTGGCGGTGGCGCTCCCAGGGCTCGGGGATCATCATCATCATCGCGTGCGCCAGGCTCCGCCCGGAGAGGACGAGGAACTCCAGGCAGTTGTCGAACTTCTGCGAATCGGATCCGTCCTCGCGGATGATCGGGAGCAGCTTGCGGTAGTCCTTGCCGAAGACCTCGCTGGCCAACTGCATCTGGCGGGCGTGGAGCCAGTTCTCGTTGCCGCGCACGGTGTTGATCTCGCCGTTGTGGCAGAGGTAGCGGAAAGGCTGGGCGCGCGGCCAGCTGGGGAAGGTGTTGGTCGAGAAACGCGAGTGGGTCAGGGCCATGGCGGACTCCATGGACTCGTCGCCGAGATCCGGAAAGTACTCCTCGAGCTGGCGGGTGGTGAGCATCCCCTTGTACACCATGGTGCGGCTGGAGAGGGAGCTGATGTAGAAGAGGGCGTCCTCGTCCTCGCCGCGGTAGCGGATGCGGTGGGCCGCGATCCGGCGGATGACGTACAGCTTGCGCTCGAAAGGCAGACCGCGCGGGACGGACCCGCCGCGCCCGATGAAGAACTGCCGCATGAAGGGTTCGCACTCGGCGGAGGCTTTTCCGAGAATGCCGCTGCGCGTGGGCACGTCGCGCCAGCCGAGGAAGGAAAGCCCCTCCTCTTCGACGATTCCCTCGATGGTTTTCTCCTCCTCGGCGCGTTCTTCGGCGTCGCGCGAGAGAAAAGCGAAACCCGCCCCGTAGTCTCCCTCGGCCGGGAGATCGAAACCGCCCTCGGACCGGCAGACCTTGCGGAGGAATTTGTCCGGCAACTGGATGAAAAGCCCGGCGCCGTCGCCGGTGATCGGATCGCAGCCGCAGCCGCCGCGGTGGTCGAGATTCATGCAGATCTCGAGAGCGCCGCGGACGATGTCATGGGAGCGCCGCCCCTTCATATCGACAATCAGCCCGATACCGCAGTTCTCGCGTTCGTTTTCCGGATCGTAGAGGCCCTGGGCCTCCGGTCGTTCAAATCGTTTTTCCATAGTCAAAATCAGAAAGAAGTTTCATGCGCGGAAGCTTCCGCCGCAAACTCAACTAATGAGTCTTGAGGTGCCTGAAAACGACTGGAAGTCAAAAATCAGGATTTTTTCGTCTTTTTTTCAGGCCTGGATCTTCCGGATCAGGTCGGTGATCCGCTTCTGGTCGGCGGTCTGCCGCACCGCCATGGCGTAGGCGTCGGGATCGCCGACGAAGAAGACCGCCCGCCTGCCCCGGGTCAGCGCGGTGTACACCAGGTTGCGCCGCAGCAGGAGGAAATGCTGCTTGAGGAGCGGGAGGACGACGACCGGATACTCGCTGCCCTGGCTCTTGTGGACGGTGATGGCATAGGCGAGGGAGAGATCGGCGGTCTGCCCCCGGGCCAGGGTGATCCGGGAACCGGAGAAATCGACCTCGAGCGACCCCTCCTCCGGATCGGTCGCGAGGACGATCCCGGAATCGCCGTTGTAGATGCCAAGGTCGTAGTTGTTCCGCCCCTGGATCACCTTGTCGCCCACGGCGAACAAGCCGGCGGCGCCGCCGGGCGGCCGTTTTCCGTTCAAGCGCTCCTTGAGACGCTCGTTCAGATTGCCCACCCCGACGACCCCCTTGTGGAGGGGCACGATCACCTGGATGTCGCGGACCGCATCGATCCCGGGCATCGCCCTCGGGATGTAGTCCACGAGGCGGAGGACCCGGTCGAGACAGGACTCGGGATCGGTTCCGAGAATCCACTGGACGTCTCCGTCGCCCTCGGGGCGCGTCGGAACATCGGTCAGCGCGAACGGGAAGCCGGCTTCGCCGGCGAGCACGCGGTAGGCGAGATCGACGATCCGGCTGCCCCGGCCCTGCCGGAACACCCGCTTCAACCGCACGACGCGGAAGAGCCCGCCGTCGATCAGGTTCCGCAGCACATCGCCGGGGCCGACGGAGGGCAGCTGGTCCACATCGCCGACGAGCAGGACCGCCGCCCCCGGTCCGACGGCCGCCAGCAGCGACGAGGCGAGCCGCACGTCGAGCATGCTCGCCTCGTCCACGATGAGGAAATCGACCGGCAGCGGATTCTTCTCGTGGTGGACGAAGCCCCCGGTGCCCGGATTGTATTCGAGCAGCCGGTGGATGGTCTTCGCCGGCGCGCCCGAGGCCTCGCTCATGCGCTGGGCGGCGCGCCCCGTCGGGGAGGCCAGGGCGACCCGCACCCGTTTCGCCTCGAGGATGGACACCAGCGAGCGGAGGATGGTGGTCTTGCCCGTGCCGGGTCCGCCGGTCAGGATCGACAGCGGGCTCCCGAGGGCGGTCCGCAGGGCCTCCTCCTGCTCGGGCGCGAAGGTGAAACCGGCCTGCGCGGCGGCCCACTCCACGGCCTTGTCGATCCGGATCTCCGGGAGAACGGACGCCGCCCCGGCGAGCCGCCGCGCGGCCTTGGCGAGCCGCCCCTCGGCCCGCGCCAGATCGGGTTGCTGGAGAAGCGTCCCCCCGGCCACCGCGACGATCCTCCCGCCCTCGACGGCCCGGGCGAGAACCGGATCGACGGAGTCTCCGGGCAGTCCGAGGATTTCCGCCGCCCGCGAGACCAGGTCGCCGCGGGGCAGCGCGGTATGGCCCTCGTCGGCCGCCTGCTGAAGCGAAAAGGAAAGGCCCGCCTGGATGCGCTCCGGCCCGTCGCTCGGAAGCCCCAGGTTGACCGCGATCTGGTCGGCGGTCCGGAAGCCGATCCCCTCGATCTCGTCGGCCAGGCGGTAGGGGTCGGCGCGGAGGATTTTCTCGGTCTCCTCCCCGTAGCGTTTCACCAGGCGCAGGCAGCGGGCGGCGGAAACCCCGTAGGTCTGGAGAAAGATCATCACCTGCCGGAAGGCGTGGTGCTCCTCCCAGCCCTCCTTGATCTTCCGGGCCCGCTCTTTGCCGATCCCCGGCACCTCGCGCAGACGGGCGGATTTCGTGGAGATCACATCCAGAGTCTCGCTCCCGAAGTGATCGACGATCTTCGCCGCATAGGTCTTCCCGATGCCCGGAATGAGACCGCTGCCGAGATACTTGCGGATCCCGTGCACGGAGGAAGGCAGGCGCGACTCGAACCCGTCCACCCGGAACTGCCTTCCGTGCCGGGGATGGCTGACCCACTCCCCCTCGAGGACCAGGGACTCGCCGCACTGGACCCCGGGCAGCACCCCGGTCACGGTAACCTTCCCCCCGCCCTCTTCCGGCGAAAACTCGGCGACGAGAAACTGTTTCTCCTCGTTCGAAAAAACAATGCGCTCGATCGTTCCCTTCAGTTTTCCGGCCATCAACACCCTCAACCCAACCCATGGGCGAGCGGCTCCCTCCGGGCAAGCCCCAATCACAAAACCATTCTTCCGGCCGGACAACCGATAAATCGAAAAGCCAGCCCGCCGGCTTCCCGGCGAAAACTAGAGAAACCTCTGTTCAGCGGTCGACCAAATTCCACCTCCGGAAGTGACGCCCATCCACTCCTGGCGGTCATGACTCCAAAACCAGGTGCCATCGCCGTTGGTCCACATCCAGCCAAAACGGTCACCGGCAACCCATCCACCGAAATCACCTGTGGTCAGACCGCCGAACACGGAGGACTGGTAGCGATTCATTCCCTCTGGAACCAATCTACCCCATCCAGAGCTTGTATAACTACCATCCCCATTCACCCGGAACCAGGAATTCAACATCGGGATCCAGAGAAAAAGATCCTGTCCCGCTCGTTCAAACCTCATCCATCCAAAACGTTCCGAATACACCCAGCCACCGAAGGATTCCGGCTCATCCCCGAAGCCCGTCCACCCGAAAAAGGGGCTGTACAGCCAACCGCCGGATACATTCGAAAATACCACACCTCGTTCGGGCGCATACTCAACAGGAACGTAAAACCACTTTTGCTGTTCGCGATCGTAAAGCCAGGGAAAAACCGAGGCATACGGAATATCGCCCGTTCCCGCCTGGATGGGCGTGGCAGCGGCAGTCCATGTAAGGAGAAAGGGCTGGTCACCCTGCCTGGAAGAGGGAATCCAGTCACCTTGCCCCGGTTCATCGGGCAGCAAGAGAAAGGGTGTTATCGTGACAGAGCTGTACCAAGCGCTCCCGGCGGGAGGTGCGGAATCCGGCACCAGGATCTCCTGCATGGAATAGGTAATGCCCTGTTTGAAAGTCTTCGAAGTCGTCGTAGCCAAGGTGTTCGTCTTTGTTTGCGATCCACTGATGTTGAGGCCTACGTGGAAGCCCCACTTGCCCGCTGGAGTGGTCGCATCAAAACCGACTTTTATCTCGGACTTCACGAAGTTCATCTCAGTTGTTTCGTTCGTGTTCGTGCGGGTCTTGGTGTTTGTAAAGTCGATTGCAGCATTCGTAAACGGCATCCCCTCGCTGTAGAGTCCGGGGGAAAGGTCCTGGGAGACCTCGGCGGAGTTTGGATCTGCGGGTATCTCCGACCAGGCCGGCAGATCAATCACTCCCGGCGTGTTGGCCATCCCGGTGCTGAGGTTCAAAAGATAGCTGCTGTTGAAATTCGACGCGGCATTCGTATTATTGATCGTATATTCGACCGGCTGCAGCGTTGTTTTGCCGATCCAAGAGACGAACGCCACGGTTTCAAGGTCATTTCCCCGAAACGAGAAGGTCTTGTAGGCCTGATTGTTGAATTCCGGCATTAGGTAGATGAGGAAACCTTGGTTGAGCACCTCATTGCCGGCATTTCCTGAGATGGCATTCAGGGTATGTTCCCCGCTATTGTTAGCGATGGTCACTTGGTTGACCGTGTTGGTCTTGGTCACATCGGTGAGCGTGTTGCCCACTTCGAGTTTTGCCTGGAAAACAGGTGTCGTGCGCTGTCCGGTAAAGCTAACCTGGGTGTTGTTGCTTTGAGAAACCGTCAAGGAAGTGCCGTCGGTGCTGGAGCTACTCCATTCGAAACTGACAGAGGTATTATTGCCCGGATCATCGTTGAAGGCCGCAGGCGGCGGACCATGGATAACACCGAGCAGGGTCCAGGCTTCGCTGAGTGCCTCCGCCTCCCCCTGGGATGCGGGGACACTGGTATCCACGACCGTTCGGGGCAAAGGTTGAAGCTGGTTGGCCGGAGCCGCTTGGAATTGGCCGACCAGGGAACTCTGATCGGCGAGTCCGGATAGGGTGGCGAACACCGCATAGTCCTGGACCGTTCCGGCGACCGGCTCATCCACCAACACCCTCTGCACGCCGAGGCTGAACGCGAAATTTGGATCCTGGCTGGGAATAAAGCCCCCGCTCGGGTAGCTGAACTCCGGAATGGACCCTGTGTCGGTAGAGGGACCGAAAGAGTAGAGCAATGGAGCTGTGGCAACAAACCATGGAAAGTGGGGGGCTTCCGGCACCTGGCCGAAGATCGCCAGGGTCACACCGCCGACGCCGAAGAGCTGACTGTTTTGAAAGTCGCAGGCTCCGTCGGACACCCTGACCGAGTAGGCCGTGAAGGGATCTTCCGTAAAGATCCCCGAATTCGCAAGGTAGGGCGTTTCAACGGTGTCGATACGATCCGTTGACTTGAGTTCGCTTGCCGGGATGGCTTGCATGAGAATGTTCTGATTGCCGCCCTTTCCGCAATCCTCACTCACAGCCACAAAGAGCACATTCAGCTCCTCAAGCTCCGCACCTGGTATATTCGTAGTCTCCCCACCGATAAAAACATGGGTGTCGAAAAGCCCTGTGTAGTGTAACTGTTCCCCGAGACTAATGTAATGCGTATCTCCGAAAAAATCGGCCTTTGAGCTGCTGGTAACTCCGATATGGTAACCGTCCAAGTGGTCTCCCGTCCAAGTGAAAATTGTCAGCTCATCATTAATCAGTTCGGCGCTGAGGCCGCTCATGGTAACATTGTCCGACTGGATGAAATTGCCGCTGCTACCCGGATTGGTGGCGAAAAAGGGCAGACTCTGAGGATTTCCGGAATCCCAGCTCGGATTCAGGGTAAGCGGGGCAAAATGGACTTGATCGCTGGCTGCCTGGGTGTCCCAGCTAATCACCCAGAGTTCCTCCCCCCAAGCGACCAACTCCACGTTGTTTTGCGGGGTGAAGAGGTCGTTGTTCAATTTGCCGAGTGCAAAGGGAAGCGGCTCATCCGCACCAGGAGCCGACGTGCCGGCCACGGGAAAAAGAACGATTTGCGGACCCGATTGACCGTTATAAGCACTCACCGGCATCGCTATCCAGAGGTAGCCTCCAAAGTAAACCCCATCTCCGATGCCACCCTGCCCTGGGTGAAGCGTCCCGCTTTCACTGGCGGCACCCGCCGGGAGAAAGGATGTCTGCGAGGTGATATGGCCTTCATGGAGGACAACTTCAGGGGCACTGATTTGAGCCCGGGTCACAGTGGGACCCAATACGCATAGGAAAAAAATGAAAAGTCGCCTCATCGTAGAAGCTGGATGCAACCGGTTTTCAAGGGTGGCAAGGATTAAATGCTTAATAAATCATCGACAGCTTCACATACTTGCCGAGACACCCCGGCGGCAAAAGCAATTGGCAATCCCGAACTCCGGTTCGGGAACAGTCACACCGCTTCTCCGTACCAATTGTAGAAAAACACGATCTTTCCGTCGTCGTCCCACTTGATCTGGAGGGCGTTCTCCATCCGGACCCCGCCGGCGCGCACCCGCACGACCAGGGCCGCCGCGTTCCCTTCGACGTCGATGATCCGGTCGGTGTATGCGACCTCCATCTCCTCCACTCCGGCGAAGAAGCCCTCGTAGATCGCGCGGATGCCCTCCCGATCGGTCTCCTTCTTGGTGTTCCACGGATTATCGGGATCACCGCCGGCGCCATGGACCACATGGTCGAACCGCCCGGCGAACAAAAGCGAAACCGCCCGGGCGTCCCTCCCGCGAACCGCGTCGGCGTAAGCTTCGATCCGCCGGTTGATTTCCTCTCTGGTGACCATGCCAGCCAGACAGACCGAAATCCCTCGAAAAGCAAGGCCGAAAGGACACCAACATTGGCTTTGACGTTTGCCTCCCCACCCGGTCTGCTCTCCCGGCATGGGCGTTCGACGGATCCTGGCGGCGGTTTTCGGCTTGGCGTCGCTGGCGGGATGCGGGGAACCGGAGAACGCGAAGCGGCCTCTTCCGCAGGAAGCCTACGTCTGGCAACGTGCGTGGACACCCGCGGTGGGCGGCGCCGTGCGGAGCGAAGCCGGATCCTTCGCCGGACTGCACCTGCTCGCCGCCGAAGTGGCCTGGACGGGCGAAAATCCGGTCGTCAGCCGTCCGGATCTGCCGCTGGACACCCTTTCCGGCTTGTCCGTCCCGGTTTCGCCGGTCCTCCGCCTGGGTCCATTCGACGGCACCTTCGACCGGGGCGACCCAACCACCCGTTTCCTGTGCGATCTGGCGGTTTCGGTCGTGGAAGAATGGCGGACAGCCGGAGTCCGCCCCGCCGAACTACAGGTCGATTTCGATGCCGCCACCGCCCGGCTCGCCGACTACCGGTCCTGGGTCGAAGCCCTCCGCGAGGCGGTCGCTCCGACTCCGCTGACCATCACCGCTCTTCCCACCTGGCTCCCCCACCCGGCCTTCCCGGCTCTCGCCCGCGCCACCGACGGCTACGTGCTCCAGGTCCATTCATTCCGGAGGCCGTCCTCGGTCCGGGAGATACCTCCGCTCTGCGACCCGGAAGAAGCGCGCCGCTCCGTTCGGAGCGCCAATCGGATCGGGGTGCCTTTCCGGGTCGCCTTGCCGACCTACGGCTACGCGCTGTTCTTCGACGGGGCCGGAAACTTCACCCGGCTGGCAGCGGAGGGGTTTCCGCCCGAATCTCTCGCCGCGGCCCCGGCCACAGTCGTCCGTCTCGCGGCGGATCCGGACGAAATGGCCGGTCTTGTCCGGGAATGGACCCGGAAACCACCCGGAAACCTTGCGGGTCTGCTCTGGTTCCGTCTGCCCACTCCCGAAGATCATTGGAATTGGCCGATTGAAACCCTCAGGGCCGTCCGGCAGGGCCGTTCTCCGGAAAGCCGCCTTGAGGTTCGAGCCGAGAAGGGCGAAAACGGATTGATTCGCATCCTGGTGGAGAACCAGGGCGAAACGGAAGAAACACTCCCCGCGACGGTCGGCACGCGGCTGAGTCCCACACACCTTCTCGCCGGAGACGGCTCCAATGGGTATGTCTGGTCGGACTCCGATCCGCTCTCCCTGACACGCCCCCACCCGAGCCCGACCCTGCGACCCGCCGAATCGCGGACCATCGCCTGGCTGCGCCTGACTGACGACACCAACCCGCACCCCATCCTCGTCCATGATTTCGTTCCCTAGAATCCTCGTCCTCGTTTTTTCGGTTGCCGCATCGCCCCTCCTTGCATGCGGTCCGTATTTCGACCGTTGGATTCTGGACGAAGGCGAGGCCGCATGGGCCGCTCCACCCTCCCTGCTGCTCCACACGGAGATTCGCCTGGCCATCAAGGAGCGGGCTCCTGAATTTCACAGTGCCGATGTTGACCCCGAAACAGCCCGTCTCGCCGGACTGCTTGCCTTTCTCCAGCAAACGGCGGCTCCCCCGGAGCGCCGGGCCGAGGTTATCCAAGCCTATCAACAGGCCCGCGCGATCACCGCCGGCCGCGAAGCAGCGGGCGGAGAATCGCTCCAAGCCCCCCTGGAGGAATTCTCCGAAGACCTTCCCCGCGGTTTTCTCCTCTACCTGCGGGGCGCCTTTTTCTATCGGACGCTCCGGTCGGATCGCGAAGACCTCGCCCGGGAAGCGTGGGAGACCCTGATCGACGAGAAGCCACCCGGCTTCGACCAGCGCTTGGTCTGGACGCATTACATGCTCGGTCGCCTCACCCACGAAACCGATCCCGTTTACGCCCGGCGGCATTTCCGGAAAGCCCGCGCGGCGGCCGCGGAGGGCTATCCCGATCCTCTCGGGCTGGCCGCCGCGAGTTACGGATGGGAGGCCCGCACCCACTTTCTCCAGCAGGATTACGGAACCGCTCTCGAACTCTACCTGCAGGGCAACGCGTGCGGAGCCGAGGACATTCCGTCCATCGTCTGGAGCCTGAGCCGCGCGTTCGGCCAGAGCGATGAAACCCTCGCCGGCTACGCGGCCGACCCCGGACTGCGCCGCCTCATGAGCGCCTGGATCGCTTCGGCCGACACCCGTTTCCGCGACGCGGAGAAGATCACCCGGACGCGCCGGCGCTGGCTGGGGATACTGCGGAAGTTCGACCGACACCACCCCGCTTCCATCGACCATCTCGCCCTCATCTCCTATCAGGCCGGCGATCTCGAGGAAGCCCGCCACTGGTGCTCCCTGGGCTCGCCCGGGACCCTCGCCAACCGTTGGCTCACGGCCAAACTGAATCTAGCCGAAGGGGACCTCGAATCCGCCGCCCTGAACTACTCCCAAGCCATCGCCCTCCTCCGGAGCAACGAGAACCCCGACGGCACCGGAGGCGCGACCGTTGCGGATCTCACACTTGGAAATGAAGGGCCCCTGCAACGGCTTTCGGGTGAACTCGGGCTCATCCGGCTCGAGCGGCGCGATTACCGGGAAGCGCTGCGCCTGCTTGCGCCCCACTATTGGGAAGACGCCGCTTTTCTCGCCGAACGCTGCCTCACCACCGATGAGCTGCTCGCACTGGTCGATCTCCACTACCCGGAGGGAACTTCTTTAGAGACCCCGCCATCGTTGCCGCGGGAATCCACAACCGGGCGCATGCGCTACCTTCTCGCCCGACGGCTCGCCCGGGAAAACCGGCTCGACGAAGCCATCCCCTTCTATCCGGCGCCCGGAACCGTTGCGAAAACGGATTTTGATCCAGCCGCGACCGCCCGGCGGCTGTCCGAACTGTTGAAAAAGGCGGAGGACGCCCGTTTTTCGAACGAAGTGCGCGCGGGGGCGTTCGAAGAAGCCGCCCGGCTGACCCGC